>JBCBXF010000044.1:0-17424 GCA_039816705.1 Pseudomonadota bacterium | reverse complement strand
GGTTGCGACTTTCTGGCGAACGACAAGTTCCTGATAGACGCGGCTCGTAACACCAGAGCCGACAACCTTCATCAACAGGTCCATCGCTTCGGCCTCACCTGGCTCAGCGGTATTGTAGCTTTTGGCAAGATAGGCCCGCTGCCACGTCGCCCGACCGACCCGAGGATCGGAAAGCGCAATCTGACGGGCACCACGGTGTGGCGGCTCAGTCGTCCTGTTGCGCTTTTCAACTTCGGCATTGCCCGGGATCTTCGCGTAGGTGTCCTTGGCCAGCTTCATCACCTGGTCCATCGTCACATCACCTGCAACGACAAGAATGGCGTTGTTCGGCGCATAGAAGCGCTCATAGAAATCCAACGCATCCTTTCGGTTGAGCGCTGCAATCTCATGCTGCCAGCCGATCACCGGATTGCCATACGGATGGCTGTAGTACAGCGTCGCCATCACCTGTTCGTTGAGGATGCTCGATGGGCTGTTTTCAACCCGCGAGCGACGCTCTTCGAGAACGACATCGCGTTCCGTCTCGACAGATTTTTCATCCAACTTAAGATTGACCATACGGTCGGCTTCCATCTCCATCACGAGCGGAAGACGATCCTTTGCGACACGCTGGAAATAGGCGGTGACGTCCTGGCTTGTGAATGCGTTGTCCTGACCGCCGTTGCGCGCCACAATCTTTGAGAATTCGCCAAGCGCAATTTTGTCCGTCCCCTTGAACATCAGATGTTCAAGGAAGTGCGCAACGCCGGAATAGCCGATAGGCTCATCGGCCGCACCGACTTTGTACCAGACCATGTGCGTCACAACGGGAGCACGATGATCGGGAATGACGACGACCTCCATGCCGTTTTCGAGAACCGCGTGCTGCGCGCGTTTGTCATTCGATGCCGCCTGCGCGGGTGATATGGCGAGGAGTGAGGTTGCGGTCATCTTGGTCGAACCTGTAACGGAGGATATTGTGAGAACGCCGGCAACGCTTGCTGCCGCGATGCACACAATCGATTTCCGAGCCCGGGCCGCGACGTCGGTCAGAGCGGTCATATCGAGTGCCACCTGTGTTATGGGTCGCACGCCAGACGGGATAGCCGCGTGCTGCATGCGCCGGAAATTCCGTGCACTGCAACGCCATGTCAAATTACAGATTGTTAAGCGCACACCACGTCGTAACGGTTTCGGAGCGACAATCTGCCGGTCGCCATTTCCCGCTGAGAAAGAGATGGGCAGATCACCCGACTAAAGCGAATTGCCCAACAAATCCTTCAGCGGTGACGAGCAGTCAGCGTTGTTTTTCTTCTCGGAGCCGGGGAGTTCTTGATCGCTGTGACGACCGCTTTGACGCGTGCCAAATGCACCGTCCTCGTCGCTGCATTCCTGCTTACGTTTGGCTTCCGCCGCACGTTTGGCAGCCGCCTCACGCTCCTCAGGATTCTGCGGGAACGCCTGACCGTCGGGCACGGCCGCAATAGCACCCCCACCAGGTGGAGGGAGGTCCTGCGAGGGCGGCACCACAAGCCCTGAGCGCGCAGCAACCTTCTCTTCCTTGTGCTTGCCGTCGCCAATCAGGCCGCTCACGCCAATGTTATCGAGCAGCTTCGATTCCACTTCGATCCCGCCGCACGCACTCACGAAGAGCCCAGCGCCAAAAGCGACGATGATCGGGATACGCGTCGTGAGCGAGAACATAGTGTCCCTCATGCAGTCTTGACCTGTTCGGCTATGCGCCGTTTGCGGCAGATTTGCGGCTCAGGATAAACGAGTCGTACAGGAGGAACACAACACCAACAACGATCGCCGCGTCCGCAATGTTGAAGATATACCAACTGTAGCCGTTCGCATGGAGCTGGATGTAGTCAAAAACGCCACCCATCCGGACCCGGTCGATCCCGTTGCCGAGCGCACCGCCAATGATAAGACCGAGCCCGGATGCCAGCAGACGACCTGTCACGCGCGTAAGCCAGACGAACAGCACGATAGACGCGACAACTGCGAAGGCCGTCAGCGCATACTGACCACTCATCGTTTCCATCTGTAGCCATCCGTAGCTGATGCCTTTGTTGATAGCGTAGACGAAGTTCATAAACGGCAGGACGAGAATACGCTCACCCGGAGAGATCCCGACGATCTCCAGCATGTAATATTTGTGCGCCTGATCAGCGATCAGCGCGAACGCGGCGATCACCAGCCCGAGCGCCGTGCAACTCCCGCGGCTGGCGACAATCTCGCCGTTCTGATCAATCGCCATCGGCTCTACTCCGCCGCCTGCGCACGAGCATCGAACTCACGCACCGCTGCCGCATCACGCGCGGAAAGCTCCGGATAGTCCGGGTCGCTCCCAACGTCATTCGTCACCCGCCATGACCGGGCACAGCGCGTGCCCACGGCCTTCGTCGGGATAACCGCAACACCGGAGACCTCATCGAGTGTAAATGCATCGCCTGGCGCATTTCCATCCGCTAGCGTCAACCCGCTGGTGATCGCGATCTCGGCGAGATCGAGCCCGTCGAGCGCGCCGCGGAGTTCAGGGTCGCTTACATAAACCTCCGGCGCCGCTTCGAGGCTTGAGCCGATCCGCTTTTCACGCCGTTCCACCTCGAGCGCCCCGGTTATGACGCGACGCACCCGCCGCACCTTCTGCCACTTGGCCGCAAGCGCATCATCCTGCCAGTCGCCCGACACATCCGGGAACAGCCGCAAATGGACGCTCTCCTCATCCCCCGGATTGCGCGCCAGCCAGACCTCTTCCATCGTAAAGACGAGCATCGGCGCCAACCACGCGGTGAGGCAGGAATAAAGCTCCTCCAGCACCGTCAGCGCTGCCCGCCGCACGCTACTCGATGTCGGCTCGCAATAAAGCGTATCCTTACGGATATCGAAGTAGAACGACGACAGCTCTAGGTTGCAGAAGTTCGAGAGCGCCTCGAACACCCGGCGATACTCGAAATCCTGATAGCCCTGCCGGACGAGCGCATCGAGCTCACTCAGGCGATGGAGAATATAGCGCTCCAGCTCTGGCATCTCGCTGACCGGCACGCGATCCGCCGGATCAGAGTGCGCCAGATTGCCGAGCATGAACCGCATCGTGTTGCGCAACTTGCGATAGGCATCGATGCTGGTTTTCAGGATTTCCTTCCCGATCCGCAGATCGCCCGCATAGTCGGAACTCACCACCCAGAGCCGAAGAATGTCAGCGCCAGAGTCTTTGATGATCTCTTGGGGTGCCGTTATGTTGCCACGCCCTTTCGACATTTTCTCTCCGTTCTCGTCGAGAACGAACCCGTGCGTCAGCACGCCGTCATAGGGCGCACGCCCACGCGTGCCACAGCTTTCAAGCAGCGAGGAGTGAAACCAGCCTCGGTGCTGGTCCGACCCTTCGAGATAAAGGTCCGCCGGCCATTTCAGATCCTCGCGCTGCTCGAGACAGAATGCGTGCGTCGAGCCTGAGTCGAACCAGACATCGAGGATGTCGGTGACCATGTCCCACTCGTCGACGTCGTCCACCAGCCCGTCAAGGAACCGCGCCTTCGCGCCCTCCTCATACCAGGCATCGGCGCCGCTCTCCTGAAAAGCTGTCACAATCCGGTCGATCAGTTCGCCGGAGGCATTCCACTCCGCGTTCGGGATGTAGTCATTCGTGCCCTTCTTGACGAACACGGTGATCGGCACACCCCACGCACGTTGACGCGAGAGCACCCAGTCCGGCTTCGCCTCGATCATCCCGCGCAGCCGGTTTTGCCCGGCCGGCGGCACGAAGCGGGTCTGGTCAATCGCCTCCAGCGCAACACTGCGCAGCGACACTTTCGCTCCGTCCTCGGGCAGGTCAAACGCCTCATCCATCCCGATGAACCACTGCGGCGTGTTGCGGAAGATCACCGGCTTTTTCGAACGCCACGAGTGCGGATACTGATGCTTTAATCTCCCCCGCGCAAAGAGCATGTCGGCGCCGATCAGCGCCTCGATGACGGCTTCGTTCGCGTCACCCTTCTTGCCCTTGTCAGTGATGACCTGCTTACCTTCAAAGCCCGGCGCATCAGATGTGAATTTCCCATCTTCACCGACAGTGTATGGAATTGTCGTGACGATGCCGCGCGCCTTGAGATCGCCCGCCTTTTCCATCCAGATATCAAAGTCTTCCCGGCCGTGTCCGGGCGCCGTGTGGACGAAGCCGGTGCCATCTTCATCCGTGACGTGATCGCCGGCGAGGAGGGGGACGTCGAAAGCGTAACCATCCTGCGCCAGTGGATGACGGCACGTCGTAGACGCAAGATCACCAGCCGTCACATCGCTCAATCGGGTCAGCGTCACCTTCGCTTTCGCGGCACACGTCTCCGCGAGTGACGTCGCAAACACAAGCCGTTCGCCCGGCTGCGGACCAAAATCATGCTCCGCGCTGGCGACTTCATAGAGAGCGTAGCTTACCCGTGGAGAATAAGAGATCGCGCGGTTTCCCGGCATGGTCCAAGGCGTTGTGGTCCAAATGACAATTGAAGCGCCATCCAGTGCTCCCGCACTAACTGACGCAACCGGCGCAGCCGACCCCGCATCGCGGGACGTGTTCGGCACCGGTTTGGAGACGACCGGAAACTTCACCCAGACCGTGTCGCTCTCATAGTCATGATACTCGACCTCGGCTTCCGCAAGCGCGGTCCGCTCGACGACCGACCACATCACGGGTTTCGAGCCGCGATAGAGCAGCCCGTTCATAGCGAACTTCATCAACTCATTCGCGATCCGCGCTTCCGCGTCGTAGGCCATCGTGAGGTACGGGTTCCACCAGTCGCCCTCACACCCGAGCCGCTGAAACTCTTCGCGCTGGACGCTGATCCAGTGCTCGGCAAACGCGCGACATTCCTTGCGGAACTCGATTGTCGGTACGGCGTCCTTGTCCTTGCCTTTGGCGCGATACTGCTCCTCGATCTTCCATTCGATCGGCAGGCCATGGCAGTCCCATCCGGGAACATAGTTCGAATCCTTGCCAAGCATCTGCATCGAGCGCGCGACGACATCCTTCAGGATCTTGTTGAGCGCATGCCCGATGTGCAGATTGCCGTTCGCATAGGGTGGCCCGTCGTGGAGCACATATTTCTCCCGGCCCTTCGCCGCCTCGCGCTGTTTTTTGTAAATGTCGATCCGCTTCCAGCGCTCCAGCCATTCAGGCTCGCGCTTCGGCAGCCCGGCGCGCATCGGAAAATCGGTCTCAGGCAGGAACAGCGTCTCACGCCAATCCCTGCCGCCATCAGTGTCGGCCTTGGTCATCGAATCATTTCTCGTGCCTTGAGGTGGCGCGGGTTGTACCAACGGTTCCGGGGCGAATCCAGCGCGCTGCCACAGCGAAGACCACGCACTATCGGAGGGGATGACGCATGAAGACGAGCGCACGGGCTGTCGTGATCGGCGGCGGGATCGGGGGCCTGAGCGCGCTCTATCATCTGACGTGCGAAGGATGGTCGGACGTCATGTTGCTTGAGCGCGACGAACTGACCTCCGGCACAACCTGGCACTCTGCCGCGCAGGTGACGAACTTCGGCGCTATTCAGCTCATGGTCGGGCTTAAGACCCACTCGATCAAGCTTTACCGCGAACTGGCCGACGACCCGGATTACCCTGTCGGCTACCACTACGGCGACGGTGGCCTGCGCCTCGCGAGCGAAGACTGGCACGTTGACGGCTACAAGCACTTCATATCGATGGCGAAGGGCATGGGCGTCGACTTCGAACTGCTCGACCCGGAAGAAAGTCAGCGCCGCCATCCACTCATCACCACCGATGGGCTGAAAGGCGCGCTTTGGGACCCGACCGACGGCGACATCGACCCTGCGCAGCTCTGCCAGGCACTCGCGTTCCGCTCCCGCCGCAACGGCGCCGAAATCCACCGCAACTGCCCGGTAACCGCAATCACGCAAACGGCTGACGGCTGGCGCGTCGAAACACCGAGCGGCGCGATCGACTGCGAACACGTCGTCAATGCCGGCGGCTATCGCTGCAATGAGATCGCAGCGATGATGGGCACACAGCTGCCTGTCGTCTCGATGGAGCACCAGTATTTTGTCACCGAGACGCTGCCCGAGCTTGACGCCCTCGATCACCGGGTGCCGCTGATACGCTGCCCGACGGACGACTTTTATCAGCGCCAGGAAAAGAATGGTCTGCTGATCGGCTTTTACGAGCAGGACTGCCGCACATGGGGGCTCGACGGCATCGATCCGAATTTCACCATGGCGCTCTGCCCGGACGATCTCGATCGCGTGGCCGACGTCCTTGATGGCGCAATCAGCCGCCTGCCATGCCTCGCGACCGCGGGCATCAAACGCATCGTCAACGGCCCGATCACCTACACACCTGACGGCGTCCCTCTCGTCGGCCGCATCCCCGGCAAACGCGACGCCTGGTGCATCACCGGCTTGCGCGCCGGGCTCGGCGAAGGCGGCGGCCACGGCTGGCTTCTGGCGCAGGAAATGGTCCACGGCGAAGCCTGTTACGACACCTGGGCGCTCGATCCCCGCCGCTTCAGCTCGCACGCCGACGAAGCCTACACCGCAGCCAAGGCGATCGAGGACTACCGCAACGAATTCCGCTTTCACCGCCCGCATGAACATCGCCCTGCCGGTCGCCCCTGCAAGACCACGCCGTTGACTGAAAAACTCGGCGCCGTGGGGGCCGTGTTCGGCACGATCAATGGCTGGGAGCGCGCGCTTTACTTTACCTCTGACCAAAGCTTCACCGACGACCACACCTACCGACAGCCCGCGTGGCACGACATCGTTGCAGCGGAAGTCGCAGGCGTTACGACCGGCGTCGGGCTCATGGAAGTCTCCGGCTTCAACCGGCTCTCCATCTCAGGCGCAGGCGCAGACGCCTGGTTCGACACGTTGACCTGCAGCAACGTACCGCGAAACGAGGGGCGCATCGGGCTCGTCTACCTTCTGAATGACCATGGCAACGTCCAAAGCGAATTCACCATCGCGCGCCTTGCACCGGATCACTTCGTGCTCGGCTCAGCGGCGGCGGCACTCGACCATGATGCCGATCTCCTCAACCACGCAAACCCGCCGGAGGGCGTCAAAATCGAGAACCTGACCGATCGCATCACGACGCTTGTCCTTGCCGGACCGGCTGCCCGCATCCTGCTCGCCGACGTTGCGCCAGCGACAGACTGGAGCCACTCTGCGTTTCCATGGTTGCGCTGCACGATGGTGGCGATCGCGGAGAAAAAAGTGATGGCGATGTCGGTCAGCTACTCTGGCGAAGATGCGATCGAGTTGCACACCCCTAACGCGGATCTGGTCGCGATCTACGACGCGCTCATCGCCGCGAGTACCGCCCACGACCTCATCCACTTCGGTGCACATGCGGCGGAGAGCATGCGTATTGAAAAGGGGTATCGCCACTGGAAGGCCGATCTGCTGACCGAATTCGACGCCTTCGAAAGCGACCTCGACCGCTTCGTCTCGAACAAGAAAACAGACTATCGCGGGCACAACGCTTTGATGGCACGCCGCAACAGCCCGCGCCGAAAACTGGTGAGCCTGACAATCGACAACGGTACCGCGCCGGCACATCCGGGCGATAGCCTTTTGGACGGCAGCACTGTCGTCGGCACCATCACGTCAGCCGCCTACGGGCATCGTGTCGGAGAAAATCTCGCCATGGCCTTCGTCGACCCACGATACGCTGACGAGGGCACAACGCTTCACGCACTCGTGCTCGGCAAGACCAATGTGGCGACGGTGGTACCGCCCAACCGATACGATCCTGCAAACACCCGCGTACGCGGTGGCCACGCTCGGTAAACCGGAGAAAAAAGCTGCACATCACAACGGCCAGACGACAACAGGCGGCTAACCGTCCTCATACCCTTTGAGGCGCTGGAGAAGCGTGCCGCTCTTGACAGTGGTCTCGCGGACAGGGCGGGCAGTGACCGATGTTGGAACGTCTGGCGATGGCGTCGTTTGATCTGTGCCACCCTCTTGCGATACCAGCCGGGCTGTGAGCCCGCCACGGGCCGGTGCCGCCACCTCAGAGACTTGGCCATTGCCGTTCCCGCCGTTCACCGATGCCCCGCCATTGGAGATGGCCTGCGCTGAGGCGCGATAAGGATGCGCGTCGCGCAGACTGTCCTCAAACTCATACCCCGCAGCATTCGATTGCGGCATTCGGGTCTGATACGCAGTGACGTTGGCCGATACGTTGTGGGATAGCGTGCGCAGCTCCTCACGGTAGTGAGACGAAAGGCGCGCTGCACGGTCGTGCGCATTCGCAAGCTCTGTTCGCAGCCGCGCAGTCGTCTCTTTCTCCCGCAGCAATGCAGCCTTGTAGCGGTTGAAACGATCGAGAAATCCGCTTTTTTCCTCCGCTCCGGCGACGCCTGCAGCCATTGCGGGTTGGGAGGAGACGTCGTTACCATCTCGACCGGCAACTGCGCCACCATCAAGCGCGGCGTCCCGCGCTGCATCACTTTCAGTCCTGGTGCGTTCCGCGTCCTGGATGCGCTCAATTAGCTTGGTCTGCGTTGCGTTGCGGGCACGCAGTTCCATGACCTCGCTTTGCAGAGCGAGCGTCTGCTCCAGCGCTTCGCTCGGCACCCGGTAACGCTCGGCAGACTGTCGCGCCATCATCGCCGCTTTCATGCGTTCGAGAGCGGCGTCTTGCTGGCGCATCATCGCATTGGCCTCGACCAGCGCTTGATGCTGGTGCGTTGCCGCTTCGACAAACTTGCCAATCTGCGTGTCACGCGTTTCAAGAAGCGCACGTGTTTCACGCAACCGCTCCTCGGCGCGCGGCAGGCGCTCGTTCAGCGTCTGCGCCAGCACCGAACGTGCATTGCGATTTTCATCACGGTCATCAGCCAGCGTCTTGGCGGCCTCTTCAAGCTCGGCAATCCGCGCCTCGCGCCGGTTGAGCTCAACTCTTTGACGCGCCGCACCCATCTCTGCGCGTTCAATCTTCTTCTCGAGCCGATGGACAGTGACCGCGTGGCCAGCACGCAGTTGATCCTTCTCAGCACGAATTTCCGTCTCGTTGATCGGAAGCGAGGATCGGATGCGGTGCGATGTGATGCGAACGGCCCGCGCCCATGCGGCAGGCGCGACGAGCAGCGCCAGCAGTGTCGCCGCAAAGAAGCCCAGGCCGATCAGCATCAACGCCTGGATCATCGCGCCACACTCCGCGCGAACGAGAGGCCGGTATACCCGCCGCGGCCGGGCGCACACTTATTGCCGTGTGCAGGAATCTGCACTCCTCTCAGCGCATCAAAATGGGTTCCAGGTCGGGACACGGGAGTATTTCAGATATCCAATATTTGCCCCAAGACGCAGCCCGACGCCGGAGCGGATCGGCGCCATGATGACATGGCCACGCTGCTGAAACGTTATCCCGACGCCGCCGACCAGATAAGCCGATCCATCGACCCCGCCGAACCGGCCATAAACGTCCGACGTATCCCGCATGTCATACACCAGGATCATTGTTTTGGAACCTTCGGCCCCAAAGTCATATCCGACAGATGGTCCTTGCCAGTAGACCGCGTGATTGCCCGCATTTTTGGTATAAAGCATCCCCTCGCCATAGCGAAGCCCGGCAACCACCGCACCACCGGCCTCCTGACCGATGATGTAACCATTAGGCCGGCCTTGCTTCTGAAACGCGTACTCCACAACGCTTGCGAACCCGCGCGCCACCTGACCAAACGCATTGTGCCCGGCGCGTACGATCTCGTCCGCGCTGAACGTGCCGTCGAAGCGGCTGGGATAGGGCGTTTCCGCTTGCTGTGGCGGCGCAGTACGCGGGACATAGGCCCGCTCGCCAGTTCCCTGCTGGCCGGGTTTGCGACGGGCACGGCGTTGCCGCTGCGGGTCATAGAGTCCGTCATCGACGTCGAAATTCGGATCGGGTGCGGCTGGCTGATAGGTCGAATAGTCAGGGTCATCCTGAAAACGATCCTGCGTGCCGGGCGTACCGCGTCTGGTCCGACGGGGCGCAAGCGAGTCATCCTCGTAGCTGCCGCTCCGCGTGTCGTAGTCGTCCGCCGGGTCGATCGGCCCGGGATCATAGGTTGTCGATGGTGTGACGACGTCCGGTTCTTGCGTGGCAGCTCCCCACGGCAACTGCTCCGCTTCCGCAACTGTCCCCAGCGAAAGGGCAGCAATGAAGGCCGTTGCAACAAGCGTCGAGACCGCTGACCGGCGACGAGACAGACCCGCATTCGAGATGGAAGTCATTGAACCGAATTCCTCGTGACAGCGGTGCGCTGAACAGCAACCCTCAGACGCCGGGCGCCGCAACCAGATCGCTCTGACCCGTCGGTCGTCGCGTTCAAGTCGAGCAAAACTAAGGCTCCAGCCGAGCGGCATTAAGGCATCACGAGCCTGTGACACGTGCGCAACACTGAAACGCGCGGAGGTACGTCTCTCCACACGCGCACCGCCAAACCGGATCATGCGTGGCGCGGATCACATCGCGATGTTAGGCAGTGATTTGTTCCCGCGTTCACCACAACACCCAACCGTGCGTCAGCCATCAGGCGATGTCGCGGTTGCAGTCCGGTGCCGTCGAGTGGCGCTCTTGCCGTCGTCGCTCACCCAATGCCGCCTTGAGGAGCTGTCACCATGAGCGCTGAACCACCGATCTCGAGCCTAGAGCTGTCCGCACTCATTTCCAGCAAGATCTGCCATGACGTGATCGGTCCGGTTGGCGCGATCTTCAACGGTCTTGAAGTTTTGGAAGACGACGATGATCCGGACAGCCGCGAATACGCGCTCAAGATCATCAAGGATTTTACCCAGCAGGCGTCCGCAAAACTCGAGTTTGCCCGCTTTGCGTTCGGGGCCGCGGGATCAGCCGGCGCCGTCATCGATCTCGGCAACGCCCACAAGATTTCGCAGGCCTATATTGGCGATGACAAACACACACTCGATTGGCAGGTTCCCCCGGGCTACCTGCCGAAGGACAAGGTGAAGCTGCTGCTCAATATGCTTGCCTGCGCCATCACAGCGCTCCCGCGGGGAGGCACATTGCAGGTGATGGGGCAAAACATCGAGACAACGCCGAGCTTTATGATCCGTTGCACCGGCGAAGCCGCGCGCCCACCAAAGCATCTCGCAGATTTCATCGCGGGCACGGGCGCTGACGGCCTCGATGCCCTGACGATCCAAGCCTACTACACCCACCTGCTCGCAACTGAAGCCGGGATGCGGATTGCAATCAGCGATGACAATGGCGACGTCATGTTGAGCGCAGTTAGCTGACTTGCGTACCCTATCCGCTCTCCGGCCGGCGTGCTGACATTCCGTTAACGCTTTGCGTCGATACTCCAACGTATCGCTTGGGATAGCCGCGCCATGCGATGGGTGCGAAGCGGGCCGGGGAGCGCCAATCGTTATGAAAATGTGTTTGGTCGTGGACGACTCCGAAGTCGTTCGCAAGGTAGCCCGCGCGATCTCGGACGAACTGGGTTTCGTGACTCTCGAAGCAGAGAACGGCACAGAAGCGCTTGAGCAATGTCGCAACGACATGCCAGACGCGATCTTGCTTGATTGGCACATGCCCTCGATGGACGGCATCGCCTTTCTCGAAGCGCTGTCACAGGAAGAAGACGGCGACCAGCCGAAAATCATCTACTGCACGACAGAGCACGACGCGCCGCGCATCAATCGCGCACTTTCAGCCGGCGCCAATGATTTCCTCTTGAAGCCCTACGACTTCAACACCGTCCGCGAAAAGTTCGCCACGGCCGGGCTGATTTAATCTCCGCATCAAGCATGCTTCAGCATGCAGCCGCAACGATAGTGCAACCAACGCAAGACGTGGTGCTTCCCTTCACCGCATGCTGCGCGTAAAAGCGCGATCCCGCTCAGGTGACGACGTAACGCCGTCGAGAAACAGGAGGCGGTCATGACATTACGTCTTCGAACAGGCGCCGCCTTCGCTGCGACCTGACATCGCGCGACCGCATCTGCCAAAGCGTAGATGCCCCCTGCTTCTGAGAAATTACTGTCCCCGCGCTCGGCGCTAATGGGGCAGATCTGCGGATGATAACTCATGTCTTCGATTTCCATGCGTACGCGTGCGCGTACGCGCGGCCTTCGCGTTGCGAAGCGTCGCGCGCATTCGATCGCGCGTTTTGACCCGCGCGTGCGCGACATAGTTGCGGCGTGTGCCGCGCAAGACGAGCGGCTTGCTGATCTTGCAGTCAGCTTTCCGGCACTTTTGTTTACGCTTGCCTGGCCACGTCGTGGCGTTGATCACTCGCCGGCATATGCAGCCGTGCGTGAGGGCGCACGGCTGCGCGAGATTGCGCGCCTCGCAGGTGTCCCATTGTGGCTGCGCAGGGTGCCGATCGAGGCATTCACAACGCCACTACCCGAACTTACCGATACGCCGGCATTCAGATGCCGCATTGCGGACGCCATTCCGCTCTCACCGCGTGTGGCACCCGTCTGGTTCGAGACCGTGTGCGAGGCGCTCACGTGGGGCACGCCTGAGGCCGCCATCTGGCTTGGCTTCTACAGAAAGTATCGGAGTGACGCCCTACCGACCAAACAGATCCGCCTTTTGATGCTTTGGGCCTGGTACACTGGCAAAACGACCGTGCCCGCACAGGTGCGCTCGGACTACATCTGGCGGAAAGAAATGTCACTCAAGGCCGCAAAAGAGAGTGCAAATGACTGGTTCAGCCAGATCCGTCTGCACATGACGCTTGACGCGACGCCGATCAACGACCCGTGGCTCACACCGCAGACCGTCGGAGATTTCGTATTCATCCCGCTGAGCACCAGCCAGGACCTGATCGACGAAGCAGAGGCTCTGTCGAACTGCCTGGCCATCAACGGCTACGGCTACAGCATTTTGCGTCATCAATCGCGCATCTGGAGTATCCGCAAAGACGGAAAGCATGTGGCGGCGTGCGAGGTCACCCGGTCGAAAAAGTTCTTTGCCCCGCAGATCAGGCAGCTCGAGGGGCCAAACAACGGCACCGTAGATCGGGACGTCGCTGAAGCTGTCTACCGCTGGATCAGTGCTCACGACTTCGTTGCGCACGACTTCGACGAACCGCGCCACGACCGCATGAAACTCAACAAACGCCTGTGGGTCCGCGCGTGGCGCCCCTACTGGCTGGCGAAGAAGCGCATCCCAGAATGGCTTCCGCTCGTCCCCAGTCGGCGCCTGCTCTACGGCGTCGACGAGTAAGCGAGACCTTTCAACCGCACTACGCCGCGACTTCAACCCTGTCCACCAGCCGGACGATGTCGCGCATGATGTCGTTCAGCTGGAAGTCTTTCGGCGTGTAGACGGCTGCGACGCCCGCGGCTTTGAGTGTGGCCGCATCGTCAGGAGGAATAATACCGCCCACAATTACAGGCACATCGCCGATGCCCGCCGCGCTCATCCGCGCCATGACGTCTTTCACGAGTGGCAGGTGTGAGCCGGAGAGGATGGAAAGTCCAACAACATGCACACTTTCCTCAAGCGCGGCGTTGACGATCTGCGCGGCGGTCAGGCGGATACCCTCGTAGACCACCTCCATTCCGCAATCGCGGGCACGTACGGCAATCTGTTCCGCACCATTCGAGTGGCCATCGAGACCCGGTTTGCCAACGAGGAATTTTATCCGCCGTCCAATCCGCGCGCTCACGGCCTCAACGGCGCGTTGCACGTCATCAAGCCCGTCCGCATTGCCAGGCGCCGCTTTGCCGACACCGGTTGGCGCGCGATATTCGCCAAAGACTTCGCGCAACACGCCGCCCCATTCGCCGGTTGTCACCCCGGCCTTCGCCGCCGCGATTGAGGGCTCCATGACATTGCGGCCTTCCTGCGCCGCTGCGCGCAACTCGGCAATTGCAGCTTCCGCCGCTGCGTTGTCGCGTTGCGCGCGCCACGCCTCAAGCGCAGCGATCTGGTCGGTCTCGACTTGCGGATCAACGGTCATGATGCCGCCATCCTCGCCAGCGGCAAGCGGCGACGGTTCGCTCTCCGTCCACCGGTTCACACCCACGACGACCTGCGCGCCGCTCTCGATGCCCGCCAGCCGCGCGGAGTTCGATTCAACGAGACGCTGTTTCATATAGTCAATGCCAGCAACCGCACCGCCCATCTGATCAAGTTGTGCCAGCTCGCCTCGCGCCTCGTCCTTCAGTGCCGCGACCTTGGCCTCGATGACTGCAGAGCCATCGAAAAGATCACCATATTCGAGCAGGTCCGTTTCATACGCCAACACCTGCTGCATGCGGATCGACCATTGCTGATCCCACGGACGTGGCAGACCAAGCGCCTCGTTCCACGCCGGCAATTGAACCGCCCGCGCCCGCGCACTCTTCGACAGTGTCACCGCCAGCATCTCAAGCAGGATGCGGTAGACATTATTCTCCGGTTGCGGCTCGGTCAGCCCGAGCGAATTGACCTGCACACCATAGCGGAAACGTCTCAGCTTCGGATCATCTACCCCGTAGCGCTCTTGGCAGATTTCATCCCAGAGCTCTGTGAACGCCCGCATCTTGCAGATTTCGGTCACGAACCGCAGGCCCGCATTCACGAAGAACGAAATACGCCCAACGACCGTCGGAAAATCCTCCGCACTCACTTCGCCGCTGTCTCGCACGGTGTCGAGCACTGCCTGCGCCGTCGCGAGCGCAAAGCTCAACTCCTGCACCGGCGTCGCACCCGCTTCCTGCAGGTGGTAGGAACAGACGTTCGTCGGATTCCACTTCGGAATTTCCGTCCACGTGTAGCAGATCACATCTTTGATCAGCCGCATCGACGGCTCAGGAGGAAAAACGTATGTCCCTCGAGACAGATACTCCTTCATGATGTCGTTCTGGACCGTGCCGGAGAGCTTCTTGCGGTCGGCCCCTTGTTCGTCAGCCGCCGCGATGTAGAGCGCCAGCAACCAAGGCGCAGTCGCATTGATCGTCATCGACGTGTTCATCTGCTCAAGCGGAATGTCCGCAAACAGCGTTTTCATGTCGCCCAAATGCGAAACCGGGACGCCGACCTTGCCGACCTCGCCTGTCGCCAGCGGGTGATCGCTGTCATATCCCGTCTGCGTCGGCAGATCGAAGGCAACGGAAAGTCCGGTCTGGCCCTTCGCAAGATTGCCGCGATAGAGCGCGTTGGACGCGGCAGCCGTCGAGTGACCCGAATATGTGCGGATCAACCACGGGCGATCTTTTTGCGGCGCGTCGGTCATGCGTCATCTCCAGGCTCGGCAGAAGTTGCGTACTTTTGCCGCGTCTTGGGCCATGCTGCAACGCAACATCTCCCCTTGGTTGCGGGGAGAGTGTCGCAGGCGGCCCATTCGGTCGTATGATCGCGGACCGGGAACAAGCAAACCTGCCCCAGTTGCACGCCCCGGTTACGGCGTGATCTCGATGAAGCCATGCCCCTTGGTGGGATCCAGATGCCCGTTGGTGGGACCCAGATGCCCATTGGTGAGACCCAGATGTATGTCTCGATTACAGGTCTGCGACTGAAGCGCTGGTGGCATATCGTGCCATTCTGGCGCCATGCTGGTCCTTGTTTTCGTGCGGCCAGCAACGCGCCGGGCAACCTCGCAGTGATGGCGAAGACCGTGGATGGCGTGCGCCACACCGTGACTGTCTGGCAAGACCGCGAAGCCATGCAGAGCTTCGTGTTTACGGGGCCCCACGCCGAGGCGATTGCGGCGTTCAACAGTTTCGCGACCGGCAAGACCTGCGGCTATGAGACTGACACCATGCCGACCTTCGAAGAGGCGCACGCCCATTGGCATGCCCACGGCATCACCTATTGACGGTATGCGCGAGGTTTTCCGGACCTCGATGATTGAAGGGAGGATCGCAAGGCGCGCGTCAGGCGGCATCCCGCGACGCGTCCGCCGCGAGTGCATCCCGTGCGTTTGCCACGTCGATGTCCATCTGCCGCGCCAGCGCTTCCCCATCGGCAAAGGCTTCATCGCCACGCACAAACGCAACGAACATCACCTCGATCTCGTCGCCATAGAGCGAGCCGTCAAAATCAAACAGAAATGTTTCCAGCCGCACATCGATACCATCAAACGTCGGCCGAGTTCCGAGATAGGCCGCGCCGTCAACCAGCGCATCTCGGCGCTTCACGCGTACCGCATAGATGCCCGGCAGCAGATCAGCCCCATCGGGCATTGCAATGTTCGCCGTTGGAAACCCGAGGCCGGTTCCCCGTCCGTCACCATGTGCCACCTCACCTCTTACCGACCATGGCCGACCGAGCAGCCGCGCCGCCTCCGCGACATCTCCGGCCCGCAGATGCGCACGTACCCGGGACGAGGAGTAAATCTCTCCGCCATCACTCTCGGGCGCCACAATGGTAACGCCAAAACCGTGGGTCTCGCCAAGCGCCTGCATCGTCTGCGGACTCCCGCCGCGCTTCTTGCCGAAATGGAAATCATACCCGATTACCACATGCGCAACCCCAAGCCCGGCCACGAGCACATCAGCCACAAACGCCTCCGCGTCCAACCCGGCAAGTGCCGCGTCAAACGGAATGATAGCCGTGAAATCGAGGTCCTGTGCCGCGAACAGGTCAACCTTCTGCGCCTCGGTCGTGAGCTGAAACAACGGTGCGTCAGGCGCGAAGAAGCGTCGTGGGTGCGGCGAAAAACACATGACGCCAACCGGTGCTCCGGCGTGGTTCTGCTGAGCCAACCCTAAGGTCTTTGCAATGACGGCCTGATGTCCACGATGCACCCCGTCGAAGTTACCGATAGCTATGACGCCACCGCGCAAATCGCCAGGCACATCTTCGTATGATCGCAGGGTCTTCATCCGGGTTGGCCTACTCGCCACGCGCCGCGCCTGTCTACATTCGAAATATGGTTGCCGGGCATGCGGGCTTTTTCAAACTCAGACGTTCGGCCGGTTCGGCACCATGATCACAGCTTCACCATCGAGCACGAGTGTGCTGCCGACATGACATCGGCACGCAAAAATCACGCGCCGTCGGTGAGGTATGAGCTCTTGCACCTCAACTTCCGTAACGACCTCACTGCCGATGAAGACAGGCGCCTTGAAGTTGAGTGTCTGAGAAATGTAGATCGCGCCTGGCCCCGGCAGATGCATGCCAAAAACGGCTGAGACATAGCTCGCGGACAGAATGCCGTGGGCGATGACCTGTTTGAACATCGTGCCGGCGGCATAGTCGTCATTGAGATGCACTGGATTGTGATCGCCGGAAATATCGGCAAACGCCTGAATATCTTCGCGCGTCACGACCCGCCGAATGGACTCGAGCTGTCCAACCTCGAGATCCTCAAAGAAGTATGACCGGGGCACTGCCGCTGGCGCGTCGCCCGTCGTCTGGGCCGCGGTGTCGCTTGCCGTCGATGTCATCAGAGGCTCCCCAGTCGTCGTGCGCCGCAGCATACAACCGGGGCTTGTCGAGGCCAACAAAAGAACGCGACGTCATACGCCTGTCACCCGC
>JBCBXF010000043.1:0-17625 GCA_039816705.1 Pseudomonadota bacterium | reverse complement strand
TGCGGAGATAAAAAAGCCTCGCGGACCGGAGCGGTTCGCGAGGCTTGTTTTTTGAAACGCCGAAGTGCGATTCATGGCTACGCCATGTACTGACCGCCATTCGCATCGAGGCATGAACCGGTAATGAAACCGGCCTCGTCGCCCGCGAGGAACACGACACAACGCGCGATCTCTTCCGCAGTGCCGAGACGTCCAACGGGGATCTGGCCGATGATGCCTTCGAGAACTTTCTCCGGAACAGCCGCCACCATTTCGGTATTGATGTAACCCGGTGCAATCACGTTGGCCGTAATACCCTTGCGTGCGCCTTCCTGCGCCAGCGCTTTGGTGAACCCGAGCAAACCGGCTTTTGCGGCGGAATAATTCGCCTGACCCATCTGGCCTTTGCGCCCGTTAATCGACGAGATCGAGATGATCCGCCCAAACCCGCGTTCGCGCATGCCGTCTATCACCGGCTTCGTCATGTAAAACACGCTGTCGAGATTGGTGCGGATCACGTCGCTCCAGTTCTCGGCGCTCATTTTGTGCAGCATGCCATCGCGTGTGATGCCGGCATTGTTGACCACGACATCAACGTCGCCCAGCTCAGCCTGGACTTTTGCGATCCCGTCCGCACAGGCCTGCGCATCCCCACAGTCCCACTTGTAGACGTTGATGCCGTTGGCAGCCTTGAATTTTTCCGCGGCCTCGTCATTGCCGCCGTACGTTGCGGCAACCGTGTAACCGGCATTTTTCAGAGCGATGGAAATGGCCTCGCCAATTCCACGGGTTCCCCCGGTAACGATTGCGACACGTGACATACGATGCGTTCTCCTGATGTGAGTTTGAAGTCATTGGCCTTCGCATGGGTGGCCGGGCAGGTCTTGCCAGAGCCACACCGTGACCGCTTGGGGGAATTGCCGCAGCCGCGTCGGCGCGAGCACGGCGGCGGAGATTAATCGTCCGCTGAGGGTTCAGTCGCGCTCAACGCACATGGCGACACCCATGCCACCACCAATGCACAGCGTGGCCAGACCTTTTTTCGCATCGCGCCGCTGCATCTCGAACAGCAGTGTGTTGAGCACACGCGCACCCGATGCGCCGATCGGATGTCCGATCGCGATCGCACCGCCATTGACGTTGACTTTGCCGGTATCGAACCCGAGCCCCTTGTTGACCGCGCAGGCCTGCGCCGCGAAGGCCTCATTCGCTTCAACGAGATCGAGATCGTCGACCGACCACCCGGCGTTCTCCAGTGCTTTCGTCGACGCAGGGATCGGTCCAGTGCCCATGATCTTCGGATCAACGCCAGCATGTGCCCACGAGACGATCCGCGCCATCGGTTTGATTCCGCGCTTTTCAGCTTCGCTTGACGACATCAGGACGACAGCAGCCGCACCGTCATTGATCCCACTTGCGTTGCCCGCCGTTACGGTTCCGTCTTTCTCGAACGCAGGCCGCATGCCTGAGATGCTCTCAATCGTCACGCCATCGCGGATATACTCGTCTTCCTCAACGATCATATCGCCCTTTCGCGATGGCACGGTGACGGCGGTGATCTCATCCTTGAAGCGTCCGGCCTTTTTCGCCTCTTCCGCCTTGTTCTGCGATGCGACGGCAAACGTGTCCTGCTCATCGCGCGTGATTTGATACTCCTTAGCGACGTTCTCCGCAGTCGTGCCCATATGGTAGCCGTTGAAGGCATCCCACAGGCCATCTTTGATCATCGAATCGATGAACTGCATGTCGCCCATTTTCTTTCCGTTGCGCAGATTGGCGAGATGCGGCGCCTGGCTCATGCTTTCCTGACCGCCCGCAACAACGATCGTCGCATCACCGGATTGGATCTGCTGCGCCCCGAGCGCGACAGCGCGCAGGCCCGAGCCACAAAGCTGGTTCATGCCCCACGCAGGCGCCTCGACGGGGATGCCGGCACCGATCGCGGCCTGACGTGCCGGATTCTGCCCTTCGCCCGCTGAGAGCACCTGCCCCATGATCACTTCGCTGACGTCGTCCGGCTTCACGCCGGCACGATCAAGCGCTCCCTCGATGGCCGCAACACCGAGCTTGTGCGCAGGCAGGCTCGAAAGCGCACCGCCGAAAGATCCGACGGGCGTGCGCGCAGCACTGGCGATGACGATCGTGTCAGCAGCGGCCATGGGTTTAGTCTCCTCAAAAATCAAAAGCGTTCGCACCAGGCGACAAGAGTGGATCTGATCTGTCGAAGCGATAAGGAGGCGTTGCCCCCCTCGCCACAGATCAAGCATCTCTGCGCCAACGCCGGGGATAACAGGTGTCATGCCTGCCGAGCAACGTCGCAGACGACATATTTCGCAAGCCGGCCATGCAACCAAACTCACCGACAGTGGTTCTTCTTGCCGGTCTGATGCTGTAGACTAAAGTGGAAGGCGTCGACGTTGGGGTGGCGCGCAATCACGAGGACAAGCACCGTGGCGAGCAAGACCGACCCGGTTCGGATCAAAAAGTACACCAACCGCCGTCTCTACAACACGGAGACGAGCGCGTACGTGACGCTCGATGATCTTGCCAAAATGGTGAAGGACGACAAGGAATTCGTGGTCGTCGATGCCAAGTCCGGCAAGGACCTGACCCATAGCGTGCTCACGCAGATCATCCTGGAACAGGAAGGCAAGGGGCAGAACCTCATGCCGGTCAACTTCCTGCGTCAGCTCATCCGATTTTATGGTCACGGCATGGAGCGCTTCGTGCCGAGTTATCTCGAGCTCAGTCTCGACACATTTTCTCGAGAGCAGGATCGCTACAAGTCCGCGCTGGGTGACACCTTCACCGGCCGATCGCTCGAAGCCATGCAGGAGCAGACGCGGCGAAATTTTGCGATGTTCGAGAAGGCCATGTCGGTGTTCTCGCCGTTCTCGGGTTCAGGCACGACAGGGCCCGACCAGACCGCGGACGAAGACCTCCCGAATGCCGCCACACCTGCAAAATCGGCTACCAATGGGAACGGGGCGTCCGAGCCTTTGGCCCCACGCTCTGGCGAGGAGCAAAACCTCGGTGTCCTGCAGGATCAGATCGCCGCGATGCAGAAGCAGATCGACGCTCTGGCGAAGCGCAAATAGCCGCTGTCGCTGCAGAGCAACATCGACCTCACCTTCCAGATGACGCGCTAACTCACGTCACCCGGCCGCTTTGACGAGCGAGACGGCGGCAGGTTCGTCAGTGTGTTTCGCCATCTCCGGTTCGCCAAAATAAAATCCCTGCAGATACGTGATACCGATATCGCGAAGGAAGTCAGCTGACTGCTCATCGCCCACCCACTCCGCGACGGTTTCCATGCCGAAGTGCGCGGCAAGCTCGGAGAGCTTCGTTACGAACACGCGGTCGTCCGCGTTATCCTTGAGATTTTTGACGAATGCGCCATCGATCTTGACCATGTCGACACCGAGATACTTCAGGTTTCGGAATGACGTATAGCCTGCACCAAAGTCATCGATTGCGACCTTGCACCCCAATTCCTTGAGCGCATCGACAAAGTTGACGCTCTCATCAAGGTCTTGGATTGCAGCCGTCTCCGTGATTTCAACGGTGATCCGCTGCGTGATTGAACGGTCGCGCCCGGTCAGTTTGTCGAGCGCGACGAGCCACGCGTGATTGGTCGCGGTGAGCCCTGAAACGTTCATGGAGACATGCAGCTTAGGGTTACGGCGCACTTGCGCGACAGTCAGCTCCAGCACACGTTGATCGATCAGGCGGGACAGCCCCAGTTGCTCGGCAAGCGGGATGAAATACCCGGCACTTTCCATCCGCCCGTCAGGCATTTCCATCCGCAACAGGCATTCGTGAAAGGCCGGCTCATGCGTATCCGTCCGCACGATCGGCTGCAGCGCAATCCGCATCCGATCTTCATCAATCGCCGCAATGACCGCTTCCGAAATCTCCATGTTCTGCTTGCGCTTGGAGATGAGCTGGGCATTCGGCGCGAACAGCGCAAAATTCTCCTGCCGCATTGTCTTAGCGCTTTCGAGCGCTTGCATCACGCCAGCCGTCGCATCGTCTGGCGTCATCGCATCACGTGGCACGAGGATAGCGCCAATCGAGATCGTGAGAGAAAAACGGCATTGCGCTGTCTCGATCGCAGTTTCGCTGACGACCTGCTGAAGCCGCTTCGTCACGGCCTTCAGCCCGATCGCCTCACAATCGTTGATCAGGATCCCGAACTTGTTCGACGAAAACCGCCCGATCGCATCGCCACCACGCAACCGACTTGCCAACCGCTGACCGACAATCCGGATCGCCTCATCGCCGACATCGAAGCCGAATGTCTCGTTGACGAGCGTCAGATTATCAATCGCCGCGAGAAGAAAAACTGACGTGTGCCGCTTGGCTTTTGCCTCTACGATCACGGAGGCAATTGCACTCTTCAGGCTTGGCCGGTTCATCAGCCCGGTCAACTCATCCTGATTGTTCAGGACATTCAGCTGCCGATCCTCGTCGCGCCGATCATCGACCCGGCGCACCAAACCGCATGCGATCGTCACGCCGCCCGGCAGATTCCGGACAGAGCCCTGATCCTCGATCCATAACGCGGTGCTGGAGCGTCGCCCCTCGGGCATAAAGCGATATTGAAGACGGTAGGTCGGCAGCGCATCCCTCGCCGCTGAGCCAAGTGTCGCCTCGCACCGCTCATCTGCGGGGGGCTCGTCGACGTGTGTTGAAGGGGCTTGCGGGGTTGTGATGCGCTCCTGACGGGCACCGGCGTGCTCACTTGCAATCAACTTGTGAAAGTCATCGCCGGTCGAGATCTCGTCGAGCGAGGCGAGCCCAAGGACCGTTGCCGCATTTCGGCTCCAGTGGATGGTGTCGCTGCCCCGATCCCAGACATACGCCGCCTCTTGGACCGCATTCATGATCTCGAGCAGCGGCACAGCCATCGCCTCCGGCGATGCCGTCGCGAGCGCGGCGGGCGTTGCGGCGTCGGTCGTAATGTGGCGGGCAGGCTCGTGCACGGCGTGATCGCAATCGTTCGGAACGCCCGGCGAGGCGCATGCTGGCAGATCGCCGGGACTGTACGGAACGAAGCGTTAACAACGCGGAAAGATTCGCGCGAGCCCGCCGGTATCGATGCGCCGGAAAAGGGCTCGGCTTGCACCGAGCACCGCGTTTAACACTCGAGTTGCGGTCGGGCGGGCCCCCGAGTCGTGGTGGACTCAGCCGCCGAAGTCACCGCCGAAATCACGACGCGCGGTGCGGATGCCAATAATTGCCCCTGCGATCACATCAATCATCGACATCATGAAGATGAGGAAGAAGGTCGAGGTCTGCGCTTCACCGACCAGCAGGAACTCGACGAGGAAAATGACGAGCAGCACAATAGAAAGAGCCTGATCCGCAAGCCCAGATCCGCGCGTGTATGTTGCTTTCACGACTTCGATGCCGAGCATCACCAACGAGAAGCCCAGCAGGATGTCCCCCCAACTGATGGACCAGAAAACGCTGTGCAGCGGCATTGGTATCGCAAACAACTCTTCCCGGAAAATCGCATGCGGTGCGCTTGGATCGCCGAAGACGAATGCGACGATGTTGTAGAGGATGAGCGACAACACCAGCATCGGCAGGGCTCTGACAGACATCGACCTTACTCCATGATCGTTGAGGGCGCGCCAACACGCGTGTGCGGCCGCAGACGTCGCGAACCCTATCGGACCGCTACGGATTGATTATGACGCGTGCGTGCAAAAAGCAAAGCCAACGATCTCACATCGTGCTCGATGGATCTTCAGCCGCCGCGGCGTTCCGCTGGAGCGGCCTAGATCTCGTCTGACGGCTCGAGGATCTGACGACCCCGGTACTTGCCGCTTTTCAGATCAATGTGATGCGGCCGGCGCAGCTCGCCGGAGTCCTTGTCCTCGACATAAACCGGTTGCGTCAGCGCATCGGCAGAGCGTCGGTGGCCGCGCTTCGAGCGCGTGACTTTGTTGCGTGGGACAGCCATCTCGGATCTCCTGAATGCCCAAGGCAAAGGCGCCAGTCGGTCGAGGAGACCCGATAGACGTCCACTCGCGCGGCGCACTTGCTGGTGCAGAAAACAAAGAAGCCCGCGCAGACCACGGGCTCATCTGCTCGCTGCTATAGTCCCAAAAGACGTGCATGGCTATAGCCCAATCGGCTGGCGAGCGCTGAATTTTCACCGCATCCGGCAGTCCACCTCGACCGGTCGCCCGAGAAAAAAATTAGCGTCCCGTCACGCAGCTGACATCCACGGTCTTGCTGCGTTTGCGCACCCGAGCCGCTTGCCGCATCGTCGTGCGTCCCGGTTTGCTCGCGAGGCGCCGGATCGGGTTGGGCAATGTCGCGACCAGCAACGCAGCTTGTCGCCGATCCAGCCGTCGCGCGCTGCGCTTGAAATGATGCTGTGCGGCCGCCTCGATTCCGTAGATCCCGGGGCCCCATTCCGCCACGTTCAGGTACACCTCGAGAATGCGGCGCTTCGACCAGAGCGTTTCGATCACCCATGTCAGTGGCAGCTCGATCGCTTTGCGGAGATAACTGCGGCCCGGCCAAAGATAGAGGTTCTTCGCAGTCTGCATCGTGATCGTACTTGCCCCGCGCGGTCCCCGGCTGTCCGCGTTGGCAACGGCGTAATACACCTCGCGCCAGTCGACGCCCCAGTGCAAACAGAACCGGGCATCCTCACTCGCGATCACAGCTTTGATAAGCGCGGGCGACATCGCATCGATCGGCACCCACGTCTGTTCGACAGTAACGCCGGAGATCGCGTCAAGCCGCATCCAGTTGGACGCCGTCGGATTGACGAACCGATAGACACCGGTGAGGAGCACATGAAATCCGATCAAGGTGGCCAGGAGCGCAAGGCTGAGCCGCACGCCTTTGCGTTGCATGAACGATCGCCGTGTGGACGCTGCACCAGCACGATCGTGCGCCACACCGGTATCGCGTTCTCGACCAACCTCGCGGCGCGTCGTCGACATGGCCACCACTCCAAAGCCACTCACATGTCGTGAACAATTCTGCTACTGCGCGCGGCATGACAGAATTCCGCACACACTTGGCACGAACCGCCAGCCACGTGGAGTCCCGGCTCGAGGCGCAGCTTGATGCATCCGTTGCGGTCGCCGCGCCGCGCCTGCGTGACGCTATGCGCTACGCGGTGCTGAACGGTGGAAAACGGTTTCGGCCATTTTTGGTACTGCAAGCGGCAGCGCTCTTTGACATCGCACAAGATGCTGCGATCGAGACCGCGACGGCCATTGAGTACATCCACTGCTATTCGCTCGTACACGACGATCTTCCCGCCATGGACGATGATGACCTGCGCCGCGGCCAGCCGACCGTTCACAAAGCGTTTGATGAAGCAACTGCCGTTCTCGCCGGTGACGCGCTGCAGACGATGGCATTCGAAGTGCTCACGGGCTCTCAGGCTCCAAACGATCCGGCGATCCGTGCCGAACTCGTGCGCCTGCTCGCGCATGCGTCTGGCTTGCACGGCATGTGCGGCGGCCAAATGCTCGATCTCGAAGCCGAAAGTGCACCTTCCGAAGCTGCGGATGTCGCGACAATCCAGTCCCTCAAAACGGGGGCTCTGATCCGCGCCGCATGCGAGATGGGTGCGGCACTCGGCAACGCGTCTTCGAAGGACCGGGCCGCACTTGTGACCTACGCGGAACATCTTGGCCTCGCCTTTCAGATCTCTGACGATCTGCTTGATGTCACAGGCGACGCCGAGACGGTCGGTAAGGCCACGGGCAAGGACGAAGCAGCTGGTAAGGGAACGTTTATCTCCCAGCTTGGCATCGACGGCGCTCGCAAGCGATTGGCAGAGACCGAGGCTGCAGCCGTTGCCGCGCTATCTGTCTTCGGCGACCGGGCTGAGACGCTGGCTGCCGCAGCACGCTTCATGGCAGCGCGCAACAATTGACCGCCGGGCCGCCCGAACTCGGTCATGATGGCGCCGTCGCGCGCCTTGGTGCACTGCCGCCGCATCTCCTCGTGCTGATCTCGATCATCTCGATCCAGCTCGGTGCCGCGTTCTCGGTGACACTGTTCGACACACTGCCGCCGATCACGGTCGTGTTCGCCCGCCTCGCACTCGCGGCCCTGCTGCTCGCGGCAATCATCCGCCCGCGTGTCCGCAAGCATCTGCGCCAACACGGACGATGGCTGCTGGTCTACGGCGCGACGCTCGCCGTCCTCAACGCCTGTTTCTATGAAGCGATCGCCCGCATCCCGCTGGGGATTGCCGTCGCGATTGAATTCATGGGGCCGTTAGCGGTCGGTGTGGCAATGTCACGGCGGACACAGGATTTTGCCTGGATTGCGCTGGCGCTGGCTGGCCTTGCGCTCCTCACACCCCAGATCGGCGAAGAGCTAGATCCTGTCGGCGTCGTCTTCGCCGTCATTTCCGGGTCGGCCTGGGGCGGATTCGTCGTGCTCAGCCAGAGGATCGGCAAACGCATCCCCGGTCCTGACAGTCTTGTGATCGGCATCGCAATTGCGGCCATCATTCTGGCCCCGCTTGCCACCGCCCCCCTTCTGAATGTGGCGCAACACGTTGAAAGCATAAGCAGTATGTTACGCCTGGGCGTCAGCGTTGCGGCCATCGCAATCCTGTCGACGGCAATCCCCTTCTTTTTTGAGTTCACCGCCCTGCAGCGCCTGTCCGCGCTCGTCTACGGTGTTCTCATTACCCTCGAACCGGCCGTCGCCACACTAATCGGTGCCGTCGCCCTCGGCGATTGGCCCGGCCCTCTCGCCCTCATCGCCATCGCCTGCGTCACTATCGCCGCCGCTGGTGCAAGCATGACAAGGGAAGCGGGCGACTGAGGTTGTCGACACACGTTCTCCATGATGTGGCTGAATAGGCACACTCATCTCCCATTCTGAGAAAAAGTGTTACCACGATCCGTGCATAACGGTGTTGGGCCTGCAGTATACGCACAGTCACGGGTCCCGGAGATACTTACCGGGTGTCTGAGTACTGCGTAGGAGTTCCAGTATGCGTCAGCAATTTCGTGTTGTTTTCCTGTCCACGACTGTTGCCATTTCTGGATGTGCCGGTCTTCCGCTCGTTGACAACTATACTGATTTTTCAACGTTCGACATCGTCCATTTTATACGTTGTGAAGCGCGGGACGTTATCGAGAAATATAAAGATGACAAGAAATACAACACGGTCAAAAAAATTTACGATGCCAGGTTGGGCGTGATCAAGACGAATACAGCAGAGTTGGCCAAACGTCGCGCAGACCTCTCGGAAAATCTGAAAAAGCGTGACATTCTGCTGAATGATCTTGCGCGACACCGCCAGAGATTTTTCAGGGCAGAGCGTGAAAAGCAAGTGGCTAAGGCAGCCGAGGATCGAGAGTTTAAGGTTCTTGAAGAGCAAATGGGGCAAGCGCCCAACCAAGAAATCCCACAGGCGGTGCTTGCAACCTACCAACGAGCTTACAAACGAGCGGTGGACGCAGACAATCGCGTCATCGAGTTGGCGCAGGAAGGCACGCTTCTGATTAAACAACTCGAGAATGAAACGGGAGATATCAAAGAGCTGAGCAGTGGAGAAAAGACAAACTCCTCCGATAAAAAAGATTTAGCAAAGCAGTACAAGAAGTATATCGCTTTTCGCGATTCAACGATCGCGTTGCGGTTCAAATTTGATTTGTCAGAGCAGAATAGTGCGACGGGTGACGCGTCGTTCACTTGGCCGATCCATCTCGGCACTTTTACACTCGCGATTGACGGAGGAGATACGAAGAAGCGCGATACGCTCAGGGTTGTTCAGGTTGGTGGCAAGTTTGGTGAGCTGTTGGAAGTGGAGTGCTCAGATAGACGTCAAGCAAACTCTGGTCTGCGGGCAGCGCACTACCCGATCACCGGCGAGATTGGTGTAGGTGAATTGGTTAGCCAATATCTCAAGCTGTTGGATAAAGACATAAGTATACAAGAACATCCGACAGCAGGGCGAAAAATGACGGAAACCATCACCTTTACGACCACGTTGAACGGCAACGTGAAACCGTCTTTGAAGTTGACCACCGTCAATAATGTTTCAATTACTGCAAATGGAGGTGGCGGGGCAACGCGTGAAGATATCCACGAGGTTGCAATTGAAATTGCCCCGAAACCTTCTCCGTCGGGAGCATCGCCGAACAAGGCGGAGCAACTCGTTGTGACTGGCCTGCCGGACGTGAACGTTTATTTGAATGAAGTACGGGATGTCATCGCCGCTCGGTAATGGCAATGTGGGTGATGGAAGCATGGCGGTAAGACGGTCAATGCCTGTTCATGCCGTATTCATAACGTGGCGCTTATCCGTCGTGTTGGACGCATTCAGACAGGAGGGCAGACAATGCCTGCCATAGGCTATGGAGTATTCGCTGTATTGCTGTTTGTGCTATCAGATGGCGGGCATAGCATTGCGCGAGCGGACACCAACATCGGGCAGCGAGAGATTCTGAAATGTAAGCTCGCAACAGGCCTCTCTGATGCGGCTTGTGAGGTTCTGATCAAGAACCGGCAAAAGTCGAAGGGTGCAAAACAAGTCACGGTGCCGCTCACACTTCTCCCGGAGTCGCAGATCGTCGCGCCAGCGGCAGCGGTGGAGCCAGACGCCGGTCAACGGGCGCTCGACGGCTTGAACGAGACCCTGAAAATACTTCGGGACGAGAGGCGTACCAATGAAATTGAGCGCGGCGGTGTGCTCGTGCTTGAGTAACTCGACGCGATGGATGGAATAGTGGGGTTCTCCAACATCCCCCCGATGCGCCCGCCTCGTTGGATCAGCGCTCTGCCCCACCCCATCGGCGATCCACATAGTCCTCCACAAGCTGCTTGAACTCTTTGGCGATGTGAGCACCGCGCAGTGTGACGGCTTTTTCCCCGTCGATGAAGACAGGCGCTGCGGGTTGTTCGCCGGTACCGGGGAGAGAAATTCCGATGTCGGCGTGTTTGGACTCGCCCGGTCCGTTCACGATGCACCCCATGACGGCGAGGTTGAGTGTCTCCGCACCTGGGTGCGTTTTTTGCCAGGCCGGCATTCTCTCGCGGACGTGCGCCTGGATCTCCTGCGCGAGCGACTGGAAGACCGTGCTCGTCGTCCGCCCGCATCCCGGACAGGCTGCCACGATCGGCACGAACGCCCGCAGCCCCATCGTCTGCAAAAGCTCCTGCGCAACAATCACTTCCTTCGTGCGATCCCCGCCGGGCTCCGGCGTGAGCGAGATCCGTACGGTGTCGCCGATCCCCTGTTGCAGCAGAATGCCCATCGCCGCACTTGACGCGACGATGCCCTTTGATCCCATGCCCGCTTCTGTAAGCCCGAGATGCAGCGCATGATCACACTGCGCCGCAAGCTTCGTGTAGACGCTGATGAGATCCTGCACCGCGCTGACTTTGGCCGAGAGCACGATCCGCTCCCGCGCCAACCCGACGTCCTCGGCAAGAGCCGCATTGTCGACGGCAGACCGCACGATCGCGTCATGCATCACTTCGGTCGCGTCCTTCGGCACCGCCGCCTTGGCGTTCTCGTCCATCATGTGGGTCAGCAGTTCCTGATCGAGGCTGCCCCAGTTCACGCCGATCCGCACCGGCTTGCCGTATTCGATCGCCTTCTCAATGATGCTCGCGAACTGCCGGTCTTTCTTCGCCTTGAAGCCCACATTGCCCGGATTAATGCGATACTTCGCCAGCGCTTCCGCGCAGGCCGGGTGCTCGTCGAGCAGCTTGTGGCCGATGTAGTGAAAGTCCCCGACCAGCGGCACGTCGATGCCGTTCTTGTCAAGTTGCTCGCGGATTTTCGGGACAGCGGCAGCCGCCTCAGTGCGGTCCACCGTGATCCGCACAAGCTCAGACCCGGCCCGCGCGAGCGCCGCGACTTGATTGACGGTTTGCCCGACGTCAGCCGTGTCCGTATTCGTCATCGACTGGACCACAATCGGCGCGGCACCGCCAATCGTGACACCGTCGACGGCAACGCCAACGCTTCTCCGCCGCGAGACGCCGCGTTGCTGAGAATTTCCGTGGGTGTCGTCTGCGCGCTGCGTCATCAGCGAAGCCCTTTGTGAAGTCGACGATTGCTGCCGCTTAAGCACGCTGCAGTGCGGCGAACAGAGCGGCGATGTTGCCTGATACCTACGTGAGATGACTGCTCTGCAAAACCCTTGGTATCGGCGCCCGACCGTCGCGGCGGAGCATGCGGTCCTGAACCGCGCACGACGTCGGCAGGCCGTGCGTGCAATAACACGCGTAAGGATAGTGCGAATACGCGGCTTGGTTGCAGTGCGGTACCCTTGCACCGTCGAGCGAGTACAGTCACATTCGCCACGTACGGTAGGCGGCGAATCCGGTGCACGCGTCATAAAATGGCAATCTCTGCGGGAATATAGATCAAAATGCCATCTATGGATGTTTCAACAAGCGGGCTCAGCAAGCGCGGCCAGCTGGCGTCCGCATTGAAAGAGGGGCGCTCGAACTGGCGGCTCGTGCTCCTCGGTATGACGGGGCTCATCCTCTCGCTCGCCTCTGGATGGACGACGTGGGACGGCATGTCGAACTTCACGTGTCCGAACGGGAACACCGAAGGCTGTGGCGGTCCGCGCATCCTCAGTTTCATGATCACCTTCGGCATCCAGGGTATCATGTTGATTGCAGCCTGGCTGATCGGGGAAACATTCGCCGCCAACCACTCATCCCAGCGGTCCTACCGCTCGGGATGGTTTTCGGGTGGCATTCTCGTTTTCGCGACGCTGATCGGCTTCGGTCTCGTCGCGCTCGTCCTCCAGCCAGACCGCATCGGGACGATTGCCGCGAGCGGCTTCGATTATCAGTCATTTTCGTTCGACCGCTCAGCCATGGCCTGGGCGTCGCTTCTCGTCGGCGCAATTGCTCTCTTTCTCATCCTTGGGCGACGCGAGATTGCCGGCCCCTATCTTAGCGGCGCGATGGTCGTGCTGCGCAACCTGCCACTCTGGATCATGTTCCTCTCGTGCATGGCGACGAGTGTGTTTTTCTCCTTCGACAGCCTGTTCTCGACAATCTTCCCACAGAAGGATCGCGAGCGAGCGGCAAAGCTGAGGGTCGAGAACAAGGTGCAGGGTGTCCTCGCCGACGTTCAGCAAAGTCTCGCCGTCAAACGATTGCGCCAGACCAACGCGCTCTTTGCGAGCAATGAGTGGTCCGCCTTTGACACCAACCTGTCGCGCCTAGTCACCGCCGCGGAAGACGCACCCGACGCCGTGAAAAAACGTCGCCTTGAGCAGGTCGCGCAGACAAACTCGCAGAAGGCCGAGATTGAAGGGCGCATTAAAACGGCCGAACAGAAGGAAAGCGCGCTGAAGCTGGAGCGCGCAACAATCGAGGAAGAATTGAAGGGTCTCGACGCGCGACGTGCTCCGGCGCAGGCTCGCATAACCACTCTCGACGATGAATTGGCCGCCAAGCGTGGAGAGATCGTGACGGCGCAGACAGCGGCGGAGGGTGAACTGCGCGGTGTTCGCGGCACCGGCAATGCTGGCGCTGGGCCGGAGTATCGAAGGCTGCGCAGTCAGGTTCAAAATCTTGAACTCGACGCAACCGAGATCGAACGTCGTCTGACCGCCGCGCGCCAACGTGTCGCCGGCATCAATGATGAAGCCGCAAAGAAGCGCACCCGTCTCGCCGAGATCGCCCGTGCCATGATCGAGGCCGAGCGCGCAAAGGGGAACGCCCAACAGCAGTTCTCGATCTTCGAGCAGACGGGCGCAAATTTCACCGTTGGAAATCTGGATGCGGAAGGCGGGATCAAAGCACTCGAAGCAGCCCGCAAGCAGTTCCGCCGGGAGCCGACGCTGCAGGGCCTTGAAACGGTGCAGCGCTACTGCACATCACTGTTTGCCACGTTGAAGGGTGTGAATGCCCTCTCTGGAGCTGCATCACAGATCGACTGTTCATCGGGAGATGCAAGCGTCGTTGCCAACCGCATTTTCCGCCTGCGCGATGCGGAAGCCAACTTTCGCTCGACGTGTACCGCAGGCGAAAAACTCCCACGTGGTGACGCCAACAAACTGCTCGCATTTTCCTCCGTGTGCATCCAGAACTCAGGCCTGACGGGAGACGAGACGGCAACGTTCCGCACTGAGTTGAACCGCATCGCGCTGAACCGTGATGATCAGGCCCATCGTTTCGTCGTCACGTGGAATGCGTTCAACGACGGCAACTCGCTCGCATATCTCGCGCTCGCAATCGCGCTCGCCATTGATGGTCTCGTCTTCATGTCGGGCCTTTTCGGAGCCAACGTTATCCGCTCGCCGCTCTCATTCCTGCGCGAGGAGGAAATTGAGCGCAAGATCGACAACGCGCTGGGAGAGGATAAGTACAACGCTATCTCGATGGTGGTGAAACACATTGAGAACTTCGACGGCCCGATCGTTGGCAGCTTCTTCCACCAGATTGATCGCCACGCCGTCGACAAGCACGACGAGCTAAAGCGGATCGTCGCCGCCGGCCAGGACATGGGCGTCGTGCGCTATCTCGCCGACGACGAAGAGCACGACCCGGAGACACCAGAATCCGGTTTCGAAGGTGCAAGTGAGAGTAACGCAGCCGTTTCATCAGGACGCTTTGCACTTCATGCTGAGTTCAACCAGCAGCTCCAGCAGGCCTTCTCGCGCCACCAGTCAAAGTTCGTCGGTGACAACAGTCACGACCCAAAACGAACGGTCGAGCAGATCCGCAAGGAAGTCCATCCGATGCTGATTCACGCGCTGCAGCCTGACCCCAAAAAATTCTCCCGTCACTTCCTCGAGTTGATCGAGCCGGATAGCTCTCACGTTGGATTCATGGGCACCGTTCAAAAACCAGAGGAGCCGTCCTTTTACGAGTTGGCGCGCGATCGCCTGCGGTCTGACGACAACAAGAAGATCCAGACCGTTGACCATCTCCGGCGTGTTTTGAACGTCGGCACCGCGCAGAAGCTTGTCGATTCAAATGCAGGCCGCGGCGTTTATCGCATCCGCCCGCTCTTTTTCTCCATCCTGAATGACATACACGCTGATTTCTCGCGCATGCCCGACGTGCCACCTGCGGCTGTCGTTGAGCGTCCGGTGGCACAGATAGACACCAACGCCGAAAGCGTCGTCAGCGCTCCAGCCGTGCGCGATGCAGTTGCCAGGCCGGAGCTACAGGTCTCGGCTCCGCCTTTGACCGACCCAGCGACGCAGAGCCTCGAACCAGAGCCCGCCCAAACGACGCGCACGGATCGCGCGACCGTTCCGATCGACGTGCAACAGCGGAATGTCTCGATGCAGGATTTTGTCATCGAGAAATTTTTCTCCGTTTGGCAGGCTGAGCCCGTCGCTCGCAAGCGCGCAACCGGCGCAATGAGCACAGCACCAAACACCCTCGAAGCCATCGCCAAGCTCGATACCGGTCTCTCCGATCGCATCGTGAATCGTATCCGTGACGAAGCAAGTGCATACTCCGCACGTGTCGTCGCGGAGCTTGATCCTGAGATCAAGGGCAACCGCCTCGCGATGGATGAACTCAATCATCTTTCGATCGCTGCAGCCGGACAGGGATTGCTGCGTGACTTGAGCCGCAAGGCCGACCAGCTGTTGCGTGGTATCGATGAAGCTCAGCATATTGCGATGGATGACAAGATGGTGCGCCGCGCAACACAGTTTGATCAGGAGTTTGAGGAAGCGACCCCAACACTGGAAGCCATGACGATCCAGGACAGCTTCAACCGCGATCTCGTCAACCAGATCGCAGTGGCCGCCAAAGTGGACCAGTGGCTTGCGCAGGTTGTGATCGATACTCCTGTTACCGAAGCGATCCGCTCGGACGCCGCTGAGTAAGCATCGGACGCGCAAGACGAAAAAACCTCCGGCTTTCCCGGAGGTTTTTTATGTGTCCATCGAAGCTAGGACTTGTCGTAACGTGTGCCGTTCAAGTCCCGTGCTTCAGCATTCAGATGTGGATCTGGTGCCGGTACATAGTGATCGGCGTCGGCCCGCGGCGGTCGGGCGTTTTGAGTACGCCGCTCCACATACGGCTCGCCGGCCTCGGACGTCACACCATTTGCGCCACTCTGCACACCGTGCGGGCGGGGCGCGGGGGTAACGGGAGAGCGCGGATCGTGCGGCCCGCGAGGTACCACGCCGTGCGATGGCGCTGCTTGGACGCCTGGTGGGTGCGCGGCATATCCGGGCGCTGCACCGCGAGGATCACGATCGGGGGTGGACGGTGGCAGGGGGTATCCCGGGTCAACCGGTCCGCCGAGTTCGGTGACGGCTGCGCCAATTCCATCGGCAAAAGCAGGGTCGTTACCGACGAGCGGCTCGAGGCCGATTGGTGCCGCCAGATCGACTGGCGCGGCCGCCTGCGGATCATCCAGAGCAGCGCGCGCATCGGGATCAATCGGCGTGTCATCAATCAGCGGGATGGTGAGATCCATTGGCGCTTCTTGCGCTGGCTCAACCGGCGCACGAGCGGCGACAACAGGGGGGGCTGTCCGCACCGGCCCGCCAATCACTGCAGTCTGGCGCTCCAGCTCTGTCTGCTGAATCCGCTCCAGCATTTCATTCACGAGGTTCAGGATGCTCTGACCCGCGTCGCCCGGATACTTCGCGATGAATGTCCGCATCCCGGGCTCGAAGTCGGCAGCCCGCTGCAGATAGGCCCGCCGCGGCACCACGCTGTTAAAGCAGCGGTTCTCCGGATCCGACATCAGGTGCTGATGCCAGTCGTTTTCTGCCTGAATGCGCCCATCCTTCAGGTTCACGATCGTGCCGATCAGCTCGGCAAACCCATGCGCATCACTCTCACTGCGGAAACGCTTCAGGATCTCCAACCCGCGTACGGAAAGATAATCCGGCTTCACCGGCGGCATGAAATAGTCGCTCTCGCGCAGCCAGGTTTCCGTCAGCACGGATAGCCCGGGCGGACAGTCGATCAGCACGACATCGAAGTATCGTTTCGCGTCTTCGAGAAAATCACGCACCAGTGTGCGCAGTTCAGCATGCTTGTGCTCGCCGGAAATCATCCGCTCGAACAGCGACAGCTGCATGTGGCTTGGCATCAGGTAGACCGACCGGGCCTCTTCGACGTCAGAGACGCCGGTCGCGACATGTGTTTTCCAGTCGGCCGTATCGTCATTCAAAACCGCGCGGGACAGATAATCGACCAGCGTGAGCTTCTGCTGTTCCATCTCCTCCCAGCGGCTCATCGCCATCAACATGATGCTCATGGATGTTTGGCTGTCAGAATCAATGACAAGCACATTGCGCCCATGATGCGCCGAGAGCGTCTCGGCCATGGCCATGACCAGCGTCGATTTGCCGACGCCGCCCTTGGTATTCATGACTGCAATAGATCGTCCCATGCCCGCGTCATCCCCTGCCTCGGCGTGGTTTGCCACGCGGTCGAAGCGCGCTTGGCGTGCAACCGCCGGGTTGTCGTCCGGCCGTATCAAAGCCGCAAACGCATCATGCCCTGTTGCGCCCGTGTGTAGCCGGAATTCAATAGGCGCGTCATCAATGGTTTTTCTGTGAAACCGGAAAACCAATCGGCCCTGTGTGGAACTTCAACCCCCGACGGTTGTTCTGCACACGTTGTCCACACGAGAGGTGATGAACCGCGTCTGCGGCGAGACATGTGGTATCCAGACGATGATAC
>JBCBXF010000042.1:0-17841 GCA_039816705.1 Pseudomonadota bacterium | reverse complement strand
CAAAATTAAATCTCCCGATGCTCCCCGCAGATGATTTCCCCGATATGACGGCCGGTGAGATGCCGCATCGCTTCGAGGTGCCCGCGCGCGATCTTAAACGTCTGATCGAGAAGAGCCGCTTTGCGATCTCTACCGAGGAGACGCGTTACTATCTGAATGGTATTTTCCTTCACGAAGCCGAGACGAACAGCACGCCGATGCTGCGCGCTGTCGCAACCGATGGTCACCGCCTCGCGCAAGTCGAGATCACACTGCCGGAAGGGGCATCCGGCATGCCCGGCGTTATCGTTCCCCGCAAAACGGTGCAGGAACTGCAGCGCCTGATGGAGGATAACGAGGCCAACGTCGAGATCGCGCTCTCCGCCCAGAAGATCCAGTTCTCGACCGGATCGGTGGTCATGACGTCCAAGCTGATCGATGGAACTTTCCCGGATTATGGACGGGTAATTCCGCAGGGCAACGACAAGTTGATGCAGGTCTCGAAACAGGCGTTTGCAACAGCGGTCGACCGCGTCTCAACCGTCTCGACAGATCGCGGACGTGCGGTAAAGCTGAGCCTTGATGGCGGCAAACTCAATCTCTCCGTGTTCAACCCGGATGGGGGCAGCGCCACAGAAGAACTCGACATTGACTATGACGCTGACGCACTCGACATCGGCTTTAACGCCAAATACCTGCTCGACATCGCGACCCAACTCGAAAGCGACACGGCCCGCTTCCACCTTGCAGACCCGGGCTCTCCGACGACGGTACGGGACGCGGCTGACGAGAGCGCGCTCTACGTCCTCATGCCGATGCGGGTGTAACGCGCCTGCATGAGCGCATCGTTCATTGCCACCCTGCGCCTCGCCAACTTCCGCAACTACGACGCGCTGGCGCTCGATCTGACCGATGCACCGGTGATCCTCGTCGGGAGTAACGGCGCAGGCAAAACCAATCTGCTTGAAGCGGTCTCGCTGCTGGCACCGGGACAGGGCCTGCGACGCACGCCCTTCCCCGATCTCGCGCGCATGGGCGGGCCGGGTGACTGGTCGGTCGCCGCAACAGTCGAAACGGCGCACGGCCCCGTCTCGATCGGCACCGGTATCCAGCGAGGCGCAGCAACTTCAGCAGGCGGGCGCGGCGGGCGGGCACAGACCTCAGGCAGGCTTGTTCGTATCGACGGCGAGCCAGCGTCCGGCTCCGGCGCACTTGCCGACTATCTCGAGATGGTCTGGCTAACGCCCTCGATGGACGGCCTCTTCACTGGTCCTGCGGGTGATCGGCGCCGCTTCCTCGACCGCTTGATCATCTGTTTTGATCCCGGTTACCGCACCCGCGCCAACCAGTTCGAACGCGCCATGCGCCAACGCAACCGCCTGCTGGAAATGGACCATGTCGCCCCCGCCATGTTCGAGGGGCTTGAGCTGCAAATGGCAGAGATCGGCATCGCGCTTGCCGCGACACGGGCTGAGACCGTCGCACAGATCAGCGCCAGCATAAACGCTCGGCGCAAGAACGCTCCGGACAGCCCGTTCCCCTGGGCAGAGCTACATCTCGAAGGCGAGATCGAGCAGTGGCTCGCATCCATGCCGGCGCTCGACGCCGAAGACGCTTATGTCCGTCAGCTCGCTGCCGACCGTCCACGAGACCGCGCGGCGCGCCGCACCCTGACCGGGCCTCACCGGTCTGACCTGCTGGTCGGCCACGGCCCAAAGGAAATGCCCGCCCGGCTATGCTCCACCGGCGAGCAGAAAGCGCTTCTGATCAACCTCGTTCTCGCGCACGCCAGCCTTGTCAAATTCGCCCGGAACGGCGCCGCACCAATCCTGCTTCTCGATGAGATCGCGGCCCATCTGGACGTTGATCGACGCGCCGCACTTTTCGGTGAAATCCTCAAACTGGGGTGTCAGGCTTGGCTCACCGGGACGGACAAATCCGCCTTTGAGGCGCTTGATGGGAAAGCCAGTGGATTTTTTATGCAAGATGCTGAAATCAAAGCGAAATTTTGACGCCCTTTTCTCCTGACAGAGGGGGTTTTGTGATATCTTCCACCGCGGGAGAAACGTGCGATTCCCGCATCCTGCAACACACACGCAAACCCGCATCGAAAGCGCCGACCTCAAACCGGCGAAGGGCGATCGCCGCAGCTGTGAGCGCGGCATATTCTTGAAGCGCTGCAAGCGATCTTTCGGGGCTTTGCAGGCGAACAGAACAACAGGCACACGCCATGAGTGACGATACCTCCGCATCCGAAACCCCGACACCGGCGAGCAATTATGGCGCGGACTCGATCAAGGTCCTCAAAGGTCTCGACGCCGTCCGCAAACGCCCGGGCATGTACATCGGTGACACCGACGATGGTTCAGGCCTGCACCACATGGTCTATGAGGTTGTCGACAACGCCATCGATGAATCGCTGGCCGGACACTGCGATGCGGCGCTCGTCACGCTGAATGCCGACGGGTCCGTCACCGTACGCGACAACGGTCGCGGCATCCCAACGGACATTCACGCCGGCGAGGGCGTGTCCGCCGCCGAAGTCATCATGACCCAACTCCATGCGGGAGGGAAATTCGACCAGAACGCCTACAAGGTCTCGGGCGGCCTCCATGGTGTGGGCGTCTCCGTTGTGAACGCGCTCTCCGATTTTCTCGAGCTACGCATCTGGCGAGACGGCAAGGAACATCACATGCGCTTCGAGCGCGGTGTTGCCGTCAAGTCGCTCGAAGTGGTTGGCGATGCCAACGGAGAAAAAGGCACCGAAGTCACATTCATGCCGAGTACGGAAACGTTCTCGATGATCGACTTCGACTACGCCACGCTCGAGCATCGCCTTCGCGAACTCGCGTTTCTGAACTCCGGCGTGAAGATCGTCCTGACCGACAATCGCCAGGCCGATCCGCGCGTTGAGGAAATGATGTACGACGGCGGCCTCGAAGCCTTCGTGCGCTATCTTGATCGCTCGCGGTCCGCCGTCATTGATCCGCCGATTACCGTCACGAGCCAGAAAGACGGCATCACCGTCGAAGCGGCCATGTGGTGGAACGACAGCTACCACGAGAACGTCCTCTGCTTCACGAACAACATCCCGCAACGCGATGGCGGCACACACCTCGCAGGTTTTCGCGGCGCCTTGACCCGCGTCATCAACAGCTATGCGAACGAGAGCGGTATCGCAAAGAAGGAGAAGATCGGTCTGACAGGGGATGATGCGCGGGAAGGGCTGACCTGCGTGTTGTCCGTGAAGGTGCCCGATCCAAAATTCTCCAGCCAGACGAAAGACAAACTGGTCTCGTCGGAAGTGCGCCCCGTTGTGGAAAGCGCCATGCATGAGTCGCTCGCACAGTGGTTCGAGGAACATCCAAAAGAAGCGCGCATCGTCGTGATGAAGATCGTCGAGGCTGCCGCAGCGCGCGAAGCTGCCCGCAAGGCCCGTGATCTGACGCGTCGCAAAGGGGCGCTGGACAGTATTTCTCTCCCTGGCGGCCTTGCAGAGTGTCAAAACCGCGACCCCGTCGAAACCGAGCTCTTTATTGTCGAGGGTGATTCCGCTGGCGGCTCCGCCAAGCAGGCGCGCGATCGTGATTTTCAGGCTGTGCTCCCGATCCGAGGCAAAATCCTCAACGTCGAGCGGGCACGGTTCGACAAGATGCTCTCAAGCGAGCAGGTAACGAATATCATCGCCGCGCTCGGCACAGGCATCGGCCGTGACGACTTCGACATTTCGAAGCTGCGCTATCACAAGATCATCATCATGACCGACGCCGACGTTGACGGCGCCCACATTCGCACGCTCCTGCTCACGTTTTTCTATCGCCAGATGCCGGAGCTCGTGGATGGAGGATATCTCTATATCGCGCAGCCACCGCTTTACAAAGTGACCCGCGGCAAGTCCGAGACCTACCTCAAGGACGAGCGCGCGATGGAAGACTTCCTGATCGGCGGCGGACTTGATGAGGCGGTGCTGATCCTCGGCAACGGAGAAGAACGCGCGGGAAACGATCTCGCCGCGATCATCACCGAAGCACGGACGATACAGTCCATCCTGACCGGCCTCCACACACGCTACCCGCGCTTCATCGTCGAACAGGCGGCGATTGCCGGCGCACTGTCTCCCGACACGTTCCGTGACGATGCGGAAGGTGGGGTCGCCAGCCGCATCGCCACACGCCTCGACAGCATCTCCGATGAGACCGAGCGGGGTTGGCAAGGCCGGATCATGGATGACGGCGGGTTGATGTTCACGCGCGAGTTGCGCGGCGTGAAGGAAGCCTACGCACTCGATGGCGCCTTGATCCACTCGGCCGATGCCCGCCGTCTTCACAGTTTTGCCGAGAGTCTGGACGAAATTTACGGCGCACCGGCGATCCTGCGTCGCAAGGACACCGAGACAACGATCTTCGCGCCATCCGACCTCCTTCAGACGATCTTCGAGTTTGGCCGCAAAGGCATTTCATACCAGCGCTATAAGGGCCTCGGTGAGATGAACCCGGATCAGCTCTGGGAAACAACGCTCGACAAGGAAAGCCGCACGCTTCTGCAGGTCAAGACGGGCGAACTTGATGAAGCGGACGACATCTTCTCAAAGCTTATGGGCGACATCGTCGAGCCCCGTCGCGAGTTCATCCAGGACAACGCCCTGAGCGTCGAAAATCTCGATGTCTGACCAGTTGATCACACCGTACGCATCATATTGGCCGCGTTCGAACGGCATGAAGCTGTCACACTCGCGCAATATTCGCATTTGTCGATAACGGTCTCGACTGGCATAGTCGGCGCGCGCGGCGGAGAGGCTGCGCGATGAGTACGAAGAGTTTCGTTGGGGGTACGAGCCGATGTTGAGTTTTTTCGGTCGCACGTCGCAGGTCTTGACCGTCATTTTCCTGTCGTTCGTGCTTGGCGCGATCCTCGCAGGATTAACAGCCTTCTATTCTCCGGAATGGTTCGACGAGATCATCAATTACGCGTCGGATGTGAAGGCTTGGCTCACCGACGACTGGCTCCCGCTTGAGGTGAACGTCTGGTTCAAGTTTCTCCTCCGCGACGAGGCACTTGTCTTGATGTTCTTCACGATGATTGCGCGCCTGGTGCTATATGCGCTGTTCGGCATGTTCAATGGCGTGCTGTCGATGTTCCGCGAGCCCATTCCAACGCGCTACGAATGGCAGAGCCTGAAGGAAGAAAATGCTCGCTTGCAGGACGAGATCGAGCGGCTCTCCGGTAGCGGAACGCCTGAAGGCCTCAAACCCATCGGCTGAGGTTTCACTTCGGAGGCGAGACTGAACCGTCCCATCTGACAACGCCTGTCAACACGCCCTTAACCGCGCCTTAAGTCGCCACCCCTACACCTAGAGAGAACTGCGCTCCGGTTGGCGCGGGCGTCTTTCGGGTGTGGGTGTGCGGCGTGCACGATAGCGATCACAAGTCAGCATTGCCGGAGCGCGCTGAGCCGATCCTTGCTTCGCGCGACACCGCGTCGTCGCAGCTCAGACACACACCGTACGACGCCGATACTCCGGATGCGATCGGTGATCTCGCCCGCCGCGCATCATCGACCACGCTCGATTTTCTCTATCTTGTCGGGCGTGCAGCTCAGATCTTCGGAGCCTGGCTCTATGGTTTGAGGCGCTACCGCCGTTTCTTCGCCGCAACGACGGCACTCGGATTCTCAGCGCTCATCGTCGTCTTCTCGATCGTTGCATGGCATGCCATCCGCTTGCCCACACCGACGCTCGCCGAACTCAAACGCCAGACGAACAGCGTCCACATCGTCGATGCAAAGGGCCGCACGCTCGCCCGTCGTGGCGAGCTTCATACATTCCTCACAACCGAGGAATTGCCGGACCATCTGATCGCCGCCGTTCTGGCAACCGAAGATCGCCGCTTCATCAATCACATCGGCATCGACGTGATCGGCCTTGCCCGCGCGACGTACCGTAACATTCGTGCAGGCCGTTACGTACAGGGTGGCTCGACCATCACCCAACAACTCGCCAAGAACGTCTTCCTCAAGCCCGAGCGGACCATGAGCCGCAAGATCGAGGAACTCATCCTGGCGTTCTGGCTTGAAGTGCGGTTGAGCAAGAGGCAGATCCTCGAGTTGTATCTGAACCGCGTCTACTACGGCGCCGGTGCCTACGGTATCGAGGCGGCTGCCAAGCGCTATTTCGGAAAGCCTCCGCACAAGCTCACAGTAGGTGAAAGCGCGGTGCTCGCCGGCCTGTTGAAAGCCCCGTCGCGTTTCTCTCCCCAGCGCGATCCCAAACGTACCTTGCGCCGTGCTCGCGTTGTCCTCTCCAACATGATCGCGACAGGCGTGCTAACGCCTGAAGAAGCGCGCGCAGTGATGAAGCGCCCGATCCATTTCGTGACAAGTCGTCCCCGCAAGCGAACCCGCTACGCAAACTACGCGATCGACTGGATCTATGAGAACCTGCCGGAAAAGATCGGGCGCCCTGCAGGCGACATCGTCGTGCACACAACGATCGATCGCGATCTTCAGATTCACGCCCAGCGCTACGTCCGCGATACGCTCGGCATCGATGCACTCGCCCGCAAGGCGAATGAAGCCGCTGTCGTGCTCCTCGATCAGAACGGAGGCATCAAGGCGCTTGTCGGCGGGCGTGCTTATTCCGAGAGTCAGTTCAATCGCGCCGTAAAAGCCCGACGCCAACCGGGCTCCGCCTTCAAACCCTTCGTCTACGCCGCAGCGATCGAAGGCGGCTTCACCCCCGATACGATCGCCTACGATGAACCGATAACGATCAAAGACTGGACCCCGCGCAACTACGGCAAACGCAATGTCGGACCTGTCACATTACGCAATGCCCTCGCACGCTCGATCAACACGGTCGCGGTCCGACTTTATCTCGAGGTTGGCCGCAACGAAGTTGTCAGCATGGCAGAACGCCTCGGCATTGCGTCACGGCTCCACACCCTGCCATCGCTTGCACTCGGCACCGCCGAGGTAACGCCTCTTGAACTGGCATCGGCCTACGTACCTTTTGCCAACGGCGGCTATCGCGCACGCCCACACATCATCGCCAAGGTCACCACTGTCGACGGCACCACCCTTTTCCATCAGCCCGAGCCGCCCGAAAAACCCGTGCTGCAGCCAGGCGTTGTCAGCGCGATGAACGACATGACCTCGGCAACAATGACGCTTGGCACCGGACGTGGCGCAGCGATCCCACCGCATCCATCTGCCGGAAAAACCGGCACGACGCAGGCGTCGAAGGACGCATGGTTTGTCGGCTACACATCGCACTACACAGCCGCAGTGTGGGTCGGAAACGATGCCGCAGACAACATGGTCAAGGTGACTGGGAGCGGGCTGCCCGCCCAGATCTGGCGAGGCGTCATGGCAAAAGCACACGAGGGGCTGGACCCTGTACCACTCCCTGGCAGCTATGCCGCCGAACGTCGACGTGATGGGCCCATCATGCCTGTGCCCGAACCGGAACATGTCGAACCGGAGAAAAAGCCTGGTCTTTTTGCGTCAGTTTTCGGCTACAAAAAGCCCACCGGAGATGAGACAAAACGTAAGCGCCGCAAGAAGAATTTTAGCCCAAGCGCGCCACAGTGGCAGAAGGTCTTCTCCCGAGACTAGTCAGCGTCCATGCCGCCGGTCGCGGCGTCACCTTCTCCAACATTTCGCATCAGGTCCGTCATCATTTCGGGCGCTGGCACACGTGCAATTGTATGCTTGCGAACACACTCAGGCCGCGCACGCCACGGCGTTACACCATCACCGCTTTCCCCATAAAGTCGAGCAAAATCAAGAAGATCAGTCACGTCCGTCTCCGGGTCGAGATCTCCGATCACGTACGTGAACTTACCAGGCGCGGAGATCGCTGCCGTACAAGGGCGCTTGCACACGCTCAGGCATTTGACCCATTTGACAGCAACGGATCCATCACCCGCGACACTGTCAGAACGCTGCATCGCATCCGAAATGGCGCGCGCAAGCAGGTTGCCCGGACGCTCCGTGTCGTCACCTGTGAAACCCTCCGGCTTGCAGGTCCCGCAAACGAGGATGTGCGTTTGAGATGTCGTGTGTTTCATGACGTCGAGCAATGCGCGCATGCATCAGGTGGGTCAAGCGTTCATGGAACCTTTCTAAGCCCGTAGAGAAAAGTTAGGTCGGTCGCACACGTTCTCCGCTAAAGCGCCGCACCCGTTTCGCCATGTCAGTTCTTGAGATTTTCGCGCTCGCGATGCCGCCGCTTGCCACATGCGCGCTGATGTTGACCGGAGCGCTCGTGGTCGATGCCACACTTGGAGAGCCGCCATGGCTCTGGCGTCGTGTCCCCCATCCCGTCGTCGCAATCGGTGGCCTGATCACGCGTCTCGACACCGCGCTCAATCAACCGGACGCAACATCTCGCAAGCCGACTACAAACCGCCTGGCTGGCCTCATGGCGCTGATGGTGCTCCTCGCAGTCACCGGCATCGTGGCTTTGGCGCTTGGTGCGGCAACCAGTTTTTCTCCTCTGGTTCTCCTTGTCCAGACCGTCCTCGTTGCAATTCTCCTCGCCACGCGCTCACTGCATGATCACGTCACAGCCGTCGCAGTGGCGCTGCGAGACGAAGGACTATCCGGGGCCCGTCGCGCAGTTTCGATGATCGTCGGGCGCAACCCGGAGCACCTCGATGAACACGCTGTCGCGCGTGCCGCCATTGAGTCGACTGCGGAAAATTATGCTGACGGGGTCGTTGCACCGGCATTCTGGTTCTTGATCGCCGGTCTGCCTGGTATCGTGCTGTACAAGACCATCAACACGGCCGACAGCATGATCGGCCACAAGACCGCGCGCCATCAAACGTTCGGCTGGGCGGCCGCACGGCTGGATGATCTCGTCAACATCATCCCCGCCAGATTGACCGGCGGTTTGATCATTGCCGCAGCGGCACTCTCACAGCGAAACGCCCGCTCCGCGATGCGCACCATGTGGCGAGACGCCGGCAAGCACGCATCACCGAACGCCGGCTGGCCAGAAGCTGCAACCGCTGGAGCCCTCGACATCGCGCTTGCAGGCCCGCGCCGATATGCCGAACACACGACAGATGACGCCTGGCTCAATGCCGAAGGTCGTGAGGATGCAAAACCTCATGATATTGACGCCGCACTTCGCCTTGTCTGGATCGCCACCGCATGCCTTGCTGTCGCCAACGGTACAGTTGGGCTTACGGCTTTGGCACTCTAAACCGGCGCGCCAGCTCCAGCAGATCATCAATCCCGACGACGGCCTCCATGTGGTCGGCCAACGCATCAAGCGTATCCTCGACGACCGCATCATAGGCGAGCCCGCTCGTGGCACGTGCCCCGAGCGCGGAGAGAAAAGCGCTGCGAAACGCGTCGTTCGCGAAGATACCGTGGAGGTATGTACCGTAGACCCGACCATCCCGTCGGATCGCACCTTCACCCCGCCCGTCGACGTCAAGGAATGGCCGCATCCGGTCCCCCCCGTCGGATTGCCCAATGTGCATTTCGTATCCTGAAACCGTCGTACCGGTCTCACAGTGCACCGCCGTGACTTCGGTAAGCGTCTTCTCTGGCGTCAGGACCGTCTCGAGATCAAGCAGACCAAGACCTGGCGTCACACCGACAGCCCCCTCGATCCCGTCCGGATCCGATATTGTCGTCCCAAGCATCTGGTAGCCGCCACACAATCCAAGCACGTGACCGCCACGCCGAATGTGCGCTTTAAGGTCGACCGCCCACCCGCTGGCGCGAAAGTGTTCCAGATCCGAAACCGTCGATTTCGATCCTGGAAGAATAACAAGATCAACATCTCCGGGCAGCGGTACATTAGGCGGGATCATCTCCAGTGCAACGCCGGGCTCCATCGCCAGCGGATCAAGATCGTCATGGTTCGAGATCCGCGGAAACATGGGAACTGCAATGCGGATCGCTCCAGGGGAGGCAGATTTCCCTCCGCGTTCCGCAAGGCCGACGCTGTCTTCCGCAGGAAGCCGGTGCGCATCGGCAAACCACGGCACAACACCGTAGGACCGCCACCCGGTCTGTGTCGTGATCGCCTCGATCCCGCTATTAAAGAGGCTCGGATCACCTCGGAACTTGTTGATGACGTAGCCTGCGACAAGACGGCGGTCGGCTTCAGGCAGGACCGCATGAGTCCCGACGAGATTGGCGATCACGCCGCCACGATCAATGTCAGCCACCAGCACCACAGGAACGCCGACCGCCTCGGCAAACCCCATGTTCGCGATGTCGCCGGCGCGCAGATTAATCTCCGCTGCACTTCCTGCCCCTTCGATCACCACGACATCGGCTTCTGCGCTCAGCTGACGAAAGCTATCCACCACAGCTGCCAGCAGCTCTGGTTTCTTCCCCCAGTACTCCCGCGCTCGAAATCGCCCGATCCGCTTGCCCTGCACTACGACCTGCGAGCCATTGTCACCCTCCGGCTTCAGCAGTACCGGGTTCATGTGTACGTCAGGCAGGACGCCACAAGCGCGGGCCTGCAACGCCTGGGCCCGTCCGATCTCACCTCCGCCCGGCGTCACAGCCGCATTGTTCGACATGTTTTGCGGCTTGAATGGACGCACCGTCAGCCCGCGCTGCACCAGCGCCCGGCAGATCCCTGCCACCAACATCGACTTGCCGACGTCGGATCCGGTGCCCTGCAACATAATCGCCGGCGTTGTGGAGGCAAATGCCATGCGCCATCGCCTCACAAACGGCTGCGAATTTGAATGACGCGATGTTGCACTCTGCCGGGCCGGACGCAACGCCGACGTGGCCGCAAAAACGACCGTTGAACGCCTCATCGGTGTGGCCATTACTGCACAACATCGCGAAACGGCACGCGACGATTGCCTACAACCACAGGAGTTCCCATGTGTGGTCGTCAGGTCAAAAATGCGACCGCCCGCAACAAACGATGAGAGCTCGCCATGCTGACACGCCGCACCGCACTTCTGGGTCTTGGCGCGACCGGTCTGGCCACAGGTCTCGCATCGACCGGCCTACCTGCAACAGCGCTTGCGGAAGCTGCGAAGCCCGGCAAGGAAACACCGATATTCCGTCGCGTGCGAACAGAATACATCGCCGTCCTCGGCGACCCGCAGGCGAAGTCAGGCGCGGGCGCAGAAACATGGGCCTGGTGGTACAAAGATCCGGGTCCCCGCGGCGTCCATCTCCTGCAGTATGACGATCTCGTCGCTGCGGGCGGACGAGCGCGCTACGGATGGAGATTTGACAAGACCGACTGGTGGCTCGACGAGAACGGCATCATCATGGAGCGTCCAACCTTCGACGTCGTGCCAGGACGCTATGTCGTCACCGGCGACCGCGAAGCCGTCGCCATCATGACCATCCATCCGCCCGACAGCACGGGCGCGATGCGCTGGGAGCTCAGCCACGACGTTACGCTGCACGACGTCACCCACATGCCATGCCGTTCCGCCCGCTATACCCCGGCCAGCGAAGTCTCGTCCTGCGACCCGAAAAATGCGGACCTCAAGAATTGGCCCGTCAAACCCGGCGGCATCATGCCAGACATCCCGGGATGCAAGCGCCAGGATTACCACGTGCTCTTCGTCATCGGCCGCGAGGTAAAAAAACCGGCATAAGCGATCGTGGACCTTTGTTCACTATTCGTTCCGTTCGTGCTAGAGGCTCGGCATGCCCGAACCTCCCGGATATCGCCCGCGAACGCCGATTGATCTTGAGCGCCTGTCGCGGCGCCTGGAAAAGGTCGCGCGGCTGGTTCCGGTTCATTATCCAGATCATCGTCTGGCCGGTGCGGTGCTGTCACCGCACGATCATGACCGGCTGATGGTGGCGATTGACGGCTTTCCAGCAGGTGGGCCGGTGCGTTGCGAAGTTGCTGTCGCCGGCGTGCCAATCGGTGCGGATGGGCGCGTTCTTGAAGGCACGATGCGCCTACAGATCGAGCGGCCCACGCGCAGGGTAAGCAAGTCTGTTGCTTTGGGATGTTGAGTTTGGCACGCGCAACTTACACCGGGCGTGATGCCGCCATGAGGTAGTTCACGTCGGTATCCGCCGCGAGAGACCAACGATCTTTGAGCGGATTGTAGGTCATGCCCCGGGTGTCACGCTCGATCAGCTCGTTCGCTTCAATCGCGTCGCGCATCTCACCCGGCGTCACAAACTTGTTCCACTGGTGTGTCCCGCGCGGCAACCAGCGCAGCACGTATTCAGCGCCCACAATTGCCAGCGCAAAGGCCTTCGCAGTGCGGTTGATCGTCGACATGACGAGCACACCACCCGGGGACACGAGTTGGGCACACGTCGCGACAAACGCGTCGGGTGATGGCACATGCTCGATCACCTCGAGTGCCAGCACGATGTCGTAGGTTTCGCCCGCGTCCACGAGCGCCTCGGCCTGGACATTCCGATAATCGATGTCGAGCCCACCTGCGATCGCATGCACGCGCGCAGCTTCTATCCCACTTCCCGCAGGATCAATGCCGGTCACGTGTGCTCCGAGCCGGGTCAGCGGTTCGCAAATCAAGCCACCGCCGCACCCTATGTCGAGTGCGCTGAGCCCGTCATAGCATCGCACCGCATTCGCATCACGACCATGCACCGCACACACGTTGTCCTTGATGAATTGCAGCCGCGCCGGGCCAATCGCATGCAGAGGTTTGAATTTCCCGCTGGCGTCCCACCAGTCATCCGCCCACGAAGCAAACCGCGCGACCTCGTCCGGATCGAGGTTCACATGCGCCGCATCACGGAGGTCACCCGGTACAGTTTTCTTGGTCGAGGTCATACCCTCAGAGGTGTCGCGAGACAGTGGAAAGTCAAGCTGGTTGCGGCAATCGGACCGCACCGTTAGAACCCGCTGCGACGGGGCACATCGGCGGCTTTCGCAGGTCTCCTCCAAGCAGCTCTCCAGACTGCACCACCCTGACACGTCACCCGCGCTCACACGCCGGGCAAGAATAGAGGGCGCACACGACCATGGCGGTTGTGGTGATGAAATTCGGCGGCACGTCGGTGGCGGATCTTGACCGGATTCGCAACGTCGCAGCGCATGTCAAGCGTGAGGTCGACGCCGGAAACCAGTGTGCTGTCATCGTCTCGGCGATGTCGGGGCAGACCAACACGCTTGTTGGTTACACGCGCGACGCCTCGCCGTTGCATGACGCACGCGAGTATGACGCCGTGGTGTCCGCAGGCGAGCAGATCACATCAGGCCTTCTCGCGATCGTCCTGCAGTCTCTGGGGATTGCCGCGCGCTCCTGGCAGGGCTGGCAGATACCGATCCGCACCAACGATGCCCACGGTAGCGCCCGGATCGAAGAGATTGACGGGACCGACCTCAAAACGCGCATGGCCGATGGCCAGGTCGCGATCATTGCAGGCTTTCAGGGGCTCGGCCCGGACAACCGGATCACGACGCTCGGACGCGGCGGCTCGGATACAAGCGCCGTCGCCATTGCCGCCGCCGTCTCCGCCGATCGCTGTGACATCTACACCGACGTGGACGGTGTTTATACGACCGATCCGCGGATCGTCTCCAAAGCACAACGCATGGAGCGCATCTCATACGAGGAGATGCTTGAGATGGCGTCACTCGGGGCCAAGGTGCTCCAAACACGCTCGGTTGAGCTCGCCATGGTCAAAGGCGTGCGCCTGCTGGTGCGCTCCAGCTTCGACGCACCTGACAGCGTCCCGCCTGCCAGCGCCAATGCCAATGAATTCACCGGAACACTGGTCTGCGACGAGGATGAGATTTTGGAAAAACAGATCGTCAGTGGCATCACCTACGCCAAGGATGAGGCCAAGATCACGCTGGTAAAGGTCGAAGACAGTCCCGGCGTCGCAGCATCGATATTCGGACCGCTCGCTGATGCCAACATCAACGTCGACATGATCGTCCAATCCGTCTCTGACGATGGGAAGTCGACCGACATGACCTTCACCGTGCCGGGCTCGGACCTCGAGCGCGCAGAGGCGACGCTGGAAAAAGCACGCGACAGCATCCGATATCAAGATGTCCGCGGCTCGACTGATGTCGTGAAGGTCTCCGTCATCGGCATTGGCATGCGCAGCCACGCAGGTGTCGCCGCCAGCATGTTCAAGGCTTTGGCCGAGAAAGGCATCAACCTGCAGGCGATCTCTACATCCGAGATCAAAATCAGCGTTCTGATCGACTCGGCCTATACAGAGCTTGCCGTACGTACATTGCATGCGCTCTATGGTCTGGATGCTGCGTAGCACGCATTGAATGCTGTCAACGTGTTGTGCGTCTGGCCGTTGGACATCGCGATGCGGAACCACGGGGCTGACGCCGCATTTCCGAAACAGGCCGGTGCGCGTGGCGGTACACTGCCGTCATGATTGCAGGTTAAGGGCTTGCCAGTGCGGCTAAGCCTCGCGCGTGCAACACACAACGAGTGGGTGAACGATGCATCAGGGAGATGCAGGTCCGCGGGTTCTGATCCGCAACCTGCGCCAGATCATGGCCGAACCGGCAGACGCGCAAACGCGTCTGGACAGGATCGTGCGCCAGATTGCCCGCATCATGATCGCGGAAGTCTCATCGCTTTACGTGCGACGCCGCGATGACAGCTACGGCCTGATCGCAACCGAAGGGCTGAATTCAGGCGCGGTGGGCAACACACATATGGCGCGTGGCGAAGGGCTGGTCGGGCTCGTCGCCGAGAGTGCACGGCCTGTCTCGCTCGACGACGCACAGACCCACCCGTCCTTCTCCTATCGACCTGAGACCGGTGAAGAGAGTTACCGCTCGTTCCTCGGAGTGCCAATCCTGCGGGGCGGCCGCGTCCTCGGCGTCCTGACCATCCAGAACGAAACCCGCCGCGCGTACACCGACGACGAAGCGGAGGCGCTGCAAACCACCGCGATGGTGCTCGCCGAACTCCTCGTCTCGAACGAATTGCTGCACGATGCCGACGACCCGGAGACATCCGGGCGGGGCCGCGGTGTGTTGCTCAAGGGCGTCACGCTGGTTGATGGCATCGCACTCGGCCACGTTGTGCTGCACCGGCCCCGCGTGGTCATTCGTAAGCTTATCGCAGACACCCCCGCGGTCGAACGCGACAGACTGGACCGCGCGGTCGCGCATCTTCGCGAGGCGATCGATGCGATGCTTGAGCGCAGAGAAATATCGCGCGCTGGCGAGCACCGCGAAATCCTCGAGACCTATCGTATGTTCGCTCACGATCGTGGTTGGATCGGGCGTATGCGCGACGCGATCCGCGGTGGTCTCACCGCCGAAGCCGCGGTCGAGCGCGTGCGCAACGACCAGCGTGCGCGCATGTTGCGCAACGAAAGCCCGTACTGGCGCGAACGCTTTCGCGACGTTGACGATCTGTCCGACCGCCTGCTCCGCGCACTCGTCGGCGAGAGTCAGACAGCCGCTTCGATCGAACTTCCTGAAGACGGCATTCTCGTCGCCCGTTCAATGGGCCCGGCCGAACTCCTCGATTATGACCGCAGCCGCATCCGTGGATTGGTCGTCGAGGACGGCGGACCGAACAGCCACGTCGCCGTCGTCGCAAGAGCACTCGGCATCACCGCGATCGGACAGACCCGCGGCATCATCGACCTCGCCGAAGCCGGCGACGAGATTATGATCGACGCCGATCAGCAGGAAGTCCACGTCCGCCCAACGCCGGAGATTATCGAGGCATTCGCAGACAAAGTCCGCTTCCGTGCGCGTCGCCAAGAGCAGTTTCGCGAGAGCCGCGACGTTGAAGCTCGCACCCGCGACGGCCAGCGGATCGCACTGCAAATCAACGCCGGGTTGGTGATGGACCTGCCGCATCTTGAACAATCGGGCGCGGACGGAATTGGGCTCTTTCGCACCGAACTCGAGTTCATGGTGTCATCGTCGTTCCCACGTCGAGAACGGCAGACGGAGATTTATCGCCAGATATTCGATGCCGCTGGCGCGCGACCCGTGACGTTCCGCGCACTCGATATCGGCGGCGACAAGCTGTTGCCCTATCTCCGGCATGCAGATGAGCCAAATCCGGCGATCGGCTGGCGTTCGATCCGTATTTCGCTAGATCGTCCCGTCTTGCTGCGCACGCAGTTTCGGGCGTTGCTCCGCGCAGCAGAAGGGCGCCCCCTGCGCATCATGGTGCCGATGATTTCTGAAGTATCGGAGTATCATCGCGCCCGGGAGATCTTCGAGCACGAATGTCAGCTGCACACGCAGCGCGGATATTCACGCCCCTCCCACGTTGCCATTGGTGCGATGATCGAAGTTCCAGCGTTGCTTTGGCAGCTTGACGCACTCTTTGATGCCGTCGATTTTGTCTCCGTTGGAAGCAACGACCTGCTGCAATTTTTGTTTGCCGCCGATCGCGGCAACCAGCGCGTGTCAGATCGCTTCGATCCCGTGTCGCTGCCGGTGTTGAAAGTTCTCCGCGATATTGTGGAGACGGCGCAAGCCCACAATGTCCCCGTGACGTTGTGCGGTGAATTGGCTGGCACAACGATTGGCGCGATGCTCCTGCTCGCACTTGGCTATCGCTCGCTCTCCGTAGCGCCGGCAAGCATCGGCCCGGTCAAGGCGATGCTGCGATCGCTGGACACATCATCCGCCAACGACGCCATTCGCGAGATGATCGACGGCGAAATCAAGGATGTGCGCGGCGCACTGATCACGTTTGCGGAGAAAAACGCGATCAACCTCGCTGGCGATCCGCAACCGCCGACCCCACTCGATACATCAGAACAATCCCTTGTAAGAGCCGCCGGCGGTTAGCGAAGCTCAGTATCTATCGCAACGTCAGCCAGCTCTGAACGACGCACGCCTCCTCGCCCTGACAACAAGATAAATTTCAACGCCTCCGCAATGCCGCAGCTACCTGAAGAAAAACTGGATCGCATGGTCGATCGCTGGAATGCCGTTCAGGCGGAATTATCTTCCGGGCCGGAGCAGGATGTTTTCGTACGCCTTTCGAAGGAGTTTGCGGAACTTGATCCCGTGGTCGCGACAATCACGACACTCCGCGACGCTCGCACTGAGGTGTCCGATCTTGAAAGCATGCTGGATGACCCGGCAACAGACACCGAGATGGCAGAGCTTGCACGCCACGAGATGCAGGATCTCACCACACGCATCGAGACGATGGAACATGAGCTTCAGCTCCAGCTCCTCCCGAAAGATGCCGCAGACGACCGTAGCGTCATCCTCGAGATACGCGCCGGAACCGGCGGGGACGAGGCCGCGCTGTTCGCCGGGGATCTGCTGCGGATGTATCAGCGTTACGCCGACCTTAGAGGCTGGAAAACAGAAATTGTCTCCGTCTCGGAAAGTGAGGCTGGCGGTTATCGCGAAGTGATTGCCAACATCACCGGCACCGGGGCATACGCGCGCCTCAAATATGAGTCGGGCGTACACCGCGTACAGCGTATCCCGGTCACAGAGTCGGGTGGACGCATTCACACGTCCGCTGCCACCGTGGCCGTGCTGCCCGAAGCGGAGGATATCGATATCGAAGTGCGGAACGAAGACCTGCGCATCGACACCATGCGCGCGTCAGGCGCCGGAGGTCAGCACGTCAACACGACGGACAGCGCCGTCCGCATCACGCACATCCCGACCGGCATCGTGGTGACATCGAGTGAAAAGTCACAACATCAAAATCGTGCGCGCGCCCTCCAGGTTTTGCGCACCCGGCTCTATGATCAGGAGCGCATGCGCGCCGACGAGGAACGGGCGGCAGAGAGAAAAGATCAGGTTGGAAGTGGGGACCGGTCACAGCGGATCCGCACGTATAATTTTCCGCAAGGCCGGGTCAGCGATCACAGGATCAATCTGACACTGCACAAGCTCGACACCATTCTCGCCGGCGATGATCTCGATGAGGTGATCGACAGCCTCG
>JBCBXF010000041.1:0-17906 GCA_039816705.1 Pseudomonadota bacterium | reverse complement strand
GTTGTGGCTAGTTACGTGGCCAGTTCAACTTGTGCGACGCGAACTCAGACGGCGCGACCACGTTGTACTCGCCGCTCTGGATCTGACGGAGCACCATCGGCTTGGCGATATTGTTCCCAGCCGGTGCGAACTTGATCTTGCCGTAGAACGTGTCGAGATCAGTCGCGGCGATCGCCTCACGCACCTTGTCTTTGTCAAGCGAACCCGCCCGCTCAAAGGCATCCTTGAAGACGTACACCGCAGCAGACGCCTGAGCAGTCTGGTATGGCACCTTGTTCTTGTACTCAGGATAGGCGGCCTTGAACTCTTTTTCATAGTTCGCGGCAGAGCCAAAGATCGGATCCTCGTAGGAGAGCGTCTCGGCCCACTGCGTGGCACACAGGATGTCGTTGGCAGCATCACCGAATTTTTCGGTCACCTTCGCCGCCTCGCAGTGTGTCATAGCGATCATCGGGACCTTGACCTTCATCTCGTCAATCTGGCGCACAGCGGTGGCTGCACCCTTCGAGTGACCCGAGACGACGAGCACATCCGGTTTGATCAGTTTCGTCTTGGCGAGGATCGGCGCCATGTCCGAGAGGTCGCGCGGCAACTTCTCGTCGATCACGATCTTCATGTTGTACTTGGCGGCGTCTTCCATAATGCCGGCGCGGATATCGAGTGAGAACGGATCATTCTCGACAGCAATCGCCACTTTCACGGACGATGGATCCTTGCCCTGCTCTTTCGCCTTTTCGGCAGCGAGCGTAATGGCCGAAGCGAGGTACTGCTCCGACGTCGAGAGCACGGCGAAGAGATATTTCCGTCCCTTGTTGAAGAGCGAGCGCGATGCACCTTCCGCTTCCACCATCGGGATCTTGTATTTCTCCGTCACCGGCGCAATCGCCTTGGTGAGGCCGGAGGAATATGGCCCAAGCATGTACTGGACTTTGTCCTGATTGATCAGACGTTCGGCAAGCGTTGCGCCGCGATCTCCCTTGGATTCATCATCGTAGTAGATGACTTTGAAATTGTAGCATTTGTCGCCGATCTTAACGCCGCCGTTTTCGTCGATCTTCTTGATCGCGAACTCGTAGCCGTTTTTCGCGTGCACGCCGTTCGTGGCGTACTTACCCGTTAGCGAGATTGCTGATCCGAGGGTCAATTCCTCGCAGGCCGCATGCGATCCAGCGTGTGCTGTTGTCATGGCGAGCGGTGCGGCGGTCAACATGAGTGCGGCGAGCGCACTTCCACCAATAAACTTCATGATTTTCCTCCTCCAAACTTCCGTGAATGCACGACGATCATTGCGCCGACGTTGCTGCTGCGGAGAGCTTCACCCTGTCACCATAGAGGCGGGTTCACAGCTTTGCGAGAGATGAGGGAAACTTGTCGGCGGATGGCTTTTGTGCGCTCAAGCTATTGATTATACGAGAGAAAACCTTCTCGCATCCGAGCTGAGCAGATGCGATATCGCGGCGCGGCATGGCGAAAAATAGGCGGAATTCTGCCGATTGTCCGCACAGGCATCGCACGATCCGGAGCAGGCGTTGAATTGCCTAAGCGAAGTCCGCACGGCGCAATCCGTGCTTCTGCATCTTTTCGTTCAGGGTGCGCCGCGGTAGCTCGAGTTCGTCCATGACCGCAGAGATATTCCCGCTGTGCCGCAGCAGGGAGGCCTCGATCAACGTGCGCTCATGGCGACCCATTTGAGCCTGGAGCGAGAGATCAATGTTCTGGTCGGTCAGGACGGCTGGCGGCGCTGGCGGGCTCGAGACGTCATCCGGCACCTCACTGGCGCTGTCTTTTAACACGGCGCGTTGGACAGTCGCGAGGAACTGTTCCGGCGCATAAGGCTTTTCGAGAAAGTCGAACGCGCCCGCCTGCACCGCTGTTACCGCAAGTGAGATGTCGCCGTGAGCCGTCATCAGAATCACCGGCACATCGGGTGCTCTGCTTCGTGTCTGGTGCAGAAAGCTCAGGCCGTCCATGCCGGGGAGACGGACGTCGCAGACGATGGCGTCAAATCCGTTTGCTTCGCTCGCCCCCATCGCATCGCTCAGCATCATGGAGGCGGCTTCGCCTGAGGCTGCGAGCTGAACCTCGAAACCAGAAAGCCCCAACCATTCGGAGATCGCGTCGCGGACATCGCCCTCATCATCGACGACGAGTATGCGCCCGGCTGGCGCGTTCATTCTGCAGCCTGCGCCATTGTCACCTGCGCGACGCGACGGGGCACGCGCAGTGTAAAGACAGCACCACCTTGCTCCGCGTTTCGCGCATCAAGTGTCCCACCCATGTCAACAATGATATCGCGCGAGATCGCAAGGCCCAGACCAAGGCCGCCTTCACTTCCGACCAGCGGATCCTGACTTTCGGTTTTCGTGGAGAAAAACGGCTCAAAAATCTGGCTGAGTGCATCGGCATCGATGCCTGGCCCATCATCACGGACCCGAATGACAACATCCATTTCGTTCGCCTCCACCTCAACGCTTACGACCTTTGGCCTCGCAGCAGGCTGCGCGGTCATTGCTTCAAGCGCGTTGATCAGCAGATTGACGAGCACCTGCTCGAACCTCACACGGCTGCCGTGCACGAAAACATCGGGTTCAACATGCGGCAAGACAAGCGTCACAGCGTTCTGACGGAAAGCCGGGCCCATCAGCATCTCGACATTGCGCAGCGCGGTTTCCACATCGACGTCAACACGACGGCCACGGTTGCGGCGGGAGAATAATTTGAGCTGACCGGTGATTTCGGTCACGCGCTCCACAAGACCAATCATCCGGTCGATCACGCCGGTCACAGATTCGCGCGTGTCACGCGTCACCATAAGCCGTGCGCTGGCAAGGTTGGTGCGCAGGGCTGTGATTGGTTGGTTCACCTCGTGGCTTACTGCGGCGGAGAGTTGTCCGAGCGCGGCCATCCGTCCGGCGTGGACGAGACGACTCTGCATTTCGCGCAGCTCATCCTCTGTTGCGCGACGCACCTCGATTTCCCGGGCGAGTTGCGCATTCATCTGCTGGAGCTGCCGGGTGCGGTCCGCAACCCGTCCCTCGAGTTCGCGTAGGGCCAATGCGCGGGTGCGCTGCAGGGCGATACGTTGATGGAGGAAAAACACCGCGAGCCACAACATCGTGGCCAGAACGCCTGCAAATGCCGCGGCCTGAAGCGCCAGGGCCTCCGCCGGTGCCAACGCGGCGAGATGATGCAATGTCCAACCATGGCGCTGCGACACCGATAGATGGAGATAATCCCCCTCTGTCAGACGCGCGAAACGCCCTGCTCCCTCGCCCTGCACCGGCTTATCCGGGCTCGCGCGCAACCGCACAACGGGCAGCCGCTGGTGCAGCTTGCCGACCTGTTCGAAGCGCAGGGTCGAGGCCGTCTGGACACGTTCCACCGGCGCGCCCGTCGTCCGGAGCGCATTGTCGAAACGCCAGCTCTTCAATCGCTCATGGCTTGAAAGGACAATCTCACCGGATCTCGTGCTCAACGCGACGACATCTTCCTGTGCGATCCACGTCCATTCGGTCGGACGGAGGTCGACCTTGACGACGGCGGCGCCGATCCAGGCGGTGTTGTGCTCAATCACCCGAGCCATCAGATAGCCGGGTGTTTCATCCAGCCCGCCGGTACCGTAGTGACGCCCCGCACCATGCTTCAATGCGGACGTCAGATATGGTGCGCGGGAGACAGCGACCTTTGCTGCTGGCATTCCCTCATCGCTTGTCGCAATCACACGTCCGGCGCGATCGAGCAGGAACATAGAGAGAGAGCCGGCCGCCTCATTCATACGGCGAAGATAATTTTTCGCTTTCGCCTGTGCGCTCACCTCGTCAGGCCGGGCGATTGCAGCGATGACATCAGGGTTTTCCGCGAGCACCGGCGCGAGGTGGGCAAAGCGATCCACGGCATCGTCGAGAGCGGCAGAGTAGACGTTGATCCGGCGATAGGACTCTTCCACCAGCGCCGCATGACCCTTGGTGCGCGTGTGCGTATGAGCAGCCCACGTGAGTGCGACAACCGAGGCGGCCGCAAGACCGATCAAAAGCCAACGATGCGTCAGACGCTTCATAACGCGAGGGTAGCGCCAAGCCCTAGAGATTCAAACGACTGAGTTGTTTCAACCTTCACGCGGTTCGGTTGGCTATGGTGCAGTACTCGAGAAGCGTGGACGGGTGCTCAGAGACGGTCGGCGTTGAACGTATCGCAGGCGTTCATGTTGCCACTTCGAAAGCCCGCGCGGAACCAACGTTGGCGCTGTGCGGCTGTGCCATGCGTGAACGCATGCGGGTTCACTCGTTGGCCCGAGCGTTTCTGAATTACATCATCCCCGATCGCGGCAGCCGCGTTCAACCCCTCCTCGATATCCCCTTCCTCGAGGATGTTGCGGGCGCGATCGGCGCGGTTTGCCCAGACCCCGGCAAGGCAATCGGCCTGCAGCTCCATCATCACCTGAATGCGGTTGGCAGCACGCGGATTGCGCGCCTTCGCCTGTTGCACCGCGTTCGAGATGCCGAGCACCGTCTGCACGTGGTGACCGACTTCGTGTGCGATCACGTAGGCCTGTGCGAAATCACCCGGTGCTCCGAAGCGCTGCTCAAGCGTGCGGAAGAACGTCAGGTCGATGTAGATTTTCTGGTCAAGCGGACAATAAAACGGACCCATCGCAGCCTGCCCTGGGCCGCAGCCCGTCTGCGTGTAACCTGTGTAGAGCACCATGTTCGGTTCGCGGTAACGCTTGCCGAATGTTGGGAACAGCTCTTTCCAGACTTCCTCGGTGTTGTTGAAGATGGCGCTGACGAACTGGCCGGCTTGATCCTTGGTTCGTGGTTGCTCAATCCGGCGCTCAGCCGTCTGGCGTCCGGGTGCCCGGCTCGCAGTGTCGGAACCCGGCATGCGCGGCACATCAAAGTTCTGAGGCCGTGTGCTGGAGCTGTCGCTTGTATCGATCTGCGGTGTCGGAATGCCACCGCCCCCACCGCGCAGAAGATCGAGAGGATTGATGCCAAACACGAAGTACATCACGGCGCCGATGATCAGGATGGTCATCAGGCTCATGCCGCCCCCGCCGCGCCCACGACCCATCGGAATGCGGACCTGACGGCCACGCCCGCCTCGCGGAAACGGAAAACCAAAGCCGCCACGACCACCCTTTTGGCCTCGGCGATCTTCGATGTTGTCACTCTTCCCGAGGTCGCGCCAACGCACCATGATCTCAGTCCTGCATATTTCGACACACCGCTGTGACGGCTTCGCGTGTTGTGCAACGCAGCGGCACCAGAAACAAGTGCATCGGGGGCTTTCGCTGGCGCATCGACACGCCACGACAAACCGCCTATCGCGTTGGCGCAATTCGCGGACACCGAGCAATCAGCGCAGTGCGCGTGCCCGACAGGCTAGCGCGTCAACTCGATTCCTCCGTTGAGAGCTGCAAGCAATACGGCCTGAGTCCGCGACGGGACACCAAGGCGTCGCTTTGCATTTTCGACATGGAAGTTCACCGTCTTTGGGCTGATCTCCAGGATCTGGCCGATCTCCCAATCCGACTTGCCGTGCGCCACCCAGGCGAGACAAACCGCCTCGCGCTTGGAGAGCGCAACCGCTTCAGCGATCGCAGCGCGCTCAAGAGCAAAGATGCGCGTCAATGCGAGATGGGCGAGCGCGCGCAGTTCCGCCACTGTCCGCGTCGAGAGAAACGCATCACGCGAGGCGACGGCGACAACGCCCGCCATCGATGACGCTTCGCGATGGCTGACAAGGATGCAGGAGCGGCATGCCAATTCGTCGATTGCTTCGCGAACATCGGCATCTTGATCCGTGGTCTCGTTGACCAGAACGAGCCGCGTCCCAGGGCCCTTCCTCTCGCCGAGCCTTTGCTCGATGCAGCCCGCCAACGACGACGCGCCTGCCAAGCGTATGGGGTGTTCCGACAGATTTGGCGCACTGATTGCGCCGAGCGCTACGTGCTCAACGGCCGTGCTTGCACTCAGTGCTGTGAGCGCAGCCACAACCGCATCAGCATCCGCCGCCGCATCAATTTGCTCCACCGCGCGGGAGAACTCATCAATGGGTTCGCTTGATCGCACCGTTAACAGCCCTCACTCGCGCGCAGTGCGCATACTGAGGAACCTCAAATACACCTTTGCCGAGCATATGTCGAGATTTCGCGCTAACGACTACTTGGATGTGCGAACCTTTTCCAACGCCCTGAGCCTATTGCGCTGGATTTTGCCGGTCAGAGTGGTCGGCAGCTCGTCGACGACGCGGACATGGCGGGGATACTGATGGGCGCCGAGACGGTTACGGACCCACTGCTGAAGCGCGTCCTCAAGCTCAGGAGATGACGTAACCCCATCGCGCAGCACCACATACGCCACCACAATCTCTCCACGGACGGAATCCGGGGCGCCGATGACGCCAGCGAGTGTCACGTCCGGATGACTGATCAGGCAATCCTCGATTTCACTTGGTCCGATTCGATAGCCGGCGGACATGATGATGTCGTCGTCCCGCCCGCGGAACCAGAAGTAGCCGTCCGCATCACGCCGCGCGACATCACCGAGCAGGCACCAATCACCGGCAAATTTACTCCGCGTGGCCTCTGGATTGTTCCAGTATTCCAGGAACATCACCGGGTTTGGCCGCCGTACCGCAACAATCCCCTCTTCGCCTTCACCGAGGAGGTTGCCATTATCGTCCACGACCGCGACGTCGTGGCCCGGAATTGCACGACCCATCGAGCCCGCGCGCACGTCAAACAGAGCTGACGAATTTCCAATTACAAGGTTGGCTTCGGTCTGGCCGTAAAATTCGTTGAGGGTGAGGCCGAATGTTTTATGGCCCCACGCGATCATATCCTCCCCGAGACTCTCGCCACCGGTGCCAATTGTGCGGATGCAAAAGTGCTCCGGCGGCCGGACATCAGCGCCGCGCATCAACCGGAGGGCTGTTGGCGGGATAAACGCATTGCGCACTGCTTCAACGGCCATCAGCGCCATTGCGTGCTCTGGATCAAACCGCTGCTTTGATCCAACGACCGGCACGCCGAAGTAAAGTGCCGGCAGCAGCGCATCAAAAAGCCCGCCGGCCCAGGCCCAGTCTGCCGGTGTCCAGAATTTATCTCCGCTGACCGGAAATCCTTCATGTGGCAGTATCATGCCAGGCAGGTGACCAATCAGCACCCGCTGCGCATGCAAGACGCCTTTCGGATCGCCGGTCGTACCCGAAGTGTACATCAGGAACGCCGGATCATTTATGCCCGTCGGATGCGCATCGGCTTGCGGCGAAGCGGCTTCGAGCGTGGCCCAGAAAGACCGCGCTCCCGCAGGCCCATCTCCATCCACGCAAAGAAGTTGTGGGATCGATGAGCCGCCATGGAGCTGCTTTTCGATCGGCAAAAGTCCGTCGAGCGTTGAGACCAAAGACTTGGGACCGGCATCGCGAAGCCGAAACGTCATCGCATCCGGCCCGAACTTTCCAAACAGCGGCAACGCAATCGCACCGGCCATCTGAATGCCGAGATGCGCGATCACGGCCTCCGGACACTGGGGGAGATGAACAGCCACGATATCCCCCGGCCCGATATCCGCACTTTTGAGTGCATTGCAAAAGCGCGCGGCGAACGTCGCCAGTAAGCCAAAGGAATAGACGTCCCGCGTGCCGTCTTCGTGGAGAAAAATGAGCGCGGGGGCGTCTCGCAGGTTACCCGTCGCATGACGCAGGCAACAGGCGTGCGCGATGTTGAAGCGCTCCGGCAGGTTCCAGTGAAAGTTATCGTAGGCCTCTGCGTAGGTCGTGGCATCAATCCGCATCACAGGTGCTTCGCCGCCTGTCTCATGCTGCGGAGATCCCGCCGTTCACGCTGATCGCCTGCCCCGTGATTTTTTCAGCGGCATCACTCGCGATGAAAACAGCAAGTGCTGCGAGATCTTCCGGCTCGGTGACACCGAGATGCGCCATCGCCTCGGCCTTGGCAAACAGCTTGCCCGCAAACGCGTCCGCCATCAGCCGATGGTACAAAGGTGTGTTGCGCACGATCGACGGCGTGAGGCAGTTGGCGCGAATGCCGACCCGTTTCCCCTCGATCGCCAGACCTCGCGTAAACATCACGATCCCGGCCATGACCCCGCCAATGATGCTTTCACCGGGAGTTGCGATTTTCGCGGCGTCTGAGGCAATGGTCAGGATCACGCCGCCACCGGCTTTCGTCATATGCGGGACAGCAGCGCGTGCTGCCAGGATAGGGCCAAGAAATCCGGCTGCGACCTGCTCCGGGATAATGTCAGGATCGAGTGTGTGAAAAAGCGCCGGGATGGCATCGCCGCCGGTGGAGCAGACAAGGACGTCAAGGCGCCCAAACTTCTCGACTGTCTCTTCAACCACGACACTGGCTGCGCCTGCCGACACGTCCCCGAGCGCGAGATGCACAGGTTGATCAGGAAACGCAGTCTGAAGCGTCTCGCGTGCGTCAATGCCGCGCTGTTCATCACGACCGTTCAGCATGACGCCCTCGGCGCCCGCGTGCAGGAACGCCTGTGCGATTGCACGCCCGATACCTGCGGTGCTGCCCATCACGAGGCAGGTCTTGTTTGCAAGTGGACGGTCGTGCGCGGTCATGACACCAAGGCTAGACCGATTTGCCGCACGGGCAAACCGGGCAGGCAGAATGCAAACCGGCCAGACGGAAGGACCACGCCATGGATGAGCAGCGCTTCGAGATAGGCAAGCAGAAACGCGGCGAGGTGTTGGGCGCGGCCTACGTCGACAAGGTTCTGGAAAGCGCTAACGAATTCAATCGGCCGTTCCAGGAGATGATGACCGAATGGTGCTGGGGGTTCGGCTGGGGCGATGAGACGATCGACAAGAAAACCCGCTCGATGCTGAACCTCGTGATGATCGCTGCACTCAACCGCATGCACGAGTGGGAGTTGCATCTGAAAGGCGCAGTGACGAATGGCGTCTCGCGGGACGAGATACGCGCGTGCATTCACCAGGCCGCGATCTATTGCGGCGTGCCGACCGGGGTTGAGTGCTTCCGGATTGCCAATCGCGTGTTTGCAGAATTGGACGCCAAAGACGGTTCGTGACGGGCGTATTCGCGCCGCGATCAAAGCGCATACGGAGCACGCGGCCGCAACCGTGGTACGGTCAGGCAATCTCAATGTTTATGGCGTAGGTTGCAGCAGGTGTGATCGTGTCCGCATCCGTCGGATTGCGATCACGAAAGGTTCGGCAGCGCGCTGCGGGATGGGCCTGGCGAAGTCCGGGTTCACAGTGTGCCGCAGACTTTAACGTGCGTGGAGATGGGGCATGGCGCGCAGTTCGTTGGCACGCAGAAAGACAGACACGCTGTTTCGGGACAGTGTACGCGCCTGCAAAAAGGCGTTGCGCAGCGTTATGGTTTTCAGCCTGTTCGTAAACCTGCTGATGCTGACCGGCCCGTTTTTTATGCTTCAGGTCTACGACCGCGTGCTTGCGAGCCGCAGTCTGCCGACCCTTGTCGCGCTCTGCATCCTGGTGGTGGCGCTCTATTTCTTCATGGCGCTGCTCGATGTGCTGCGCTCGCGCATCGTTGCGCGTGCGGGGCTGCGGCTGGATGATCAGCTTGCGCCGCGCGTGATCGATGCGATGATGTTTCACGCCGCCAACAAAACGCCGAATGTCGGCTCCGTGCCGGCGCGTGATCTCGACACCGTCCGCAGTTTTGTCAGCGGACCGGGCCTGATCGCGTTGTTCGATGCGCCTTGGGTACCGGTTTATCTGCTCGTCGTTTTCCTTTTCCACCCCGTGCTTGGCTATCTTGCACTGGCAGGCGCCGTGCTGCTGTTCGTGCTGATGCTCGCGAACGAATGGCTGACACGCAAACCGATGGCCGCGCTCGGGCAACAATCTCAGGTCAGTCATCAGGCGACAGAAGAGCTCTACCAGAATGCTGAACTGATCCGCGCGCTCGGGATGGGCGCTCGCATGCGCGCGCGCTGGATGGGGGAGCATGACCGCACGCTCGTAAACGGTTTGAGTGTTTCCGATCGCAACGGATTGATATCCGGCGTTACAAAGGCGTCGCGGCTCATTCTTCAGTCTGCGATCCTGGCGGTCGGTGCCTATCTCGTCATCCAACAGGAAATCCTGCCCGGCGTGATGATTGCCGCGTCAATCATTTTTGCCCGCGCACTTGCCCCGGTGGAGCAGACCATCGCCCACTGGCGCAATGTGCTTGCGGCGCGCAAGGCATGGGAAACATTGCGGACACTGTTGACGCAGACACCGGCTGACGCCGAGCCGTTGGCCTTGCCGGAGCCAAAAGGGTTTATCGCGGTCGAGAACGTAAGCCTGATTGCCAAAGGCCGGGACGATCCGCTGCTTCAAGGTCTGAACTTCGAATTGACACCAGGCGAGGTGCTCGCCGTGCTCGGCCCAACAGGTGCCGGCAAGTCCACGCTTGCAAAAGTTCTGATTGGTACGCTGGTGCCGCAAAAAGGTCGGGTCACTATCGATGGCGCCGCGCTCGATCAATGGGATCGCGATCGGCTTGGGGCGCATGTCGGCTATCTGACGCAAGACAGTGAAATGTTCACAGGTACCGTCGCGGAGAATATCTCCCGCTTCGATCCGGACGCAAAGATGGAAGACGTGATCGCCGCCGCCCAGATGGCTGAGCTGCACAGCTTCATTCTCGATCTTCCGAACGGCTACAACACCGAGATCGGGCCGACTGGGCATCCCTTCTCGGGCGGCGAGCGCCAGCGGATCGGCCTGGCCCGAGCAGTTTTTGGCAGCCCGGCGATCGCCATCCTGGATGAGCCGAACGCCAATCTCGATGCTCAGGGTGAAGCGGCCGTGATCAAGTGCATCAAGCGGCTGAAGGCGAATGGGACGGCTGTGATCGTGATTGCTCACCGCCCCAGCGTGATCCAGGCGGTCGACAAAGTGTTGTATCTGCGCGGTGGACGCCAGATCGGCGTTGGGCCGCGTGATGAGATGCTCAAGAAAATTCTCGTCAACCCCGGCAACCGCCCAACACCGATCCGCCCGGAGAGCGATGGCGCGGCGCTTGGTGTCGCGTCGCGGGAGGTCGGCGGCGGCGAAATACCCTTGCAGACCGACACCCCGGGACATCTCACGCCGAAAACTCCGAAGGCAACGTCATGAGCGATCGCAGTCTGCAAGCCACCAAGTCCCTGCGCCGTCACCAGCTTTTCGGTGTGCTTGTGCTGGTGCTTCTTGTTGGTGGGCTTGGCGGTTGGTCAGCATTTGCCAACATTTCCGGTGCGGTGATTGCGCCATCGGTCGTGGTCGTCGAGAGCAACGCCAAACAGGTACAACACCTCGAAGGCGGCATCGTTGCGGAGATTAATGTCCGGGACGGTCAGCAAGTGAAAGCCGGCGACGTGCTCCTTCGGCTTGACGAGACGGAGACAAAAGCCAACCTCGGCATACTCGATGCACAGCTCACCGATCAGCTCGCGCGTTTGGCGCGACTACGGGCCGAACGCGACGGCGAAGATAATATCGACTTTTCGCTCGACATGGCGCTTTCCGTCGCCCCGTCCCGGATCGCGACCGCGCGGCGCGATCAGCGCCAACTCTTTCGCTCACGGCAAAATACGGTGCGGGGGGAAGCGGAACAAATTGAGCAACGCATCGCGCAGTTCGATGAAGAAATCCGCGGACTGCAGGCGCAGAAAAAGTCGCGGCAGACGCAGCTTGGATTTCTGAAAGATGAGCTCGACGGCTTGCGCGATCTCTATCAACAGGGCCTTGTGCCGAAACGGCGTATGCTCGCGCTCGAGCGCCAATTCGCAGAAACCGAGGGCGAGCGCGGTCAATATACATCCGACATGGCGCGAGCGCGCGGGCGCATCGCCGAACTGAGGGTACAGGCCGCACAATCTAAACGTGAGCGTACCAATCAGATCCTGACCGAGCTGCGTGCTGTAGAGGCGAGTGTTGCCGAGTTGCTTGAACGGCGTACAGCTGCACAAAACCGCCTGTCACGCGTCGCCATTCACGCGCCCCGCGACGGCTTCGTGCACAATCTCAGTGTCCACACGATTGGCGGTGTGATCGCGCCGCGCGATCCGATCATGGCGATCATCCCGGAAAAAGATGCGCTCGAACTCGAAGCTCGAGTCAATCCCAGCGATATTCATCGGATCTTCCGCGAGCAAAAGGTCATCATCCGTTTTTCCTCTCTCGATGCCGCGCGCACGCCAGAACTGGACGGCACCATTACACGGATTCCTGCGGCTGCGACGCAGCAGGCCAATGGGCAACGGCCGCCGGAATACATCGTGCGCATCGGATTTTCTGACGGCGAATTCGACAAGCTCGACGGTCAGACACTGAAACCGGGCATGCCCGCCGAGGTCTACATCGAGACCGGCGACCGCAAAGCGATTTCCTTCCTCCTGAAGCCCGTCATTGACGCACTCCCGACGGTGTTTCGCGGCGAGTAAAGGCCGCTGCGCGGCGTCGCAGAGATGTTTTCGACTATAGCGTCCACTGGCGAAATTTCTGCAGTGCAGCACTGTAGGGTGTGTGGAGGTTCGCGATCCCGAAGGAGCTGACTTTGATAGCAGAGCGCGGGGCTTGCAGACATTTTGGTGCGGCCGAGAGGAATCGAACCTCCACGGGCTCTCGCCCACAGCGCCCTCAACGCTGCGCGTCTACCAGTTCCGCCACGGCCGCAGCACGGGACGCGCATGCCCCGCCGGTAGTCGTGGGCGTGTAACAATGCGCCGGGGGCTTGGCAAGCGATGATTGGCGGGCGACATCTGCGCCATGACATTGGCCCAACCCAAAGCAATTGACCCCGCTGCGCCGGCTGGTCGTCCAGACCGGGCGGTCGCATGGCAGATCAGCGATCGTCCCGTTGCCTATGTTTCGGCGTTGCGTTTTATGGAGGAGCGCGCGGCAGCCATCGCAGCGACAACAGCTCAGGAATGCGTCTGGCTACTCGAACATCCCCCGCTCTATACGGCGGGGACAAGCGCCACCTCGGATGACCTTCTGCAACCGGGTCAGTTCCCAGTCCACCAGACCGGTCGCGGCGGACAGTACACCTATCATGGGCCCGGGCAGCGGGTCGCCTATGCGATGCTGGATCTCAACGCCCGAGGGCGGGATGTCCGGGCATTTGTGTATCAGCTCGAGGAATGGCTGATCGCTACGTTGGACGCTTTCAATGTGCGGGGCGAGCGGCGTGCGGGCCGTGTCGGGGTGTGGGTCTGGCGGCCTGACATCGGACGTGAAGACAAGATTGCGGCGATCGGGGTGCGGGTGCGACGCTGGGTTACGTTTCACGGTGTCAGTCTGAATGTCGAACCTGATCTGTCGCATTTTTCGGGGATCGTGCCATGCGGTGTCGATCCTGACGCTTACGGCGTCACGAGCCTCGTCGATCTCGGGCTGCCGGTCACGATGACAGATGTGGATCTCGCGTTGCGGCAGGCGTTTGAAAAAGTGTTTGGCGCAACGGTCGATGAGGTCCCCGACACAAACGGGGCAGCTGCGACGGATTAATATCCGAGCGCGCAACCATCCTTGCGCGGGTCTGATCCGCCAGACAGCACGCCGGTCTCCGCTGCAATGTGGATCGCCTGCCCGCCGCCCCAGGCCTCACCGCGCGGGCGCACATCGTGGCCCATGGACCTGAGTTCATCGACGATGGCACGCGGCACGCCGGGCTCAGCTTCGAGATGATCGCCTTCAAAAAAGATCCTCGGGAAGTCGAGCGCTTCCTGAACATCCATGCCGTAGTCATAGATGTTGGAGAGCACGTACATTTGCCCGGTTGGCTGAAACAGCGCGCCCATGACGCCAAACACCAACTCCGCGCGGCCATTACGCAGCGCCATGGCGGGCACCAGCGTGTGAAGCGGCCGCTTGCCCGGCGCCAACGCGTTGGGATGGGCGGGGTCAAGCACAAAGCCTTGACCGCGATTGTGCAACAGGACGCCGGTGTCTTGTGTGACGATGCCGCTGCCGAACGCGGAGAACACGGAGTTGATGAAGGAGACGGCCATCCCATCCTCATCCACGACGCAGAGATAGATCGTATCGGAGCCGGGCGGACCGGGGATGGGACCAAGATCATCAGTCCGTCGCGCCGGATCAATGCGGCCCGCCAGTTCATCGGCGAAGGCGTCGGACAGAATGTATGCGACGGGCACATCTGCATACTCCGGGTCTGCAATGAACGTGTCACGCATCGCATAGGAGAGGCGCGCCGCTTCCAGCGCCAGATGATATCGCTTCGCGCTGAGGGGCGGCAGCGTGTCAGCGCCCAAACGTTCGAGAATGTGCAGCATCAGGTTGGCGACGATTCCGGAGTTGCTCGGTGGCAACTGATAGAGATCGAGGCCGCGCGTGCGCGAGAAGACCGGCGTCACATCCGCCGCTTGCTGATTGGCGAAATCGTCAAGCGTGTGCATGCCGCCCATTGCCTGAAGTGTGGAGACAATATCCTGCGCGACCCGACCGGAATAAAATCCGTCCCAGCCCTCTTTGCCGATGATCTCAAGTGTGTCGGCGAGCGCGGGAAAGCGCATGACGCTGCCGATTGCGGGGGCGCGTCCATCGCGGAGGAAATGTTTGCGTGCTCCCGCGTGTTGCGCAAGATGTTGCGCTGCGCCTGCCCAATCCGTACCGACGCGCGCGGCTACGGGAAACCCGCCCCTTGCCAAGCTGATCGCAGGGGCGAGTAGATCTGCCATGTCGCGATTGCCGAAGGTCTCGCGCAGATGACACCATGCAGCAATGGCCCCGGGCACAGTGACGGAGTGTGGGCTGTGCTGGGTCAACTCGTTGATGCCTGCGCTGCGCAAGGTGTCGATCGAAAGGCCAGCGGGTCCGCGCCCGGCTCCATTCACGGCCCGCACATCTTCACCCGGCCTGTGAATGAGCGCAAAGCAGTCGCCGCCGATCCCGGTCATCGCGGGCTCGACTACCGTGAGGACAGCGGATGCTGCGATCGCAGCATCCACGGCATTGCCGCCACTGCGCAGTACATCCAACGCGACACGGCTGGCTTGTGGATGCGAGGTGGCGCACATGGCCGTTGTGCCGAGCACAGGCGAGCGGCCGGGCAGAGCAAAATCGCGCATCACGGTGTCCTTTGCATTGGCGTCGTCAGTAGAGACGTCGCCGCGCGCTTATACGCGGCGCCCACGATAACGACGTCGTTTTTCTCCGATGGCCACGCGCGGCAGGAACGCCTGCAACGCGGCGACGTAGGACGCTGGCAACGCGTGGGCGATAGCACCCGGGATAACCGCTGTCAGCATGTAGTCTACGCGCGCACGGCCCGGCCATCTGCGATCACTGCGATACGTTACGGCATGGCGTTTGGCGCCGGCGGGGTCTGTTACGCAGACATGTGCGCGGCGATAGTTCCGGATGCGCACCCCTTCATAGGCGTCGAGCGTGGCGAGATGAGCGGGCGTGCATCGCCACAACACACCCCATACGGTCTGCCCACGATGGGAAACAATGTTCGCGCCGCCACGCGGCGTCAGAGAGAACGCGAAGTCTGCGAGTTGCGCGACACCTACTGCACGCGCGCCGGGGCAACGCTGCTGCATCTGCGCCGGATGCATGTTCGAGCCGAAGGCGAAGTAAAGCGGCATGCGTCGGTTGGAAGATCGGCTGGGTCAAATAGCCATTCACATCACGTAAGGCGCACCCGCCGGTCAAGCGGCATCGACTGCCTTTGTGTCAGGTTTTCTCAGACGTTCGGGAGCGTCGCGCTGTTGGTGAACGGTGGTGACTCGACCTTCGACGGCTGTCCGCGCATGTTGCTGCGCTGAGAGAAGCCGGATGCGCCAGGGACAGGGCCGTACCTGTTGTCCACGCGCTCGCCGACAGCAAAATGTAACCAGAGCGCGCCGCCGAGGATTGGGGCGTAGCTGAGCATCAGGATTGCGTAGAACGCGGGCGAGGTGAACGAAATCAGCTGCGGACCCCACGTCGTTGCGACGAGGATCGGCAGGCCAACACCCATCAGTGCCATCCAGACCACGAGGAATACAAACGCACCCGCCAGCCACCAGCCACTCCGGCCCGTGTCGTGAAGGCGTTGAACGGTTGCGGAAATTGCGATCCAGAGAAAGGTCAGTTTCACGGCCATAGCGATAGGACCGACAAACGCGACCTTCGCCACCACCACGCCAATGGCAATCACCACTTGCATCGTAAGAGTGATGCCCATGACGTAAAGCAAACCACGTCGATTGCATCGCCCGCGCGGGTCAAACGTCAAGGCTGCGGTTTTCAGCAGTTCGTTCATTGCAGTGGTCCCCGATTTGCCGAGGACGCTATCAGAACGATCTTTCAGAACGGTGCAGTGACAGGGTGAACGTCCGGTTGGCTATTGGGTCAAACAGGGCCACACCGGGGTGCATGCGTCCTGCCTCGCGTCTTATCCCTTTGGTGCGAACTCCATGATCACGGCATCGACGGCCAGACTGTCGCCAGCCGCAGCCTTGATGCCTGCAATCGTGGCATCGCGCTCGGCGCGGAGAATATTTTCCATTTTCATGGCCTCGACAACGCACAGCGGATCGCCCGCCTCGACCGTATCACCCTCCGAGACATCGATCCTCGTAACCAGCCCCGGCATCGGGCAGAGCAGGATATTGGAGGTGTCAGCGGCGAGCTTCTCCGGCATGAGAGCGGCGAGTTCGGCCTCGCGACGGGTGAAGACCTGCGCGCGTGTGCTCACGCCCTGATGATCCAGCTGATAGCCATTGAGGACCGGGCGGACCTGCACCACCAGTTGTGTGCCGTCGATTGTTCCGCGCCACACCGAGTCGCCCGGATTCCAGTCGCTCTCGACCGTCAGCGGCGTCGCATCCTCTCCATGACCGAGGCGCAAGGAGAAGACGCCTGACGCGACACGAGCCACCTCAAGTGCCACATCGTCGATCTCGCCCTCAAAGCGCACCACACGCCGTGACGCAAAACTCACCTCATCGCCGGTCATCTGTCCGGTAATCGTGCGACGACGCGTGTTGTGCTGCTGATCAAGCACAGCGGCGACGACAGCGAGACTGGACGTTTCTTCCGGGCTCGGAAGACGAGGGAAAAACCCGTCCGGATACTCCTCAGCGATGAAGTTCGTTGTCAGCTCACCCGCAATCCAGCGCGGGTGGCGCATGAGCGCGGACAGAAACGGGATGTTGTGCCGAATGCCGTCAACGTAGAAATCGTCGAGTGCAGCGGACATGTGGTCGATGGCAGACTTGCGGTCCGGTCCATGCGTGCAGAGCTTGGCGATCATCGGATCGTAGTACATCGAGATCTCGCCGCCATCGAACACGCCGGTATCGTTGCGGATCGTCAGGCCGTCGGCCACGCTTTCCTGCGGTGGGCGATAGCGCGTCAAGCGGCCGATGGACGGGAGGAAATTGCGATAGGGGTCCTCGGCATAGATGCGGGATTCGATCGCCCATCCGTTCAACTTGATGTTGGATTGCTTGAGTGAGAGTTTTTCTCCAGCTGCAACCCGGATCATCTGTTCGACGAGATCGATGCCCGTGATCAGCTCCGTCACCGGATGCTCGACCTGCAAACGTGTGTTCATCTCAAGGAAGTAGAAATTCCGGTCCTTGTCGACGATGAACTCGACGGTGCCGGCGCTCTCATAGTCCACGGCTTTCGCAAGCGCGACCGCCTGATCGCCCATGGCTTTTCGTGTTTTCGCATCGAGAAACGGGCTCGGCGCCTCCTCGATCACCTTCTGATTGCGGCGCTGGATCGAGCATTCCCGCTCACCAAGGTGAATGGTGTTGCCGTGCTTGTCCGCGAGAACCTGAATCTCGATATGGCGTGGGTCGACGATGAATTTCTCTATGAACACGCGATCATCACCGAGGCCAAATCCAGCTTCGGTGATGATCGCGTGTTCATAGAGAAATTCA
>JBCBXF010000040.1:0-17950 GCA_039816705.1 Pseudomonadota bacterium | reverse complement strand
CGTTGGTGATGCGATCGCATCACCAACGTCACTGAGGACAACCGTCACGCTCAGCCGGGATGAAAGCCGCCGCCCCGCATCGATCGCAGCTTGCCCGCGGCCGTAGACCAGACAGATCCCGCCAGAATCGAGCGTGGAAAGCTCAGCCGGCGTGTCATCATGCAGCGCATCGGCAAGCAAAGCCGCAATCTTGGGACTGGCACCGCCTTTCGCATCGCACCATCCCGCACGCTCGCGAATGTTGACGAATTTCGGGACAGGCTGTCCGCGTTCTTCCGCGATTTCCGCAAAGAGTGGCGCCTCCTGAGTGCACGCCACACACAGGGAACGTCCAGACTGCCCAGCCTCATCCAGCGCCGCTTCATAGCCGCCGATCTGCGTGCGGCAGAGCTGGGAGAAGATGGGAGAGACATCAACCGGCGCATGCGCCAGCGTATCGACATCAAGCGTCATCGACGCATCGCAGCTGCAGACAAGCACGTGTGGCGCCGATGGGTGCGCGCCCCCCTCGTCTTCCGGCCCGTCGCTTGCTCGCATGTTTGTCTTGCTCATGGCGTCGTCCGTGAAACAGAGAAATCAGGTGAGAGGGTATATATCCGCGCCCGGCGTGGACCCTCCCTTTGCACTTCTGCCCTGTTGTGACATCTTAAGTCCACCGCTTCGCGACAGCGCCGCGTTCATCTATCTCTTTTTCCTCCATTGCGCAGAGCGCAACGCCAGGCCGGACTGCTTACCTTGGAACGCCAAACTTCGATTACTGTCGGTGTCATCGTCGAGCGGATCGATGCCGATAATCCGTGGCAGGATTATATTTGGCGCGCCAGTGCAGTGGTGATCGGCGCCGAAGATGGTCCTTGGAAAGAGGTTCAGCGACAGCCGGGCCGGGTCCGCTATTTTGCAGGTGTGTGCGAGGTCGACATGTACCGCCGCGAGACGGAGGCCTATCAGGTCAATCTCAATAACGAGATCCCCGTCGTCTATGTCGTGATGCGTGAAGCCGAAGAAGCCGACGCACCGCAACCGATCGAGGTTCACCTCGTCACCGTCTCGGCCTTTGAAGCGCAGGACTATCTCGATTCCGGGGAAGAGATGGTCGACACCGTCGTCATGTCAGACCCGCTTCGCGCCTGGGTCCGCCGTTTTGTCGATCGCCATCACGTTGAAGAGAAATTCATTAAGCGGCGCCGCGACGAGGTTCGCGTCGAGGATCACAAGTTTGGCCAGGAGCCCATTTTCATCCGCAACGAGCCAGGCGGGACGAAGCACTGATGTCACAGGATGATGGGTTCATTTCGCGCTGGGCGCGACGCAAGTCCGAGACACAGAAGGTCGAGCCCGGCAAGGCCGGCGGTCTGACACGACGCAAACCGGTGCTGGACGAAGCGCCGAAGCCCGTGCGCGGCCGCATGATCACAGATCCGATTGCGCTCAGACCTGCTGACCCGGCTCCTGCCATCGAACAGGACGGCGAAAACAATTCTGGCGGTCTGCCACCTGTCGATGCCGCCGAGGCGGAAGCGACAGGAACGACAGACGCCCAGGCAGCAGAAACCGAAACATCAGAGCCACTCGACATTGAGGCGCTCGAGAAAATCGATATCGAAGCGTTGGATTACGACGCGGATTTCACTCCCTTCCTGCAGCAAGGTGTGCCGGAAGCTCTGAGGCGACGCGCCCTCCGACGCCTGTGGAACACAAACCCTATTCTCGCCAACGTCGATGGGCTGAACGATTACGACGATGATTTCCGCGATGCAGCGATGGTTGTCGAAGGGATGAAAACAGCCTGGCAAGTCGGACGCGGCTATCTTGACGACGACGAAGTCGCAGCCCGCGATGCCGCTCTTGCAGCGGACGCGACAGACGAGCGTGAAACGATTGCGGATAGCGACAGCGAGACGCTGGAGCCGTCCGCGCGTGCCGAAGCTGGTGATGACGACAAGAGGTCGGCAGACAAGACCGCAGACGCAGCAAACGCCAGCCTTACAGAAACAGCTGAGCCCGTGCCCGACGAAACATTGGCAGACGCCGACAAAGCGACAGTCAAGTCGACCTAGTCACTTTCGGGCGGCGCGATGCTTTCGTCTGCAAGATGCTGTCGCAGCATCTCCTGATACTGCTTCGTCATATGCTCAACGAATGGTTCGTGTGCGTCCACGTTCTGCACCACCTTAGCCACATGCGCGCTGTAGCGTGCAGACGCGAAGAGAAAAGCCAGATGCAGATCGGTGGCCAGGACGGTCCGGTTTTCCCGGTTTGCGACATCGATAAATGCGTCGGCAACCCGAAGGAACGCTGCTGAGTCCAGCTTACCTTCCTTGCGCATCGCGCGTCGTACAGCACGATTGCCTTCGGACGGCTTTCTGGGGTCGTTTCCGGGAAAATCATCAGACATCTGCACTATGTCTCTACTTCTGGGTTGGAATTGCAGTGATATATCTCACTGCGTCGGATTGTCATCCATAGTAGACACATCAGAGTGTTGATCTAGCCGCGTCATGGCGCCGTACCTCGGGTCATGTCCGTTGCTACGCCCATTCGATTCGACGATCATACCCGCTATGAAATGAGCGTGCATTCCGCTGCGTTCCTGCGACTGGGAACTGGGGAGTGCTTCAGGGGGCGGCGCGGCAGGTCCGTCCCAGTGACGTACCGGAGAAAAATGAGCGACAGTGACGATCAGGCATTGCCGCGACGCAACACACGGGGTGAGCGTCAGGTAGCAGCGAATGCTCAGGTGATGGCAACATATCTGAGCGATATCGCACGCCAACGCGATGCGGCGGCCTTTGAAAAGGTGTTCCGCTATTTCGCCCCGCGCGTGAAGGCATACATGTTGAAGCTGGGTGCCGACGATGCGCTCGCCGAAGAGTTGATGCAGGAGGCAATGGTCTCCGTCTGGCGCAAGGCTGACCGCTTCGATTCGTCCAAGGCCGCACCATCGACGTGGATTTTCACGATTGCCCGCAATCTGCGCATCGATGCCTATCGCAAGTCGTCGCGCCCGGAGCCCGACCCGAACGATCCGGCCTTCCAACCCGACGCCGAGCCGCAGGCCGATGATGCGATTTCGCAGATCGAAACGGCAACGCGTCTCCGCGACATCATCGCGACGCTGCCCGATGAGCAGCGCCGCATGCTTCAGCTGTCTTACTACCAGGACAAGTCTCACAGCGAGATTGCCGAAGATGCGGGCATCCCGCTCGGCACCGTCAAATCCCGACTGCGCCTTGCCATGCAAAAGGTGCGTCACGCTCTTGGAGAGGAAGAACGATGAGCGGTCTCATTCCCGATGAACTCCTCGCTGACTACAGCGCTGGCCGCCTTTCGAACGGCTGGTCTCTCGTGGTTGCAACGCATCTCGCACTCCGCCCGACGGAGCGTCCACGGCTTCGGCAGTTCGACACTATTGGCGGTGTGTTGCTTGATGAGATCGAGCCGGCGGCCCCCGCAGAAACCGCATTTGACTCCGTGCTGTCACGCATCTCCGAGACGCCCGATGATGCCATTGTCATGAACGGTGCTCACACGAAGACCTGCAACTGCTGCACGCCGTCCGACAACCCTGTTCTGCCGGAGCCCCTGCGCTCGGCGGTCGGCGGTGATGTCGACGACCTCAAGTGGCAGCGTCTGAGCGGCGACGTTGCGCAGGTGCTGATCGATACAGATGACGAGACAACCATGTGCCGCCTGCTTCGTGTGCGCGCTGGCCGGCCAGTCGCCACGCACACCCATCGTGGCACTGAGCTCACACTGGTGCTTGCTGGTTCATTCACGGACGAACTCGGGACCTACCATCGCGGCGATGTCGAGATGGCCGATGAAACCGTCGAGCACCAACCCATTGCGGGTGAGGGTGCGGACTGCGTCTGTTTCGCCGTGACGAGTGCGCCGCTCAAATTCCGCAATCCAATCGTGCGCATGCTCCAGCCACTCTTCCGGATTTAGAAGACGATCCCATTGACGTATGGTGTCGCCGTAACTCCTCGACGGACCAAGGCCGCCGACGTGCATATGTCACTGAAGATCCTGCTTGGTGTCGCGGTCACGCTCATCGCGATCGGCATCACGATGGTTCAACCTGCCTACTTTTTTGCAAAGCCGTCGCAGTATTCGCTGTTCAGCGCGCTTGTCGCCGACCGGGGTATCACCGTCACGCGCGATGTTCCGTATGGCGCAGTCGCCCGAAACAAGCTCGATATCTACGAACCGTCAAAAGAGACACGGTCGCGGCGCGCGCCGATCATTGTCTTCCTTTATGGCGGGACGTGGCGCGAAGGTGATCGCGCGATCTACGGCTTCCTTGGAGCGACACTCGCCAGCCGGGGCTACACGGTTGTCATCCCGGACTATCGTCTCTTTCCGGAAGTCAGATTTCCATCCTTCGTCGAAGATACCGCAGCAGCCTACAGCTTTGTTGCGAAACGTTTCGATGACCCCGCGAGACCAATCGTGGTCATGGGGCATAGCGCCGGTGCACATATGGCCGCGTTCCTCGCCTTCGACGCCAACTACCTGCCCGATAGCACCCGCCGCCCGGCGGCACTCGTTGGGCTTGCCGGACCCTATGCGTTTGACTTGACCACCTATGAGACAACAGCGGATCTGTTTACGGAACAGCAGGACGCAACAAAAACCATTCCGGCGAACTTCGTCACATCCTCGGCCCCGCCAACACTTCTGCTGCACGGTGCCAACGACGAAACCGTCAAGCGGGCCAACCAGAAGGTGCTCGCCGAAAAACTCCGGTCCGTCGGAACAACCGTCGAAACGCACATCCCTCCGGGTTTGTCCCATGTCGGCCTGGTGCGCGCCTTCGCTTGGCCCTTCCGGACTGTGAATCCGGTCGTCGACATCGTGGATGCGTTCCTCCAGCGCCATGCAAGCGGCGACACTGGCTGAGACAAGTGAACCAGATACCAGTGGTCACAACCGCAGTTGCTGCCGCCAGCACTCCGGCGTAGAGAGCCGCGCATGGCACCACCCATCCTTCATCTCCGCGACATTCATTTGAGCTTTGGCGGCACGCCGCTGCTCGAGGGCGCTGAACTCACCGTGCCCGAACGTGCACGCATCTGCCTCGTCGGCCGCAACGGCTGTGGGAAATCAACCCTTTTGAAAGTCGCCGCAGCGGCCTTGCCGTTTGACGACGGAGAACGTTTCATCCAGCCGGGCACAACAATCCGCTACCTCCCGCAGGAGCCTGACCTTTTGGCATTTGCGAGCGTTCAAGCTTACGTCGAAGACGGCCTGGTCGACGGTGACGATCCCTATCGCGCGACCATGCTGCTGGGCGAGCTGGGCCTCACTGGCGCAGAGCAACCCGCCAATCTATCGGGCGGCGAGGCGCGTCGTGCAGCCCTCGCCCGCGCGATGGCGCCGGAGCCGGACATCCTGCTGCTGGACGAACCCACCAACCACCTCGATCTGCCAGCCATCGAGTGGCTGGAGAGCGAGCTTTCTCGGCTTTCGTCGGCCCTCGTCATCATCTCGCACGACCGCCGCTTCCTCGAAAATCTCTCCCGCACCACCGTCTGGATTGATCGCGGCGTCTCGCGCGAACTGGCAAAAGGGTTTTCCTCCTTTGAAGCCTGGCGCGATGAGGTCCTCGCTGAAGAAGAGCGCGATCAACACAAGCTGAAGCGCAAGATTGTGCGCGAAGAGCATTGGCTGACCTACGGCGTCACCGCGAGACGCAAGCGCAATCAGAAGCGCCTTGCCGATCTTCATGCGCTTCGCAAGAAACATAAAGAGCACCGCAAGGCGCAAGGCAACGTGTCGCTGAAAGCCGCGCAAAGCGGTGAAGCCGGGAAACGCGTGCTCGAGGTCAAGAACATCTCGAAGCGCTATGGCGATCGCGTGATCGTGGACAATCTGTCGCTCAGAGTTCAGCGCGGTGACCGCCTCGGTCTCGTTGGCCCGAACGGCGCTGGCAAGACAACGCTCATTAATCTCCTCACTGGCGCTCTCACACCGGATAGCGGAAGCGTCACGCTTGGCACTAACATCGACATGGTCACGCTCGATCAACGGCGTGAAAGCCTCGACCCGGATACAACGCTCGGTGACGCGCTGACGGACGGGCGGGGTGATACCGTCATGGTTGGCGACACCTCTCGCCACGTCGTGGCCTACATGAAGGACTTTCTGTTTCAACCAGAACAGCGCCGCACACCTCTGCGCGTGCTCTCAGGCGGCGAACGCGGGCGCCTGATGTTGGCACGGGCACTCGCACGACCGTCGAATGTGCTCGTGCTCGATGAGCCGACCAACGACCTCGATCTCCAGACGCTTGATCTGCTGCAAGAGTTGTTGACGGATTATGCGGGCACCGTCCTGCTCGTCAGCCACGATCGCGACTTTCTCGATCGCATTGTCTCGTCCACCCTGGTCTGGGAAGGCGATGCACTTGCCTGGTCCAAGCCGGGCCTCTGGACGGAATATGCTGGCGGCTATTCTGACATGCTCGCCCAGCGCAAACTCTCACAAAGAGACGAAAAATCGGCCAGCACACCCGCAGCAACCACGGTCGGGTCGAAAGCCCCGCAACCGTCGACAACAAAAAGCGCTGGGAAAAAGCTCTCCTACAAGGATAAGCACGCGCTCGAAACGTTGCCGGGCGAAATGGCAAAACTCGAAGCGGAGGCCGCGACACTCCGCACCAAACTCGCTGCACCGGATCTCTTCTCCAGAGATCCGAACGCCTTCGCGACAGCCGCCAAGGCTCTCGAGACCACCGAAGCCGCTCTCGCATCCGCTGAGGAACGGTGGTTGGAACTCGAGCTGAAACGCGAAGCGCTGGAAGCCGGTTAAGGCGCTCAGCCCCCCGCCCCCGCCGAAAATCCGTCTGCAATCATCGCTTGCCCTCGCCCCCCGCGCCGTAGGATAACCCGCGGCGAGGCTGGCGGCGGACGGGTTCCTCGCCAACCGGGTCAGATCCGGAAGGAAGCAGCCCTAACGAGTTTCGACCCGGGTCGTTTGCCAGTCTCACTCAACACCGCACGCCCACCGTTTGACGCCACCGGCGTGCGACCACGCGCGATCACCGCGCTCCCCACCGGCAGCGCGGCGCAGGGTTCTCCGACATGGCAAAAAAGCCCACAGAGAATTCCGGCGACAGCACGGACCCAGGTGTTTCGCCGCAAGCCGCCCCGGAGAACGAGCCCTACCTCGTCCTCGCGCGCAAGTACCGTCCCCAGACCTTCGATGATCTGATCGGTCAGGAAGCGATGGTGCGCACACTGGCAAATGCATTTCGCACCGGGCGCATCGCGCAGGCCTATATGCTGACCGGTGTTCGAGGCGTCGGCAAAACGACGACGGCCCGCATTCTCGCGCGCGGCCTCAACTACGAGACCGAAAATGCGAGCGGCGGCCCAACCGTCGACCTCAGCGCACCCGGCATGCACTGCGAAGCAATCATGGCGTCGCGCCATCCGGACGTCATCGAGATGGATGCCGCCTCGAACACCGGCATCGACAACGTCCGCGAGATTATTGAGAACGCCCGCTACAAGCCGGTCTCCGCCCGCACGAAAGTCTTCATCATCGATGAGGTGCACATGCTCTCGCGCGGTGCGTTCAATGCGCTTTTAAAGACGCTGGAAGAACCGCCCGAGCACGTGAAATTCGTCTTCGCAACGACAGAGATCCGCAAGGTCCCGGTCACGGTGCTATCGCGATGCCAGCGCTTTGATCTCCGCCGCGTGGACGCTGCGACGCTCGTGGAACACTTCGATCGCATCACGAACGCTGAAGGCGCATCCGCCGAAGCCGACGCGCTGGCCCTGATTGCCCGGGCATCGGAAGGCTCGGTTCGTGATGGGCTGTCAATCCTCGATCAGGCGCTCGCAGTGTCGGAAGGGACAATCAGTGCGGGTACCGTGCGTGACATGCTGGGTCTCGCAGATCGCGGTCGCATATTTGATCTGCTGGAAACGTTGCTCTCGGGCGATGCTGCGGGAGCCCTGACTGCGTTTGCAGATCTCACGCGTGACGGCGCGGACCCGGTGCAGGTGCTTGCCGATCTTGCCGAGGCTGCCCACACGCTGACACGCGCCCGCATCGCCGGTGCAAGCGCTGCCGGCGACACCCTCTCGGCCGAGGAACAAAGCCGCGCGGGGGCACTCGCAGAAAAACTCTCGATCCCTGCCCTATCCCGCGCCTGGCAGATCCTCGTGAAAGGTTATGAGGAGGCCGGGCGCGCGCCGGACGCCTTTGCAGCCACCGAAATGGTGCTCATCCGCATGGCGTACACCGCAACGCTGCCGACGCCGGACGATCTGGTGCGCGGCGCGAAGGATAGCCCCGCGGTATCCCCTGACGCCGCACGCAAAGATGCCCCTGCGGGCGATGCCAGCAGCGAGATCACCCACCCGCAGGCGTCCAATGACGCAGGCCCTGTCCTCGCCACGTTTGAGGATATCGTCGCCTATGTGGGAAGCCATCGCGACGTCGCGCTCAAGCTCGAACTGGAGGAAAAAATCCGCCCCGTTCGCGTGGAGCCCGGACGCATCGAGATCGAGCTTGTGCCCGGCGCGCGCTCGGCCCTCGCAGGCGACCTGAAACGCAAGCTCGACGCCTGGACCGCCATGACGTGGACCGTCATCGTTGCCCGTGAAGGCGGCCGCGCAACCATCGACGAACAAAAACAAGCACACGACGCGGCTGAGCGCGCACACGTCGCGGATGCTCCGCTGCTCAAACAGGCACTCGCTGCGTTCCCCGGCGCGGAAATTACCAGGATCGATCCGCTCGAAGAGCCGTCGGAGGCAACCAACATTTCACCCGACGAAACCGCAAAGCGCACATAGCCAGGCGCGGACAAATTTCAGCATTGGAGAGCCGATGAACCTCAAGGGCATGATGGGCCAGCTGCAAGGCATGCAGGAAAAGATGCAGACCATGCAGCAGGAGCTGGCGGAGACTCAGGTCGAAGGCACTTCCGGCGGAGGTCTCGTCACGGTGACGCTGAACGGCAAGGGCGTCATGTCGAACGTCAAACTCGATCCGACCCTCCTGAAGCCGGACGAAGCGGAAATCGTCGAAGATCTCATTGTTGCCGCAGCTCAGGATGCGCACAGCAAGATCGAGGTGGTGATGCAGGAGAAGATGAAAGAGGTCACCGGCGGCCTTCCGCTTCCCCCGGGCATGAACCCGTTCGGGTAGCCTTTTGACCGACGAGACAGCGCGCCAAGGAGCCCATTGCATGACCGACATGCCACCCAGCATCATCTCGCACCTGTCGCTCGGAACCAATGATTTCGCTCGGGCCGCCGCGTTCTACGACACCGTGCTCGCAACTCTCAACATCACGCGCGTGATGGAGCACGAAGACGCCGTCGCCTACGGCCGGCAGTTCCCCGAGTTCTGGGTTCAAGCCCCATTCGATGGCAAAGCGGCCAACGTTGGCAATGGCACGCACATCGCCTTCATCGCGAAGGACAAGGCCGAGGTGCACGCCTTTTACGATGCAGCTCTTCACGCCGGTGCCACGTGCGACGGACCACCCGGTCCCCGCGAACCTTATGGCCCGCCATACTACGGCTGCTTCGTTCGCGATCTCGACGGCCACAAGATCGAGGCGACATTCTGGGATGAAGCCTTGGCCGCCGAACTCGGCATTGGGTGAGCGCGACCTCACGCAGCATGAGCCAACCGCGTGAATCGGCTAACGTTCGCCGTCCGACATCCTCCCAAACGGCAGAGCACACGGCATGAGCAAGAAGGTCGCCGGACCGGAAATCGAGCGGCTGATTCAGTATCTCGCACGCATGCCCGGCCTCGGATCCCGCTCCGCCCGCAAAGCCGCGCTGCATCTCATCAAACGACGCGAAGAGCTTCTGGTGCCTCTCGCAGCCGCAATGGCCGAGGCCGCCGAGCGGATCATGATCTGCCCGGTCTGCGGCAATATCGACACGGTCTCACCCTGCACGATCTGCGCAGACACACGCCGCGACCCATCGATGCTGGTGGTGGTCGAGGAGGTCGGTGATCTCTGGGCGCTGGAACGTGCCGGCGTCGTCAAGGGACGCTTTCACGTCCTCGGCGGCACCCTGTCACCGCTTGACGGTGTGGGCCCTGACGATCTGCGGATCGCCAGTCTTCTGAACCGCGCAGCTGATCCGGAAGTGACAGAGGTTCTGCTCGCGCTGAACGCAACCGTCGAAGGCCAATCCACCGCCCACTACGTCACCGAGCAACTCGAGAGCGCGAACGTCCGCATCTCGCGACTTGCGCATGGCGTTCCGGTCGGCGGTGAACTCGATTATCTTGATGAAGGTACACTCGCGGCCGCCGTACGGTCCCGCAAGGAGATGTAGGCCGCGTACAGGAGGTTGGACCGTATTGACCGGGCGGCTTGCGCACCTCTATGTCCCGGACGCCCGACCGCAAACCGCGCGCCAGCGCGATCTGGATCACCATGGCATTGCTCGACATCATCACGATCCCCGATCCGCTCCTGCGCGAGGCGAGCGTTGCAATTGAGCGCGTGGACGACGACACGCGCCGCCTCGTCGCCGATATGTTCGAGACAATGTACGACGCACCGGGCATCGGGCTTGCCGCCCCGCAGGTTGGCATCCTGCGCCGCGTGCTCGTGATTGATCCGGCGCGCAGTGAGGACGACCAACCGCGCCCGATCGCCATGATCAACCCGGAACTCCTGCGCGAGGGCGAGACGCTGTCAAGCTACGAGGAAGGTTGCCTTTCCATCCCCGACGTCTTTGCCGAAGTCGAGCGCCCGGCAGAGGTGCGCGTCGCCTACACAGATCTCGAGGGCAACCGTCAGGAGCTTGAGTGCGACGGCCTTTTGGCCACCGTGGTTCAACATGAGATCGATCATCTCGACGGCCGCCTGTTCATCGATTTTCTCTCCCGATTGCGCCGGGATCGTATCCTGAAGAAATTCGTCAAAGCCAAGCGCGACGCCGAGCACAAAACAGCGCGACTCTAGAGGCGGGAGGCGCCATGACTTTGCGTATTGTCTTCATGGGCGCGCCGGATTTCGCTGTGCCGTCATTGCGCGCGATCGCGAACGCCGGTCATGAGATTGCGGCCGTCTATACGCAGCCTCCACGCCCGGCCGGACGACGCGGCCTGAGCGAGTTGCCAACGCCCGTGCACAAAGCAGCGCTAGAACTCGGACTGACGGTCCGCACGCCGGAAAAACTTAAGTCCACCGAGGATCAAGACGCGCTCTCCGCATTGAATGCGGACGTTGGTGTGGTCGTCGCCTATGGCCTTCTGCTTCCCGCCCCGATCCTTGAGGCGCCGAAGCATGGCTGCCTTAATTTTCATCCCTCAGACCTGCCCCGCTGGCGAGGTGCGGCACCAATCCAACGCACCATCATGGCCGGAGATGCCAGCACCGCCGCCTGCGTGATGCGCATGGACATCGGGCTAGACACCGGCCCCGTCTGCCTGCGCGAGCCGTTCGACATCCCCTCCGGCATGACCGCTGGCGCGCTCCACGACGTGATGTCTGAGCGCGGCGCCTTAATGCTCGTGAGGGCACTCGAGATGCTCGCCAACAGCACACTTCGATGCATGCCACAGACTGACGATGGCGCGACCTACGCCGCGAAAATCGACAAGGCCGAGGCCCGCATCGACTGGACGCAGCCAGCGGCTGCCGTCGCTGCACATGTTAACGGTCTGAGCCCGTTTCCCGGTGCGTGGTTTGCCGTCGGAGAAACCGGGAGCACAAAAACATCAACAGATCGGGTCAAGGTTTTCACGGCCACATCCGGCGAAGCGTCGAGCTCACCGGCTGCGCCCGGCACGGTCTGCGCGGGAGACGACAATCTGACAGTCCGCTGCGGAGACGGCGGCACGGTCACCTTGGGTGACGTTCAGCGCGCCGGAAAAAAGCGCGTTACCGCGGAAGAATTCCGCCGCGGAGCAGAACTGCGCGAAGGGATGAGGCTGCCGATCTGACCGGCAGCCTGTTAACCAAGCTAATCACTCGCGCGACCGACCACCCAGGCGATGTCGTAGTGTTGCATCAACACACGCGCTGCCGGAGTTCGATCATGCGTATCTCGACGCCCCTCTGCACCATCATCGGCCTGGCACTCACAATGATGTCGACGCCGGCACTTGCTGACAGTGCATATGGCGTGCGTGTGCATCGTCTCATCCCGGTCGATCAAGCACCAGTGTCGCAAGAGAAAACTGATCGCAAGCATGTGGCCCAACACAGCCACGACGTCACAATCCATCGCCCGGCGCGGGTGACCGTGACCTTTCGCGCCGCAGGGATCGGGCGACCGCAGCAGCCGGGTGCGCTGCGTCCATGGCGCGAAAAACGCACGCACGGGCGCCGCTTGTACCAGAACCCGCGCCATCTTTATCGCAGCGAACTCTATCGCAACGGCTTTCAGTAAGCACCGCGAGCGCTTTCATCCCGGCCAAATACGGTCTAAAGCCGACGCCGCAAGCCAGTGACGCAGCGGACGCCGGTCCCCTATGCCGCGCTACAAACTCACAATTGAATATGACGGCACACCGTACCTCGGCTGGCAGGTGCAGGACGAAGGCACGACCGTGCAGGGACGTCTCGCACAAGCCATCACGGCATTCACCGGTGAGACTGTATTGCCCTACGGCGCCGGCCGCACTGACAGCGGTGTCCATGCCACCGGCCAGATCGCGCATATCGATCTCGCGCAGCCTCGCGAACCATTTGTCATCCGCAATGCCATCAACAACCACCTCGCCCCCGAACCTATCAGCGTGCTCGATGCGGAGGCCGTCGATGCCACATTCGATGCACGGTTCTCAGCAACGCAACGCCACTACCTCTACCGGATCTGGAACCGCCCGGCCTTCCTCGCTCTCGAGCAGAACCGCGCTTGGTACGTGCCACAGCCTCTTAACGAGGCGGCCATGCATGAGAGCGCGCAGGCCCTGGTCGGGCGACACGATTTCACAACATTTCGCTCCGTCCATTGCGGAGCAAAATCCCCGGTCAAGCGCCTGAGCGCCATTACAGTCACGCGTAATAAGCACATGATCATCGTGACGGTGAGCGCCCCGTCGTTCATGCACAATCAGGTCCGTTCGATCGTCGGCAGCCTGAAGCAGGTCGGCATCGGCAAATGGCCGGTCACCGGCATCGCAACCGCACTGGCCGCATGCGATCGTGCCGCCTGTGGCCCCGTCGCGCCATCAGCCGGGCTTTATCTCACGGGCGTCGACTATGCAGCCGCCGAGGTTTCTGCGGATGAAAATGTCGCGAAATAGTTCTCGATGAATGACGTGTAGATGTCTGTCACAAGTTCCAGATCTGCAATCGGCACGCGCTCGTCCACCTGATGGATCGTCTGGTTGAGCGGACCAAACTCAAAGACCGGGCAAAAGTTCTTGATGAAGCGCGCATCTGACGTGCCGCCTGCGGTCGAGAGCTTTGGCGTCAATCCCGTGTGCTTCGAGATCGCCGCGGCCATCGCATCGATCAGCGGCCCCGGCTCCGTCATGAAGGCATCGGCATTCGAGTACCGAAACGTCAGTTTGGCCGACAGCTTGTCATCCGTCATAAATGGCGCAATCGCCTCTTCAACCCGTCGGCGCACGATTTCCGCCAACGTGTCATGAGTATGGAGGTCATTGAACCGCGTGTTGAACGTCGCCGTCACCCGCGCCGGGATGATGTTATCCGCAGCGTTCCCGACATCGACGGTCGTGACCTCCAGGTTGGACGGAGGAAAATGGTTGGTGCCATTGTCGAGCGGTGCACCGGTGAGCGCGGCGAGGGCGGCCGCCATTGCAGGCACCGGATTGCAGGCAAAATGCTGATACGCCACATGCCCCTGCTTGCCGGATATCTCCAGATCAGCCGTCAGCGAACCACGCCGCCCGATCTTGATTTCTTCGCCAACTTTCTGCGGACACGTCGGCTCACCTACCAGACAGTGATCCGGTGTGTGCCCATTATCCGCCATCCACTGCAGCACCTTGACGGTGCCATTGATCGCAATCGCTTCTTCATCACCCGTGATCAGAAAGCTGATGGAGCCTGGCAGGGCACCCGTATCCCGCGCTTTGACCACGCGTTCAGCCGCAGCAAGAAAGCAAGCGACGCTGCCTTTCATATCGGCAGTGCCGCGCCCGTACACGACACCGTCCACGATCTCCGCGCTGAAAGGCGGATGGGTCCACGCCGCCTCGTCCCCGACCGGCACAACGTCCGTATGCCCGGCAAAGCAGAGATGCGGGGCCTTCGTCCCGATGCGCGCAAACAGATTGTCGACATCCGGGATGTCCTCATCCCTGAAGACAAGCCGTTCACAGGCAAAGCCAAGACGCTCCAACTCGCCCTGAAGAAACGACAGCGCACCGGCTTCCGCCGGCGTGACACTGGGGCACTGCACCAGCGCACGCGCGTACTGAACACACGGAGATAAATCAGTCATGCGCGAAACCTACGCCACAGGTGGTGGTGTCCCGGGCAAGGCTGGCGTTCCAAGCGGATCATCGCCGTACTGGTTCGGCCCAACCGTGCCTTTCAGCATGCCGTTGTCGATCAGGAGGAACAGGAAAACAATCCCCTGTGCCCAGCCAAGCGGAGCAACCGTCTGCTGCGCAGCCAGCATGTCTGGTGCCGAAAACAGGATCGCATTGCTCGCGATCGTCGCACCCATGTAAATGATGCCGACGATGTATTTTACGATCGCCGGCCAGTTGCGATCGTTCAGACGCTTGAAGATGACCGCCAGCGCCGCAATCGTGAGGATAATCGAGATCACGATCAGCAACATCGACGGGCGGGACAACTCAGCAACCGCCGCTGGATCGGAAAGTGACTCCGGATCTGTCATCGCCGACAGCAGTGCGGGGTTTGTCCCAAAGGCTGACACAAGACCGACAACCCACAAGACGACCATGCCGAGCCACCAGCGGGCACGATTGATACGACCGGAAAAGCTCGTGAAAAGGGCGAAGAACGACATGCTGGCGAACCTCCTGTCAGCCTGATTCGCAGCGAACGTACCCTGCCCGCGACCGGGTTGGCAGTACTTTCAGCCAGCCAACGTCGCGATTGCACTGTGGATGTTGCGAACCGTGCAGAGGCTGCGTGCCCGTAGGAGCACGAAAGCTCAGGAACACCAACGTGCGATGGTCCCTTCGGCAACCCGGGTCTCGCGCCATTCGACGATCAGCCAGGCTGCAAGGCTGAGAAACAGCAATGTGGGCACAACGTTCGCAATAGCCGAACCCGAAGCGAGACCAAATGGCTTGCCGAAATAGACTTCCATAACCGCGAAAACGCCGACGGTATGGAGCAGCGCGCCCCAAAAACACCAGCGTCGCCGCGCTGCCAAACCGCGGACCGTCAGTGCAAGCGTTGGCCAGACCAGAAGTGTCAATGCAAGAACATTGATGATGACAACTTCGCGGGCGCCGCTCGTAAACGCATCGACGGAAAGCCCGGCCATAGCGCCCGTTGCACCGAGTGCAACGATATTGGCCATCGTCAACGCGCCGAGCGTCGCCCAATACCGGCGGTTGAACATCCGCGCCACACGCTTGAGCGTCACATGCGCCCGAGTGGTCATCCTCGACATACGTACTCTACCCCGAAAATCTGCACGCTATCCCGACGGGGATATTACCTCGCGGAGATTAAAGGAACACTAGTGAGCAGGATACGGTCCTCTTTGGTGTCGAGCGACTTGGTACAGGAGTGTGGCGCACAGGCCGCTCGGGAACCCGAAGTGCCGTGCCATCAACGACTTCTCAACGTTTCGGAGGTGGGCCAAACCAGTTCGCATCGCGCTTGCCAGGCATCAGCCCAAGATCGATCACCATCAGCAACGCGGGTGTGGCGAGGAAGGCCAGGCCTGTCACCCAGGCGATTGCGGTCCACTTGGCGGTCTCAAAAGCCGCACGCAACTCCAACTCTGTAATCTCCCGCAGGATGATCGGCGTTGTCCCCCGCGCAGCTTCCGAAGCGAGAATGAAGTCCCACGCAAACCAAGCCGCATAGGCAAGCGGAACAATGAGCCAGAACGCGGACCGTCCGCGATCATGGAAGCGACGGACGACCGCCGCGCATGCAATCCACGCCGTGAGGAGAAAAACACCCCACACCCAGTTGCGCGGCAACGCATCAAGCGGACCATTGCCGATCAGCAGCGAAATGTCGTTTGCCAGCGCAATGCCAAGCCATGGCAGGATCACCACCAGCATGAGCGTCCAGAAGCTGCGGCGACTGATCCGCCCTGAAAACGAGAGTGGATTGACAAAACGCAACATGCCGATCGGTTCCGTCAGGTCCGCAACAGATCGTTGATGCTCGTCTTGGAGCGCGTCTGCTCATCGACCGTCTTCACGATCACGGCGCAGTAAAGCGAGGGTCCGGGTGAACCGTCCGCCAGCGGCTTGCCGGGCAGTGAGCCCGAAACGACGACAGAATACGGCGGCACCTCACCCATATGAATTTCACCGGTGCTGCGATCCACGATCTTGGTCGACTGGCCGATAAACACACCCATCGAGATCACCGAACCTTCCCCGACGATCACACCTTCCACCACTTCCGAGCGCGCCCCGACGAAGCAGTTGTCCTCGATGATGACAGGTCCGGCTTGCAACGGCTCGAGCACACCGCCGATCCCAACACCGCCGGAGAGGTGCACATTCTTCCCGATCTGAGCGCATGAGCCGACCGTTGCCCACGTATCCACCATGGTGCCGCTGTCGACATAGGCGCCGAGATTCACGAAACTCGGCATCAGCACGACGCTCGGCGCGATGTACGCGGACTTCCTAACGGTGCAGTTTGGCACCGCACGAAAACCGGCCGCGCGAAACTCTTCAGCGCCCCAGCCCAGGAACTTGGAGTCAACCTTGTCCCACCAGGGGGCTCCGTCCGGGCCGCCACCAATCGGCTTCATGTCGTTCAGCCGGAACGACAGCAGAACCGCTTTCTTGAGCCATTGATTGACGTGCCAGGCTCCATCGCGCTTCTCCGCGACGCGCGCTGCACCACTGTCCATCAAACCGAGCGCTGCATCTACAGCATCACGTACATCGCCGGTTGTCTCGACACCGATTTCATCCCGCGCGTCGAACGCTGCTTCGATCGTCGATTTCAGTTGTTCGTTGGACATCCGGATGTTCCATCCTGCTCATGGGTCGTGCCGCGGCGGTGATGGACTGGGTGGACCTTTCCGGTCAAGCGCCTCACGACTGCTCGAGTGTATGGCGCTCCTGCTTCACACGAATATCGGCGACGATGCGATCCAGCAGCAGGCACGTTCGGCGAAACAGATCTGACCCGGCGCGATAGTCAGCCGCCGCGAAGAAATCGACCCGCGAAGCCTCGTAAAGCGTCCGGCACTTTGCATCACTGCCATCCGGTGGAAAGACCGCAACGGCCGCACCGCCATTCTGCCGTGTCACCGCCATGGACGGCACATCCGTATCGCCATCACCGAAGTAGATCATGTTGGCGAACGGCACCGGCCGCTCACTCTCCGGCATATGCTCGTTGATCGAGATCCCCAGATCTTCGATGCCTTTGTTGATGCGAAAGAGATACTGCGTCTTGTTCGTGTCGGTCACGACGCGCTTGGGAAACGGCGTTTCATAGGGCTCAAAGAAATACTCTGACGCGAACACGTTTGCGAAGCGGGGATAAATTGAAGTGCCTTCGACAATCTCGGTCAGGCCGGAGGATATGAGGTAGTGACGGACTGAAAATGCACTCCCGGCGATCGTGTCGACGTAAGCATCGATCTCATCGAACCAGGCCTCGACACCATCGAACAGCTCCACGTCGGCACCAAGCGCGACCAGTTCTTCGCGATTGATCTCGATACCTTTCTGCCGCGCCTTGCGGTACATCAGCAGCATGTAGACGATCATGCCATCTGCGCCGTCAGCCTTGGCCTTCGCGTTCACCTCCGCCGAAAATTGGCGAGGCGCCGGAGGCATTCTGGGC
>JBCBXF010000003.1:0-30937 GCA_039816705.1 Pseudomonadota bacterium | reverse complement strand
CGAGAGAGAGAGCCCCCGCTGCCATCCGGCATTCGTCGGGTCCGACGCCGCAAGCCGTTCGCGGATCGCAAGGCCGTCGCAATAGGCCCGCTCCGCCCCCGCACCATCCCCCTGCGCGCGGCGCACATCGCCGATATTGTCCCATGAAACCGAAAGATCTCGCTGCCAACCGGCATTCGTCGGGTCGGACGCCACAAGACGCTCACGGATCGCGAGACCGTCGCGATAAGCCTGCTCCGCACCCGCACCATCTCCTTGTGCCGATAGCACATCGCCGATCCTGTCCCACGAGACCGAAAGATCCCGCTGCCAACCGGCATTCGACGGGTCCGACGCCGCAAGCCGTTCGCGGATCGCAAAGCCATCGCGATAGGCTCGCTCCGCCCCCGCGCCATCACCCTGAGCGCTGAGCACGTCGCCAAGCTGACCGTGGCCGATCGCGAGGTTGGCCTTCAAGTTTCTATCGGCGGGATGCTGTTCAGCGATGCGACGATCAATTGTGAGCGCTTCGGCAAACACACCTGCGGCGGCGGCAAGCCGGCCGGCTGCCACTTCGGCGCGACCACTGCGATCGAGCGCACGTGATCGATCAACGTCGTGCTGGCGCTGCTCCGCATTGAGGACAGCACGGGCAAACACCTCACTGGCGGCGGCCACATCTCCGAACGCCATCTCCATGTCGCCCAGCAGCAGCAAAGCTTCAAAGTCATCGGGTGCTAGCGTGACAATCTGACGAAACGTGTCGCGGGCGGCACTGACGTTCGTCACGGCTTGAACTGCCCCGAGCTTGCGCAGGACCGGGAGCAAATCATCGCGCTTCTCGTCTGCCAGCGTGGCGTAAACGACCTCGGCTTTGGTGTAGTCGTTCTGCTTAAGCGCCGCTTCGGCTTTGGCGATCGCGTCCGCTTCCTGCGTGTCGCCTTCCGCGCGAGCAGCACTCTCACGAGCGGCGAGATCCTCCGGCACGTCGGCGCGGAGAGCCTTGAGCTGTTCGTTCTCCGACAACACTTCGGCGACCTGCGCGCGTAGGGCCGCATTGTCCTCGGTGGCCCGATCTCTCTCGGAGACGGCACGTGCGTACATGTCGGCGTCGACTGTATTCACACCGCCGAATGTCGCGTTCTCCACGGGACCGGCGACAAACGTCCCGCCATCGCGTTGCGTCACGGTGGTCGAGGTGCTCACCGGCTGGATCGGTGGAGGGGGAGGCGGTGGTGGTGGTTCCCGTCGCCCGCGCCACCAGCGCCACACGCCGGCGAGGAGACCGATCAAACCGATGATCACGCTCGCCACGCCAAGCCGTGTCCCGTCCAACATCCAGGCGACGGGGTCGGTCAGGAAAGACGGATGGTCCGAGTGCGGTGAAAACGTGATCGGTATGGACGAAAAATCGCCGGGGCATGTCACGACCTTGTCGTCTGCGCCCCGTCGCGGGATCACGACCATTCCAATGCGCAACGCACGCCGCTGCGGTGCGGCATCCCTTGGGGTCAGGATGACGGAGTAGGCCGCCGTGTCCTTGACCTCTCGCAGTTGTGCCGTGAGCTCTTCGACGGCTTTTTTGCTCATGCTTGCCAGGGCGGCGAGCGCGATGTCAGCCTCCGCGTTGCGGACTGTAAGGTCAGTGCCGTCAACCGCCGCCTCGACGCCCTTGCGAACGGCGCCTTCGATTTCACTTGCCAGCGTTCCGCTAAACCGGTGGCGCGGGGAGAGCGCATAGATGTTGATTAATTTTAGGGGACTGGCGGTCGCGGCGTCATCTGTGGGGCACGTTGCATCAACTGTCTTGCGGAGGTTGCGAAACGCCTTCTCGAACCGCAATGCCACGTCACCCGCGGATTCGAGGCTGCCGTCATAGCGCGGTGCGTCGGCACCTGCCCAAGCGATATTGGTCCCCGGCATGGCCACGGCAATCGCAACACTGAAGATGCGCAAGTAACCGGCCATGCACCCCGCCCTTCGTCATCGCAAGACTAGGCGAGATCAATAAAAGCCTCAACCAACCTCCTCACGACGTGAGCCAGGAACTGGTCGGCGGCGGTGCGCATTTCGAGGAGAATAATTGCTTCGTCCTGGCCAGTCGGGTCGGAGAAGCCAACGAAGGCGTGCGTTTGGATCGCGTCCGGCCCTGTCATCGCGGCGCCAGGAAGGCACGTCGTATGAGGCGACACACCGCAGTCTTATTGCAAGGTATCCACGTCCTGCTGCGTCACCGCATAGGTGCCGGTGAAGCGAATGCTGTCGCCGGGTGCAAGCGTGTCCCAGTTGCCATTCGCCGCCGCATCCGTGCTGTCGCCGAGCGGGGCCGCGTCGTTGAACAAGGTCTCACCAGACGGCGTTGGTGGCGGACCAGTGCCGTTATGAACGTCCGAGACCGTGACGCCGGTGATTGTGGTGTTTCCGTTGTTCGTCACCGTGTAGGTATACGTAATGACGTCGTTGACCGCCCTGAATGTGTTGTCATCCGCCTCCTTGGTGATGGTCAGGCTCGGCGCCGGCACCCCCATCGACACCTGTTCATTCGCAGTTGGAGACGTGAACGCGCCACGCTTTGGCGTCGCGACGACGGCTGCTGTGTTTGAAACATCGGACTGGGCATCAAAGTCCGCCTGCGTGATCACATAGGTCGCTTGGAACGTCGCTTGATCACCGGGCGACAGTGAATTGATGATGCCATCATTGGCCGTCGAATTGATCGAGAGACCGGACGTGTTCGTGAGCACCTCGCCGGAGATACCGGACAGCGTCCCTGTCCCACCGTGCGTATCCGAAATCGCCACGTTGTCGAGGGTGATGTTCCCGGTGTTCTGTACGGTATAGGTGTAGGTCACGGTATTGTTGGCAAAGAGCCCGCTGTCGACATCAGCCTGCTTGGATATCGTCACCGCATTGTTTGCCGCGGGCCCGGTAATTGTCACCTCTCCAGACACATCGCCAAGCGTACCTTCGGTCGGCTCACCCGTAACGGATGCGATATTGGTAAAGGTAACGTCGGCGTCGATGTTGGCCTGGGTAATCGCATACGTTGCGTTGCACGTCATTGCCTGCCCACTCGTCAGGGTCGTCAAGGGGCAGTTGATCGGGCCTGCGATGCTCGGATCCGTGACGTTGACATTGTTGAGCGTAACGGACCCGATATTGGTGACTTCGAAACTGTAATTGATGATGTCACCAACCGCCGCATACGTCGGGACATTCGACGTCTTTTCAATATCAATTCCGGGCGCAACTTCCGGAGTACCGTTTGCGTCGTCGCCATCCCGGAAGAACCAGAAATTGTCATTCGGGTCCGTATCGAAAATTGTTGGCGTGGTCGAACCTGTGGTGAGGACATTGTTCAACAGACCGGGCACGGATGTCAGATCGATCCAACCCGTACTGGTTTCTGTCGCTCCCTGGTTGCGAAAACAGTTTTCAAATCCGATCGACGTCGTGCCAGCAAAATTCGTCCGCTCCACCGAGTTTGCAGGCAGACCGGTAAAGCTTGTGACATTGATGCCGTTGATCCGGAACGTGAGATCGTTGGCGTCGAAGTTACCGGGGCAGGAATCACCGTCACGTGCCGTAAGCCGGACATACCCCTCGACGATCGCGCCTCCGAAATACGTTGAACACGCCGTGGGCCCGCAATTCAGCGTTTGCGTCGGACCGAGTTGGAATGGGTTGCCGCGAAACCCGACCGGCGCGCCTGTGTTCTGAAAACCCTCGAACTGCGTCGACGGGTTGACGAACTGATAGTAGATATTGCCGCTCGCGCCGATGAACACGAACAGCGTTCCGCCAACTTCCGGGAAGGTGTTGGGGATGAGGCCGTTTCCGTTGGGGACCGTGGTCGTATAGATGGTCGCCCGCGCATCGGTCGCCATTACGAGAAGCGACAAGCCGACGAGCCATCGCGAGACGCAACGGAATATGTCACCACAACGCGATGCGTTGGTGCGGCGACCATTTTGCTCGAGCTGGGTGCGAAGTAGTTTCATCACATTCTGCAATCAGCCTTGGCACCAGACCCAGGTCACGGTTGCACTGGATTGAAGCGCGGTGACTCCCAAATCGTCCCGTTGCTATCGAAGACGCGCACTTTGTCAGGGAGCACTTCCCACACATCGCCGTTTTGCGCGGCATAGCGTGTTGCCGACGTTTTGGTGACTGCGATCTCGTAGGCGACGTCTATATCGTTCGCGAAGACCTCAACAGCGTGCGAACTGTTTCGCGCGATGAGACAAAGCTGACTGTCGCCAAGATCGGCTTTCATGCGACCGACGTCGAAAGCGCCAAACGCGGGTGGCGCAACGCAGGCAACGACAGACTGTTGGGCGGCCGCGTGTCGCGCATCAGCTGTAACCGCCAATGTGATTCCGAGCATCGCGACGCTGAACACACGTTTCAAAAAGCTGGCCATGGGCGTCACCTCGGCAAAGGTCGACTCACGGAGAGTTCAAACTATTGGCCGTGGCGATGCGACTGTGAGCACGGTGAAATCCACAGGCAAAGAGACCACGCGGTGCATCATTGACGCAGTTCGACGCCGAGCACGCCCGGGGCGGCCTTGATGTCGGCGAGGGTGCGGGTGGCGAGGTCGAACTTTCCGGTGGGTTTGACGGTAACGATGCGGCGTTTTTCCGGGAGGCAGACTTCGAATGTCACCTCGCAGCGGCCGCGCTTGTCCAGCAGCTCGGCGAGATCTTGGAATTTCGTCAGGCCGTTGACACGGATGACGACGGAGGAATGCGCGTTGCCAGCGGCACGATCGAGGCTCTCGATGCCTTGCGCATTGACCTTGACGACGTCGTCTTCGCGCTTGGCTTCCACGCGGATTAAAAGGGGTGCGCCGGAGGCGAGAAGTTCGCGGGCGGCGGTGAGCATTTCGGAGAAGATTATCGCTTCGTACTGGCCCGTCGGGTCGGAGAAACCGACGAAGGCGAAGGCGTTGCCGCGCTGCGAGCGGCGTTCGTTCACGTAGGAGACGGTGGCGGCGAGCGTGCCGGTGGCGGAAGCGCCTTCGGCAATCTCCGCCTCGAAGTCGCGCCAGTTGGCGATGCTCAGTTTCTCGTAGACGTCGGCATAGTCATCGAGCGGGTGGCCGGAGAGATAAAATCCGATCGCCTCGAATTCCTTCGTCAGCCGTTCGTCGGTCCGCCATGTTTTGACAGCGCGCAAGTCGAGCGGGGCCTCCTCGCTCGCCTCGCCAAAGAGGGAGCTCTGGCCGCTCTGTTTGTCGGCGGCGGTGCGCTGGGCGGCACCCATGATGACGTCGGCATTGCCGTGGACCACCGCGCGATCCGGCATCAGGCTTTCAAGAGCGCCGGAGGCGGCGAGGACTTCGAGGCCGCGCTTGTTCATTGCGCGTGGGTCGAGCCGGGTCGCGAAATCGCCAAGCGCGGAAAATTTTCCGCTGCCCGTGCGCTCAGCGACAATCTGTTCTACGGCGCCACGGCCCAGGCTCTTCAGCGCCGCCATCGAATAACGGATCGCACCATCTTCCGGCGTAAAGTCGACGAAACTCGCATTGACGCACGGGGGGAGGATTTCGATCCCCGAGCGTCGCGCTTCCTGCGCAAACACGTTGAGTTTGTCGGTATTGCCGAGATCGAGTGTCATCGAGGCTGCGAGGAATTCAACCGGATGGTTCGCCTTGAGATACGCGGTCTGATAGGCAAGTAGCGCATATGCGGCGGCGTGTGATTTGTTGAAACCGTAACCGGCGAACTTGTCGACCAGCTCGAAGATGTAGGCAGCGGAGTTTTTCTTCACGCCGTTCGCGACCGCGCCCTCGACGAACTCCGCCTTTTGCTGGGCCATCACGGCTTTGTCTTTTTTGCCCATCGCGCGGCGCAACACGTCAGCGCGGCCGAGCGTATAGCCCGCCATGACCTGCGCGATCTTCTGGACCTGCTCCTGATAGATGATGACGCCGTAGGTCTCGGCGAGCACCTCCTCCAGCATCGGGTGCAGACAGTCGACTTCCTCCTCGCCGTGCTTGCGGGCGATGTAGGTCGGAATATTGTCCATCGGGCCCGGTCGATAGAGCGAGACCATGGCGATGATGTCTTCGAAGCGGTCGGGCTTTAGGCGCCGCAGCGCATCGCGCATGCCAGTCGATTCCAGCTGGAAGACGCCGACCGTTTCGGCCCGCGCGAGCATCTCGTAAGTTTTTTCATCCGCAAGACCGACTTCTGCGAAGTCGAGAGCGACGCCGCTCTCGTGGACGAACTGCAGCGCCTTCTGAATGACGGTCAGCGTCTTGAGGCCGAGGAAGTCGAATTTGACGAGGCCCGCGGGCTCGACCCACTTCATGTTGAACTGGGTGGCTGGCAGGTCCGAGCGCGGATCCTGATAGAGGGGGACGAGCTGTGTCAGAGGACGGTCGCCTATGACGACGCCGGCGGCGTGTGTCGAGGCGTGGCGGTAGAGGCCCTCGAGTTTTTGGCCAATCTCCAGCAGCTTGGCGACCTGCTCATCGCCGTCCGCCGCCTCCTGCAGGCGCGGTTCTTCCTCGATGGCTTCGGGTAGCGTGACGGGGTTTGCCGGATTGTTCGGGACCATCTTGCAGAGCCCGTCGACCTGCCCGTACGGCATGTGCAGCACGCGCCCGACATCGCGTAGCACCGCGCGCGCCTGGAGCTTACCGAACGTGATGATCTGGCCGACATAGTCGCGGCCATACTTTTCCTGCACGTAGCGAATGACTTCGTCGCGGCGGTCCTGACAGAAGTCGATGTCGAAATCCGGCATCGAGATACGTTCGGGGTTTAGGAACCGCTCGAAGATCAGTCCGAACTCGAGCGGATCGAGATCGGTGATGGTCAGCGCCCAGGCGACGACGGAGCCCGCGCCCGAACCACGACCCGGCCCGACCGGGATGCCCGCATCCTTCGCCCACTTGATAAAGTCGGCGACGATCAGAAAGTAGCCCGGAAACTTCATCTTCACGATGATGTCGAGCTCGAAGGCGAGCCGGTCGCGATAGTCCTGCTCGGTTTTTCCCTCCGCGCAGCCGTGTTTGGCGAGGCGTGCTTCGAGCCCCTCTTCCGACTGGCGGCGCATCTCGGCGGCTTCGGCAGCCAGCATGGCCTCCGGATCATCGCTGCCGGTCTGGACGAACTGCGGCAGAATCGGCGGATGCGTCTTCGGACGATGAGCGCAGCGCTGCGCGATGATGGCGGTGTTCTCGATGGCCTCCGGCAGATCGGCAAACAGCGCGATCATCTCCGCCTGGGTCTTGAAGTGGTGTTCCGGCGTCAGGCGGCGGCGATCGTCTTCGGAGACATATCGTCCCTCGGCGATACAGATGAGTGCGTCGTGCGCCTCATAATCCTCACGGGAGGGAAAATAGCAGTCGTTCGTCGCGACGATTGGCAGTCCGCGATCGTAGGCGCGTTGCAGAAGTTGCGGCTCGACCTCTCTTTCTTGCGCTCGCCCGTGGCGCTGAAGTTCGACGTAGAGCCGGTCGCCAAAGAGTGGTACCAGCGCATCAAGACGATGGTCGGCGGCGTCGCCCTGCCCGTTCGCAAGCAGGCGGTCAATGATGCCGTCCGGGCCACCGGTAAGCGCAATCAGACCTTCGGCGTGCGCGGTCAGATCGTCGAACGAGATGCCCGGATTGTCGGCCCGGCCCTCGCCGAGAAAGGCCGCACTCGTCAGCGCCATCAGGTTCGCGTAGCCCGTCGCATCCTTGGCGATCAGAGCGATCTGCCCGGCCCGCTCGGGTGGATGACCGCCCGGCGGCCGCGGCCCGTCCCGCTTCGGCTCGACCAGCATTTGGAGCGAACAGCCGGTAAGCGGCTGGATGCCAGCACCCGACAGTTTTTCCGAAAACTCCAGCGCGCCGAATAGGTTGTTGGTATCCGTGATCGCCAGCGCCGGCATTGCGTCGGCCTTCGCCAGATCGACGAGCGTTGCGATCGGCAGCGCGCCCTCGAGAAGGGAGTAGGCGGAGTGCACGCGCAGGTGGATGAAGGGTGATTCTGTCATGTCGAGAGATTACGCCGATCCCCAACGCTGGAAAATGCACCGGCCGTCGTTGATAACAGGTCTGAGGCAGCGCCAGCGGCGAAGGTCGACACCATGAAAGAGCCGATTATCTTCTACTTCGCGATCCCGAGCCGCTATGCCTATCTCGCTGCAACACAGATGGATGCCTTCAGTCGCGAGACCGGGCACGAGATCATCTGGACCCCGGTTGACGGAAATGAACTGAGGCAGCGCTCCAACAGCGATCCATTCAATGGCGCGCCACCATCCGGCCAGTACCGTTCACCCTACCGCGAGAACGATCTGGCGGATTGGGTCGACTACTACGGCGTGCCCTACCGCGAGCCACCGGAAGCGGACGGTGACGTCTGGTGGAAAGGTTTTGGCTGGGAGAAGATGCGGATGATCGCTCTTGCAGCACTCGCCGGCCAGGACCTTGGTGGCAGCATCGCCTGGCACAGGGCGCTCTATGATCTGATGTTCGTGCGTGACGTTTGGCCCTTCGACCTCCCGGAGATTCTCGCGGAGGGCAAAACTCTGGGCCTCGATCCGGACGAACTGGCCGCAAAGATCCAAGCCAAAGATACGGCGTCCCGCCTGACGCAGAACAGCGAGGCCGCGATCGCCGCAGGCGCCTTCGGCGTGCCCTCATTCGTCTGCGCTGACCGGGTCTTCTTCGGCAACGACAGGTTGCCGCTGCTCCGACATCATTTGGCGAAGTTGGCGGTGGACTGATCGCTGACCACCGTCCATCCGACCGACGTGAACTGGAGACGCCTATGTTTCGCTGGTTTGCCCTCACTGCAACGCATGCCATCGCGCTCGTGATCGGCATCGCCCTCGGTATCTATCTGCTTCCGATCCTGACGGCCCCCACGAGCCCAGACACGGCGACGCTCTCGCGCATGGCACAGTCCGCGACGTTCACCGCGCAGTTTGCCGAAGACCTGAGCGGCAACGACTTTCTGCACTGGGGCCGAGGCAGCGTCAGTGTCGGCCCCCGTCAGATCGTGCACCAAGGCAAGCTGGCCCCAGGCCCCGACTACAAGCTCTATCTCGTGGAGACGTTCGTGGAGAACGAGGACCAGTTTCTCGCGGTGAAGGACCGTTCACCTCGCATCGCCGACGTGAAAACCTTCAGCGGCTTTGCGGTCGACGTGCCGGATGACATCGATGTCGCCGACTACACCACGGTCCTAATCTGGTGCGAAGCCTTCGGCGAATTCATCGCGGCAGCAAAATATCAGTAGTCGCAACTGCCTCAGCTTCTCGTTTGGCACCAATTTGCCAGCGTATTTCCGCCACTGACCAACACACGATTTAAACGGCGCGTTAGAATAACTCGCTAAAGCGCAACGCGAGTTAATATAGCAACGTGTCGCTGGCAGAAATAAAGGCCGCGGACTGAACCGCAATGGCATCTTTCGACAACGTATCAAACGAAGTTGTGGATAATGCAAGACGGAGCCTTGTCAAGGTTCACCGAGACTTGTTGGCGGTTGACCTGAGCCCCGCGCCGCCCTCATCTATTTTGAGAGTCCTGCGCGTCGATATCTTATTGGTTGTGGCTTGGCGAGTGCGTCGGACGTGGAGCCACTCAAGGGCTCAAGCGGTCGACGCGCGGCGATGGGTGGCAATCCTCCTAGGGCTGAGTGTGGTCGTACGGTGTTGTAGTCTGTCCGCCAGCGCGCAAGGAGCTTGCGGGCGTGATTGAGGCTCTCAAAAACCTCCTCGTTCAGCAGTTCATCGCGCAGCTTTCCGTTGAAGCTCTCGATGAATGCATTCTGTTGCGGCTTGCCGGGCGCAATGTAGTGCCAGTCGACACCGGTTCGGTTCTGCCACTTGAGCATGGCGCGTGATGTGAATTCTGTCCCATTGTCGCTGACAATGGTGCGCGGTCGACTATGACGTTCGATCAACACATCGAGTTCTCGGGCAACGCGTGCCCCTGACAACGACGTGTCCGCGATCAAGGCAAGGGACTCGCGATTGAAATCGTCATTGATTGCCAGAATGCGGAAGCGGCGTCCGGCTCCGAACACATCGGAGACAAAGTCCAGGCTCCATCGTTGGTTCCGACCGGTTGGTACCGGCATCGGAGTTCGCGTGCCACGCGCCCGTTTGCGGCCCCGCCGACGCTTCACCTGCAACTTCTCTTCGCTGTAAATCCGCCGCAGCTTCTTGTGGTTCATCACAAACCCTTGGCGTTCCAGCAGCAGTCCAACGCGTCGGTATCCGAACCGACGGCGTTCGCCCGCAATCTTATGCATGCGTTGACGGATCTCGGGATTGTCGGGGACACACGCCCGCCGCACCGTCTTGGGATCGACACCGACCAAGCGGCAGGCGCGTCTCTGGGAGATGTCATGTGCTGCCATCACCCGAAGCGCCGCCGCGCGTCGCTCTTGCGGTGCCGTCAGCTCTTTCCCAGAAGATCCTTCAGGACGACGTTGTCGAGCATGCTATCTGCCAGAAGGCGCTTCAGCCGGGCATTCTCCGTCTCAAGCGTCTTGAGTTTGCGCGCGTCCGACACATCCATGCCGCCAAACTTCGCCTTCCATTTGTAGAACGTGCCCTGGCTGATCCCATGCTTGCGGCAGACCTCCACGGTGGCGAGCCCTTGCTCCTGTTCCGCAAGGATCGCGATAATCTGCTCTTCCGTGAACCGTGACTTCCTCATATCCGTCTCCTGTGAGTGACGGACTCTCCATTCAAGTGAGGGACCAAACGGGGCTCAGGTCACCGCGGAAGCAAAATCCTACGGCTTCGACAACTGGAGCGATAACGGCCTGACATGCATCGCCCGCCTCAACGAGTCACTGCACATCATCCGCGGTTTGATGACGGAGGATAATTCCTCGTTCTGCGGCGCGCACTTCATGCTCGAAAACGAAAACTACAATCCAAGACCGGTCCAACAGCCCTATCTCTAAATCTGGATCGCGGGTGACGGGCCGCTAGGCGCCCGCCATCCGTCGTTCTGCGGAAGAGGTGGTGCCCAGGGGCGGAATCGAACCACCGACACGCGGATTTTCAATCCGCTGCTCTACCAACTGAGCTACCTGGGCAGGACGGCGCGGAGCGGTCCAGGCGTTTGAGCGACGCCCTGTATAGGGCGCCCGACGCCGCTGGCTTATAGGGGAACACTCACAGAGTGTCGAGCCGAACCGAGCCGCGGGCCACGAGATTTTTAGAGTTCCAGAGACATCATAAAAACCGGTTGTGATCACCGTAGGTCCAGCGGTCAGAAATCGTCGGCATATCGATCCTGATCACCGGTCGGAAACCCATCTTCATCATCGTCGGCACGCCCGGCAATGGCATAGCTTCCGTTGAGCCAACGCCCAAGGTCAACATCAGCGCAGCGCTTCGAGCAAAACGGGCGATACCTGGCGACCACCGGAGACCGACAGATAGGACAGCGGCCTGATGCTGCCGAATCCATGTCGTGTCCGGGGGCCTCGTCCGGGGCCCCTTCCGGATCAGATTTGGTTCCCGTCATGACCCTCACCTGTCGGGATCATCCTCGCCCGCTTTCAGCCAGTTGTAGAACACCGGAAACTGCTCTCCCACCAGCATTTGTACGACCTCGGAGACAGGCAGGCCGACCACGTTGGTATAACTGCCGCTGATCTTGCGCACGAACGCGCCGGCAAGTCCCTGGATGGCATATCCACCCGCTTTGTCGCGCCACTCACGCGACGCAAGATAGCTGTTGATCTCTTCAAGGCTGAGCCGCTTGAACCGCACGCGGGTTTCCACGACACGACGGCGCACCTTATCGGCCGGTGTCAGCATGTGAACAGCTGTCAGCACGCGATGCGACCGGCCGGAAAGCAGTTGCAGACTGGCAGCTGCCTCCTCGACCGACTCCGGCTTGATCAGGATCCGTCGTCCAACCGCAACGATCGTGTCGGCGGCAATGATGTGCGCGTCCGCCAACGTGTCGTCATTGGCAATACCGTCGCGGGCCGCTTCTGCCTTGGCTTGGGCCAACCGCACGACGAGACCGCGCGGGGCCTCGTTGGCAACCGGCGTTTCATCGACACTCGAAGGCCGCAACGCGTCCGGAACGATCCCGACTTGATCCAGCAGATGCAGGCGCCGCGGGGAACCGCTGGCAAGCACGAGTTTAGGACGCACGACAACCGACGCGCCCAGACCATCCTGGCCCCCTGCGCCGCGACGTGTCTTTGCGCTCGCTTTTCCGGCGGCGCTGGCCTGTTGCGCGCGCTGACTGCGCAACGTAGCACGGCCGGATTCACCACGGGAGGACAGCCGCACGCTACTTGTAGCGGTACGTGATCCGCCCCTTGGTGAGGTCGTAGGGGGTCATCTCCACCAACACCTTATCACCGGTCAGGACACGGATCCGGTTGCGGCGCATGCGGCCGGCCGTATGCGCGATAATCTCGTGCTCGTTTTCGAGCTTTACTCGAAAGGTCGTGTTCGGCAGGAGCTCAACGACTTCGCCATTGAACTCGAGCAATTCTTCTTTCGCCATGGGCCCTCGCGGTTGGCGTGCAGGATGGCCGGTACGCACGATGTCACGTATCGGGTGGATTGGCGCGACAATGGGCATGCGCCGTGCGGAAATCAAGGTTTCTCAAAAGCCTCCCGCGGCGATCGGTCTTGCCAGCCACGGCACGCACAGCGCCACTCAGATGTTTGGCGAGCCGGCGATGTCGAAGCGTGCAAGGATCCGGGTTGCAAGCGCATCGCGGCTTGCACGATAGGCCTCAAGCATTTGATCCCGCGAGCCCTGCGCGACGGAAGGGTCAATGCTCGGCCAGTATTCGACGTCCACCGCCATCGTTCGGGTCAGCTCCAACGCCTGGTGGTGCGCCTCGGGCGACAGGCTGATGATGAGATCAAACGAGGTATCGCCAAGCTCATCGATCGTCTGCGGGGCATGCTGCGACACATCGATGCCAAGCTCGTCCATCGCCGCGATGACGAACCCGTCGGGCTCTCCTGCACGCACCCCCGCCGAGGCCACATAGATGCGATGTCCGGCATAGTAGTGCAGCAACCCCGCCGCCATCGGAGAGCGGATCGCATTCATCGAGCAGACAAAAAGCACAGCCCCGGGCATCGCCACGCCCGCGCCCGGATCGTCCCCCGGCACTCTCTCAACCCTTCCAGTAGAGGGCGCAAATCAGGGTAAAAAGCCGACGGGCGGTGTCGAAGTCCACCTTCACCTTTCCCTCAAGGCGCTCGATCAGCAGCTCACTGCCTTCATCGTGTAGCCCGCGACGGGCCATGTCGATCGCCTCGATGCGGCTTGGCGGCGCTGTGCGGATCGCCTCGAAGTAAGTCTCACAAACAAAAAAATAGTCCTTCGCGATCCGCTTGAACGGGGTCAGTGAGAGCATGAACGTGGAAAGAGTTTGCGCGTCCTCGTTGCGAACGTCGAACACGAGCCGCTTTTCCGCAATCGAGAGCGTCAGGCGGTACGGCCCTTCAGGACCAGCTGCGAGCGAAAAGGTGTTCGCTTCCAGCAGATCATAGATCGCCACGTCGCGCTCCTGCTCGACTTCCGGCTTGTTTCGGCCGATCGAGGTTTCATCGAGGGTGACCTCGATCAGCCGCAGCGGGCCGGTCTGTGGAGCCTGGTCGAACATGGTGGTCGTGATCTAGATCACTTCCGCGCCGTGTGGAACCGTTCGCGATCACGCGTCGCGCGGATCAGGCCTCTGCGGTTGTGACCCGCGCCGACATGGCTAGGCGAACGATTTCGCGATCATCCAGAGCGCCATCGCCACCATCATCACGTTCTCCGTCAACGAGACGAACCCGAGTGGCACCTGACTGTCACCCCCGACGCAGGCGCACTTGAGCTCTCGCTTCTCGATATAGACAGCCGTGTACACCGAAACAGCACCGATCCCGCCGATGAAGAGCGCAACTGGAACGGAGAGCCAGCTCAGTATGCCCGCAAACATCAGGATGCCAGCAAGCCCTTCCGCAAACGGATAGAGGTAACTGTACGGCACCCATCGCTTCGCCAGCAGGTCATAGTTCAGAAACATCGTCGAAAACGTCTCGACATTTTGCAGTTTCTGGAGCGCCAGCAGGCACATCGAGATGGCAATGAACCATTCAATCGTCCGAATCGGATCAAGCGTGCCGAGCGCCAACCAGCTGACAGCAAGTGCCATCGCAAACGCCATCCCGAAGATCGCGATCACCGGCTGATAGGTCGTCTCGCCCTTCGCGCGTACCGATTGGCCGAGATGCGCGCGCAACGCGTCATATCCACCAACGCGCTTGTCCCCGATCCAGATCTGCGGCGTCGTCTCAACATCATGCTCCGACTTGAAGGCGTCCGTCTCCGCGCGCGACGTGAGCGGGTGGTCCTCGACCTCAAACCCCGACCGCGCCAGCAGATCCTTCGCCTTCAGTCCGAACGGACAGGTATGACCCGGCATCACCATGCGATAGAGCCGCGCAGTTGGCTTGGTCCGGGAACGGGTGCTCACGGGCTCGGATGTCGTCGCCGTTGACATGGTGTTGCTCACGAATGTGCGTTACTGAAGCCGGCAGAAGCAGAAATGCGAGAACAGCCTGCCCTCCCCCGCGAGATCGGCCCCCGAGATGCAAATTGCAAGTCTGCTGGGCAAATTGGGATGCGCAGTCTGGCAGACGCGAAGCTGTACCAGGTCACATGTTTTGCCGGTTTGCGGCGTGCCCAAACCGAAGGAGACCCAGCACTCGCCGTCCGCTGTGATCGGGAAGATTGACACTCGAACGGTTGAGAGAACGGACAACCTCGCTGCGTGAAGCTGAAACAACCGCAGCTTGCTTAGGTAAAAATTCATGGCGGAGAGGAAGGGATTCGAACCCTCGAGACACTTTTGGTGCCTACTCCCTTAGCAGGGGAGCGCCTTCGACCACTCGGCCACCTCTCCGCCGCCGGTTCTGCTGAATTTCGGGGCCGGACGCAACCCCGCAGCAACATTCGCCGCTGCGCGCGCCTGCGAGCGCGCCAATCAACCGCCCACGCCGAACGCCCCTGAGCGCGCCTGCCTTAAGAATCCTTCTGCGCTGTCTCTGTCCCCACCATCCGACGCCGCGACGGGGCCGGCACGGAACAGCCTGCGCGCACCCGATCACGCAGCGTGGCGCCCTCGAAGGTCGCGCGGTCGGTCTGGAGATCACCGTGCCCGAACACCGCGTGACACGGCAGGCGGTAGCGCGCCTGCAACGCCTTGATCAATGCGAGGCCAGCTCCGAGCTGCGCGGCGGTTACGAACTCACCGCTGCAGTTGGTGGGACGCCAAATGCGATTGGGGCGCAGCAGCGTATCGCACGCCCCGACAAGCGAGATCCCGATCGCATTGCCAGACCACAGATGCCGCGCAATACGCGTCCGCTCGCGGCGCTTGGTCGACTTGATGTGGTTGGTGCGTTTGTTGAGCGGTGCGCCCTGCACGATCTGGCCGTCGCGACCAATGTAGAAGTGATAGCCGAATGACGCCCCGCCCCGCGAAAAGTCACGCGCATGGCCATACTTGACCATTGCGAGGACCGGCGCAGCCCGCGTGAAATGGACCACAATGCCTCGCGGTGGTTTCGCGCCCCGGCTTGCATAGTTGGAGTAACGCGCACCGGGCTTGCCCCAATACTGGATCGCGTGACCCGCCACAGTCATGCGCTGGCTAGCATCGGCGGATGTTGCCCAGGTTTCCGGCGGGGTCTCATCTGAAAGTCGCGCACGCTCTCCGAGATAGGACGTCGCCAGGAGCGCAACGACCGCGAATGTGGGTGCAAAACAGGCGAAAGTGGCGGCCGCGCGCGCGAGGCGACCGCTCGGATCGAACCGTTCGGATAACGCGTCGCTGTCTTTGCTGTCACCGCGCTGGCTCATGCTCGCGATATCGTCCGGGTCGACGTTTGTTTCATCCGGAACACTAACGCAGCGATACGGCGACGGCGTGGCGGCGCTGACCCGTTCGCACGGCGCACGATGTTAGCCGTTCGGCAGCCCCTTGTCGTTCGTGAAAGGATTGAAGCAGACAATCGTCTGCGTCGCTGCGATCCCTGGAATTGTTTGCACCACGTCAGTGATGAAGCGCCCGACATCGGCGTCGTCATCAAGATTGAACATGGCGAAGAGATCATACTCGCCCGACACGGAATGGACGTGGGGCGCTTGCTCGATCTCGGCCAGCTTGGCGGCAACCTCGTAGGTCTTGCCGAGGTCACAACGGATGAAAACAAGATAGGTGCGCATATCGTCCTCCGCATGTCAGGGCACCTACCGTGACCCGACTCGGACATGAGTTGCAACGGCGCATAGCACCACCCCTTGGCGCGATCTCACTTGATCGTGCTTGCCACCGCCGCCAGCGCGGCAGAGGCAAGGCGTGCCACGGGCGGATCGGCCCGGCTGGTCAGCAGTATCGGCACTTTGGCTCCCATCACCAGACCGCCGGCGCATGCGCTCATGTACTGCACCATCATTTTGAACAGCGCATTGCCGCAAACGATTTCGGGAACGACGATAATATCCGCCTGACCGGCGACTGGCGATGTCACCCCTTTGACAGTCGCCGCTTCGCTGGAGACCGCGAGGTCAAAGGCAAGCGGCCCGTCAATATCTGCATCCGGCAAGCCATCCTTCGCCCATGTGGCAATCTCCTGCGCCTCTGCGCTTGACGGGATTTTCGGATTTGGCGTCTCGGTTGCTGATAGCAAAGCCACTTTCGGGCGCGTCACACCGAGCGCGCGCATCATCGCAACCGCGTTCGTAGCGATCGCTTTGCGGGTCTCGACATCCGGTGCCGGATTGAGTGCAGCATCTGTAATGATCAGACCTTCATCGCGTTCTGGCACCGTCATGTGAAAGAGATGCGTGAACGGCGCTCCAGTCCGCAGGCCCGCATCACGAGACAGCAGCGCTTTCATGTAGACGTCGGTGTGCAAGTGGCCCTTCATCACCGCCTGCACGGCATCCCCGCAAGCCAACTTGGCCGAAGCGACCGCTGCCGCTTCCTCTCCGTCGGCATCCACGACCTCGAAGCCCGAGATGTCGAACGACAGCTTGTCCGCCTCCGCACGGATCTCGGCCTCCGCACCGACGAGCACCGGCTCAATCAGTTGCTCCGCGACCGCCTCCTGGACGCTCTCCATCACCACCCCATTCACTGCATTCACAACAGCGGTGCGCACCGGTGGCTTCTGCTGCGCCCGTTGGATCAGAGCGCGCGGTAATTCCGCAGGACGTGAGGAAACAAACATTGGCAGGCTCGCATCGTGAAAGGGAAGGCAGCGCGCGGTTTGACACGGGTCTATGAAATCCGCAAACCAGCCTCAGATCGCTCACCCGTCCCGAAGACAAGGAATTCACCGTGACCGCAAGTCTCGCCGCCGATGCACGCCACGCTCCGACCGAAAGCCCGGCAGACGCGCCAAAGAATGTCGATGAGCTGATCGCCCGTGGCCGGGCAGCAATGGACGCCCTAAAGGGCGCCTCGCAGGAACGGATCGATGAAGCAGTCACCGCGCTCGCATGGTCGATCTACAAACCGGACAATGCCCGCGCGCTCGCCGAGCTTGCCGTGGAGACCACCGGCCTTGGCGACGTCGACAGCAAGATCACGAAGAACACGCGCAAGACGTTCGGTACGCTGCGCGATCTCATGCGCGTCAAATCCACCGGCATCATTGAAGAGCTGCCTGAGAAGGGCCTCGTCAAATATGCCAAACCGGTTGGAGTCGTTGCGGCCGTCACGCCATCGACCAATCCCTCGGCCACGCCCGTGAACAAGGCCATGATGGCGGTGAAAGGCGGCAACGCCGTGATCATCGCACCTTCACCGTCCGCCTGGATTGCAACCAACGCCACAGTCGATGGCATGCGCGCCGAGCTTCAGAAAATTGGCCTCCCGGCCGACCTCGTTCAGATCCTGCCGTCACCCGTGTCAAAGGAAAGCACGCAGGAGGTCATGGAAAAATCTGACCTCATCGTGTGTACCGGCAGTCAGAACAACGTGAAGCGCGCCTATTCCTCCGGCCGCCCGGCGATCGGTGTGGGCGCGGGCAACGTGCCGGTTATTATTGATGCGAGCGCGGACCTCGCAGATGCTGCAAAGAAAATCTGCGCGTCCAAGACGTTCGATCACGCAACGTCCTGCTCGTCCGAGAATTGCCTCGTCATCGTCGACGAGATCTACGACGCCGCGATCGAAGCGCTCAAGTCTGCCGGAGGATACATGGCGAGCGGCGACGAACGCACCCGCGTCGTCGAACGTCTCTGGCAAAACGGCAAACTCAACCGCCACGTCATCGCCCGCCCGACCGATGCGCTCATCGATGTCTTCGAACTCGACGCGTCCGCCCGTGGATGCAAATTCGTCATGGTCGAGGAGAGTGGCATTGGCGCCAACCACCCCTTATCGGGAGAAAAACTCTCTCTCGTACTCACCGTCTACCGCGCCCGCGACTTCGCCCACGCCAAACAGCTGGTGACAGAGATCGCTGAGTTTCAGGGCAAGGGCCATTCCGTCGGCATCCACACTGGCGACATGGCGCATGCCGAAGAGCTGGCCCGCGACATGGAAACGGTGCGCGTCCTCGTCAATCAGGCGCACACCTTCGGCAATGGCGGCGGCTTCAACAACGGCCTCCCCTTCACACTGTCGATGGGCTGCGGCACGTGGCAGGCGAACTCGATCAGCGACAATCTCAACTGGCGCTGTTTCATCAACATCACCCACCTCGTCACAACCATTCCCGAAGACAAACCAGCCGAGGAAGAGCTTTTCGGCGCGTATTGGGAGAAGTGGGGAAAGTGACGGGCAACTCCACGATGAGAAGCTCTGGCCATTGCTGCTTCGGGCCGTTCACGCTTCTTCTCCCAACGCCGCTGCACCCCCGTCCGAACTCGAGTGAAATTTTACTCCTCTCAGAAATGACATGACGACTGCGTGCAAACCCGAATGCGTTCCACTCAAAATCAACGCGCGCTATGCGATGCAGAAACCGAGCCCTAAGGCCTCCGAAATTCCCGGCGCGACTGAATTGCGCGCATGTGCCAAGTGAGCCGGCAGGAGAGCGAGCGCAACGCTGGACGACCGGGTTCTACTGCCTGAACGAGACCAAAAATGCCGAGAAACACAAATCTCATCCTGTGCCCGATAAATCTCCGTCACGCAAAATGGAGCACCGAGGCCTATTGGGAAGCCGTAGCGATGGCAAAACGCCGTGACGCAAAGCTTCTTGTTGCGACGGTTGCACCAGAGTTGGAACGCAATCTGATGATCACGGACTCCAAAGCGTTTTGGGGCGACGCACTTGAAAAATTCATCGCGGCCTATCCAGCCGACGGCGTTGAACTCGAAACAATCGTGCCCCTCGGCGCCGTGCACCGCGAGATTGTCAAGCTCGCAAGCGCACGCGATGTGGACGTCATCGTCATGGGATCGGCCAACCCCAAAATTAAAGATTACATTTTGGGGACGACGGCGAGCCACGTGGTGTCCCACGCAAAGTGTTCCGTTTACGTCGTGCGATCATAGCGCATCGCGATACGGCGCCAACCGCCTTCTGGCGCCTGAACGTCAGCCACGGAACACACCCCGCACGACAGCGATTGAGCACCCTCGTCGCGTTCGGATGCTGTCACGTAGCCGACAAGCAAAAGTCAAATTATCGATCACATGCAGGTCAACAAACCTGCATCAAGCCAACGATCGCAATCCCGGCGTCAGGGTACGACTACCAGATGATTTCGGATGCAAAAGCACTGACCTTATCGACAGGTGAGTGCGGTCGCCTCACCCAGTTTGCGCACCTTGCTCCGTTACTTCAGCGATCCGCAGTCACCTGCAAGAAAATCATGGAATTAACCATGTAAACCTTGTGCTTAACCGCAAACCTTTTCCGCTGCTAAAGATGACAATGCGGTGTTAAGCCGCACATACAATCACACCTGCAAATTGAGAGTGGAGGAGAGCATGATCAAAGTGAATCTTGACGTGACGGGAATGTTCTACCGAAGAGATTCCATCACTGTTAAAGACGATGCGACAGTATTCGATGTGATGGACGCCGCTGTAAAACTGAACCCAACCGCGGGGCCCAGAGAGGCTCTGATTGAGTTCAATCGCGAGGCTATGCCTGAAGATGCCAAGTTCTTGAATAGTATCAAGATCACGCATCGCGGTGGCTCCGCAGCATCCAGGCAAACACTCGGAGCGGCCAAGCCACGGGTGTATCCAGACGGTGTGTTTAGCGCGGAAGATGAGCCAATCATCCCGAACGCTGCAGGCTATCTCGTCCCCGCAGTTCGCCTTCCTGACGGTAGTCTGGTCGAAGATCCTTCAAAGTCGACGGTAACTGCTTGGCAATATTACATTTACGACAATGCCTTCGTCGACAAGAACCGCGCGGCTGCCAAAGGCGGACAGGAGCGAAAAATCGTTCCGTTCACCGAGTCAAAGCGCGACTATCCACTCGAGAACGGCGATACGATCGTCTGGCGTCTTGTGACGCTTGTGTTGCGGCAAAACCGAGGCATTCCCAGTATCAAGGGTATCTCGGATATGCTCATCAGTTAGGCTTCTGAGCAGCGAACCAAGACAACACGCGAGTTGTTGGGGTGGCTTGGGACAATGCACGCCGCCCCAAACAACTTTGACCGAAAAACCACCACCATAAAGCGAACGCTCAGACTGAGCGCTACCTCAGGCGGCAGACGCCGCTACACGCGTAGCGTCCGGCCAGAAGTTCAAAACCGTTTGGCCCTAATGCTCCTGTTGACAGACCACGGCGCCTGGGTGATCCAGACACCACGAACCGGGGGAGCTTGGACAATCAAGCTGAGATACCGCTAGGGTGCGTGTTGCATCAGTGTGGTGACCCTACGAACCTGATCCAGTTCGCACTGGCGTAGGGACGGTGATTGGAACGAAAGGCGACTTACAGATCGCCAGCTGGCAAAGCGGCCGGCATCGTGCACACCCCGACGCTGATGACATGACTGGATCTTCTTGTTGCAAGCCAAGGAGTGTCCCATGAACATTATCGCGCCCGTCGTTACGGAAGGCCCGCTGCCCGCCTCCCGCAAGGTCCACAAGACCGGGAAACTCCACCCTGACATCCGCGTGCCGATGCGTGAGATCGCCGTCCACCCGACAGCCGGCGAACCGCCTGTCACGGTCTACGACAGCTCCGGTCCCTATACGGACCCAACGAAAACCACCGACATTTCCGCTGGTCTCGACCGCCCGCGTGAGGCGTGGCTCGAAGCTCGCGGCGACGTGGAGCGCTACGAGGGCCGCCACGTGAAGCCTGAGGACAACGGCTTTGCGAAAGGCGAAAAGCTGACGCCGGAGTTTCCGGTTCGCAACCAGCCGTTCCGCGCCAAAGATGGCAAGGCCGTAACCCAGCTGGCGTATGCCCGCGCTGGTATCGTGACCCCGGAAATGGAGTTTATTGCGATCCGCGAGAACCTCGGTCGCGAAGAAAAACTGCGCGAGATGGAGCGCGATGGCGAGGACTTTGGCGCTTCGATCCCCGACTATGTCACGCCGGAATTCGTGCGCGATGAAATCGCCCGCGGCCGTGCCGTGATCCCGGCCAACATCAACCACCCGGAAGTCGAGCCGATGATCATCGGCCGAAACTTCCTCGTGAAGGTCAACGCCAACATTGGCAACTCAGCCGTCACGTCCTCAATGGCGAATGAAGTCGACAAGATGGTCTGGGCGATCCGCTGGGGCGCCGACAATGTCATGGACCTCTCGACCGGCCGCAACATCCATAACATCCGTGAATGGATCATCCGCAATTCGCCGGTTCCGATCGGCACAGTGCCGATCTATCAGGCGCTCGAAAAGGTGAACGGCATTGCCGAAGACCTGACGTGGGAGGTGTATCGCGACACGCTCATCGAGCAGTGCGAACAGGGCGTCGATTATTTCACCATCCACGCTGGCGTCCGCCTGCATCACGTGCCGCTGACGGTGAAACGCACCACCGGCATCGTCTCACGCGGCGGCTCGATTATGGCGAAGTGGTGCCTGCACCATCACAAGGAAAGCTTCCTCTACGAAAACTTCGCCGAGATCTGCGACATCATGCGCGCCTATGACGTGACCTTCTCGCTTGGTGACGGGCTGCGGCCGGGCTCGATCGCCGACGCCAACGACGAGGCACAGTTCGCCGAACTCGAGACCCTTGGCGAGCTGACCAAGATCGCCTGGGCCAAAGACTGTCAGGTGATGATCGAAGGCCCGGGTCACGTGCCGATGCACAAGATCAAGGCGAACATGGAAAAGCAGCTCGAGGTTTGCGACGAGGCGCCGTTCTACACGTTGGGGCCACTGACGACAGACATCGCGCCGGGCTACGACCACATCACATCAGGCATTGGCGCCGCAATGATCGGATGGTTCGGCACCGCAATGCTTTGCTACGTCACGCCGAAAGAACATCTCGGCCTGCCCGACCGTGACGACGTGAAAACCGGCGTCATCACCTACAAAATCGCCGCACATGCCGCCGACCTCGCAAAGGGCCACCCCGCCGCTCAAATCCGTGACGATGCCCTCTCACGCGCGCGGTTTGAGTTCCGCTGGGAAGATCAGTTCAACCTCGCGCTCGACCCCGAGACCGCGCGGGACTTCCACGACCAGACGCTGCCGAAGGAAGCCCACAAGGTCGCGCACTTCTGCTCGATGTGTGGACCAAAATTCTGCTCCATGCGGATCTCGCACGACATCCGCGCCGAGGCGCAGAAAGAAGGCATGGAAGCCATGGCCGAAAAGTTCCGCGAAGGCGGAGAGCTTTATGTGCCCCTCGAGCAGACGAAAACGGCTGAACAGTCCGGGCAGGCCGACACATAAACGAGCAATCCACACGCGTTGCGGCTTGAACGAGTCGCAACGCGTTTCACCCCCTTGCGCGCCGGACGCGTGCTTCGCATAACGCGCCCTGTCGAACGTCGTGTCAGCCGTCAGGGGACCCCATGAATTTCAACGAACACGCGGGCAAACCGCTGCTTCGCGCTGCTGGCATCGCCACGCCGCCGGGCGAGGTCGTCACTTCGGTCGAGGACGCACGCGCGGCAGCTCAGAAAATCGGCGCGTGCGTCGTGAAGGCACAGGTTCCCACCGGCAAACGCGGCAAGGCCGGCGGCATTGCGGTTTGCAGCACACCCGAGGAAGCCGAAACCGCCGCAACCCGCATCCTCGGCATGACCATCGGCGAGCACGAGGTCGAGACGTTGCTCATCGAGGGGCAGGTGCCAATTGCCCGCGAATTCTATGCCGCTGTGCTCAATGACGCCGAGAGCAAGGGACCACTGATGCTCTTTTCGCCCGAGGGCGGCATGGACATCGAGGAAATTGCCGAGGAACACCCGGACAAACTCGCCCGCATTCCGATCGACATCTCGAAAGGCTGCGACCTGACCGAAATCACGACTGCGCTCGCGAAGATGGGCCTCGGCAACGCGCCTGCCCTCGCGCTTGTTCTCTCGAAACTCTACGACGCCTACCGCGCGAACGACGCTGAATTGATGGAGATCAATCCACTCGTTCAGACCGACGACGGCTCACTCATCGCCCTCGACTGCAAGTTCACACTCGACGACAGTGCCATCAAACGCCGCGAGGAACTGGCTGCGCACGGCACCCCCGACAAGGTGACCGGTCTCGAAGCCCGCGCCAAGGAACTCGACCTGAAGTTCTTCGAGTTCGAGGGCAACGTCGGCGTGTTGGCGAACGGCGCCGGTCTGACGATGACGACGATGGACGCCGTGCGGCACTACGGCGGCGCGCCAGCGAACTTCCTCGAGATCGGTGGCGAGAGCTACACCAAGGGCACCGAAGCGTTGCAACTCGTGCTCGCCAACCCGGATGTAAAATCCCTGCTCGTCAATTTCTGTGGCGCCTTCGCCCGCTGCGATGTGATGACAGACGGCATCCTGAACGCGTGGGAAGACCTCAAACCGGACATCCCCGTCTTCTGGACCATCCACGGCACCGGCGAAGAAGAAGCCCAGCAGATGGTCCGCGATCGTCTCGGCCTCGAACCTTTTGACCTGATGGACGACGCCGTGAAGGCCGCCGTCGAAGCTGCCAACGGAGGAGCAGCACAATGATCATCCGCGGCAACGAAACCGTCCTCGTCCAGGGCATCACAGGCAAGCAAGGCACCTTCTGGGCCGAGCGCATGCGCGACTACGGCACAAAAATCATCGGTGGCGTAAACCCGAAAAAGGCGGGCACGCAACACCTCGACTTGCCGGTTTGGGGTTCGGCAAAAGATGCGGCGGCGGAAACGCAGATCGATGTCTCCGTCCTGTTTATTCCTCCGCTCGGTGTGAAGGCCGCAGCGCTCGACGCCATACAAGGCGGCATCAAGAAACTTGTCATCATGACGGAACACGTCCCCGTCCAGGACGTGATGGAAGTCATGGCGGCGGCGAAAGCGGCGGGCACAAAAATCATCGGGCCGAACACCGCAGGCCTCGTGACGCCCGGTGAGTGCTTCGTCGGCTTCATGCCGGCGTTCAACCCGCATGTTTTCAAGCCGGGCAACATCGGCGTGATCTCGCGCTCCGGCTCCCTCGGCACACTCCTCTGCCTCAACGTTGTGCAGAACGGCATGGGCGTCTCGGCCTTTGTCGGCATTGGCGGTGACCCGATCATTGGCACCACGACGACAGACGCGCTCCGCTCGCTCGATGAGGACGAAAAAACCGTCGCGATCGCGCTCGTCGGTGAAATCGGCGGCTCCATGGAAGAAGACGCTGCCGAGTACGCCAAGGGCATGAGCAAGCCAATCGCCGCTTTCATCGCCGGCGCCGCCTCGCCGCCAGGCAAGAAGATGGGCCACGCCGGCGCGATCGTCATGGGCAACAAAGGCAGTTACGCGGGCAAAAAAGCTGCATTGGAAGCAGCAGGCGTCACCGTCTGCGCAACCCCTAGCGGCGTGCCGCTCGTGCTCAAGGACAAGCTGGGGCTCTAGAAGCGGTTCAGCAGTCCGCACACGTACCGGGGACACGATTGAGGACGTGGCAAAAGATGGACCTGGATCACATCATTAACTGGCGCAGGCATGACGCACGGATCACATCGTCAGGTCAGCCGAGTGAAGCCGAGCTTGGCGAGATTGCCGCGCTCGGTGTGCGCACCATCATCAACCTCGCCCCCCATCACAACAAGGGTAGCCTTGAGGACGAGCAGGCCAGCGTCACCGCGCACGGCATCACCTACATCCACATCCCGGTCGAGTTCGAAAACCCAACCGACGGAGACTTTACGGCTTTCTGCGATGCGATGAACGAAGCGGCCGTCTACCCGCTCCATGTTCACTGTATCTATAACGCGCGGGTCTCGGCCTTTTTCTACAAGCGGGCCAGAAGTGGTCTAGGCGGGGACATTGAGGCGGCAGGCGCAAGGATGGAAAGTATCTGGCGTCCCGGAAACGTCTGGGCCGCATTCATCGAACGACATGACGACGTGGACAAACCACACCGATACGCCGGTGATGATTACTGAGCGTGCACCGTCTTCAGGCAGCGTGGCTGACACGGACGCGGCACGGCGTGGACTGAAAGCTTTCAATCATCGCCTGCACTTCGGCGATGTGGGCTTCGGCGGTTGGCACAGTAAGCATCGCCTCCCAGTCTGCACGCCGCTCCCATTGCGCATAATTGATGACGGTTCGCCCATCGTCACCGGCATGAAAGCTGGCGGATAGAAATCCGGGCTGACGCGAAATCACGTCGTCAGTCGCACTTGAAAGCAGATCGATCAGCGCATCCTGCCGTCCCTTCGCGACGGTGAACACATTCACCAGCGTGAAAATCTCCGCCTCCGCATCAATCACCACCATCGCACTCACGCCTTCGGAAATTCGAGGCCCATTTCGCGGAACCGCTCGGGATCGTCACCCCAGTTCTCGCGCACCTTCACGAACAGGAACAGATGAACATCCGTGCCGACAATATCGCGCAGCTCCGTGCGCGCCTCACTGGAAATGGCCTTGATCGTTCGCCCGGACTTGCCAAGCACGATCTGCTTTTGACTGGCACGCTCGACGAAGATCGTCTGCTCAATCCGTGCACTGCCATCCCGCAGCGTCTTCCATTCCGTGGTCTCCACCGTCGATGCGTAGGGCAATTCCTGATGCAGACGGAGATAAAGCTTTTCGCGCGTAATCTCGGCGGCCAGCATCCGCATCGGCAGATCACTCAGATCGTCATCCGGAAAGAGCCACGGCCCGGACGGCATCTGTGCGGAGAGATAATCGCGAAGATCAGCGACACCGTCACCTCCGAGCGCCGAGATCATGTAGGTCTCATCGAAATCCTGAGTTTCCGTGATCTGCGCCACAAGTTGCAGCAGCTTGTCCTTCTGGATCAGATCGATCTTGTTCAACAGGAGAACAACCGGCCCCCGCGCCTGCGCCAATCGCCCGAGTATTCGTTCACCGTCCTCGTCGAGCCCCTTCGCGGCGTCCACGATGAAGAGCACGATGTCCGCGTCTTCCGCGCCAGCCCAAGCGGCTTCAACCATTGCGCGATCAAGCCGCCGTCGCGGCGTAAAAATCCCCGGTGTGTCGACAAGGACGATCTGCGCATCACCCTCCGTCAGCACACCGCGCACCCGCGCGCGCGTCGTCTGCACCTTATGCGTGACGATCGAGACCTTGGCGCCCACGAGTTGGTTCACCAGCGTTGATTTGCCGACGTTCGGCGCTCCAAGAAGCGCGACGACGCCACAGCGCTGACGCTCCACCGGCACAGCTTCGCCGACCGCTTGGTCGACGATCGTTTCCGCACCACCCTCTTCCTCAGTCATCATCTGCGCTCGGGCCCCACACCCCTTCACGGACAAGCACGGCATGTGCCGCTGCCTGTTGCGCGTGTCGCTTGCTGACACCAACGCCACGTCCGACTTCAAGCCCATCAATGACCACTTCAGTTGTAAAGACCGGCTTATGGTCCGGGCCGGAACGATCAACCTCGTGATAGCGTGGGAGGGAAAGACCGCGCCCCTGTGCCCATTCCTGCAAGGCGGTCTTGGCGTCAGCCGGCGTTTCTTCCTCAATGTCGAGCCGCGCGCCCCAGAGCCGCGTGATCACGCCGTGAGCTGCATCAAACCCCCCATCGACGAAGACCGCCCCGAGCAGCGCTTCACACGCATCACCAAGGATCGCCGCTTTGCGCCGCCCACCTCCTTTCACTTCGCCACCGCCAAGCTCGAGATACGCCCCCACACCGACATCGATTGCCACGTCAGCACAAGTTTCCTTGCGCACAAGCGTGTTGAACGTGCGTGCCAGCGCACCTTCGTTTGCGTCTGGAAACTGGCGGAACAAAATGTCGGCGATCGTCAAGCCGAGTACGCGATCGCCCAGAAACTCGAGCCGCTCGTTGTCGCGATCAATGTCTTTGCGGGTGCGCGCACTCGAATGCACAAGCGCGCGGCGCAGCCACTTGCCATCCCGAAAGGTGTATCCAAGCCGATCCTCGAGACGACGATAGTCAGGCATGCGACACCGCACCCGATGATGGTCCGGCGGTGATGAGAACCATCGCAGCCACGCTCAATCCACACCGTCAAAGAAGCGCGAAAAACGAACCGTCAACGGCCATTCCCAGAACCGCCAGATCCGGAAATCGCGATCCGCCGAAAAGAAGATAACTTCCGCGCGGCCAATGAAGTTCTCAAGCGGCACAAACCCGACCTCACGCTGAAAGCGGGAATCCGTCGAGTTGTCGCGATTGTCACCCATCATGAAATAGTGCCCCTCGGGGACACGATATTCCGCTGTGTTGTCGGCACCTGACGGGCGCGCATCCAGGACCGAATAGGACACGCCATTTGGCAGCGTTTCCTTGAAACGGCGGATCGTTGGCGCTGTTCCAAAACCATTCCTGAAATCATCGTCGGTGAAGCCCGCAACCGGCTCTTTCGGCACAGCTTTACCATTCAGAAAGAGCTGACCGTCACGCATCTGCACTGTGTCGCCCGGCAGGCCGATGACGCGCTTGATGTAGTCGATGTTGGTGTCCGTCGGCAGACGGAAGACCGCGACGTCGCCACGCTCGGGCGTGCCAGACCAAATTCGGCCGGAGAAAATATCCGGGCTCAGGGGAAATGAGTATTTCGAATAGCCGTAGCTATATTTCGAGACGAAGAGATAGTCGCCGACCAGCAATGTCGACTTCATCGAACCCGATGGAATGTTGAACGGCTGGAACAGAAACAGCCGCACGAGCACCGCAAGCAAAAGCGCGTGGATGATGATGCGCACCGTCTCGCCCACAGCACTGCCGCGCTCTTCGCCCTGATCGGCGTCAGTATCCACGCTCATCGTATCCCTCTCGAAAGAGCACCCCGAAGACAGCAAATCATCGTGCGCGGTGTGTCGCCGACGTCTTAGCGGTTCCCCCCCGCGGCGGCAATGAAGGCTGCGTAACGAGACACGCGTCCGTGGTTACGATGTGACGTTCAGGTTCATTCCGGCACGGCGGAGATGATCACTATGGCTTGCGCAAGCGGAAAATCATCCGTGATCGTCAAGTCGATCTGGGCGCGGTGGCCATCCGGCGTCATCTCGTCGAGGATTTTGCGCGCGCCACCGGTCAACGCCAGCGTCGGTCGCCCCCCGGGCAGGTTCACCACCCCCATATCGCGCCAGTACACGCCCCGCGCAATCCCTGTCCCAAGCGCTTTCGAACAAGCCTCTTTGGCCGCAAAACGCTTGGCATAGGATGCCGCACGCTGCGCCCTGCGATCTGATTTCTCACGCTCGACATCCGTAAACAATCGATGCGTGAAGCGATCACCATAGGTTTCAAGGGACCGCTCAATCCGCCGGATGTCGATCAGATCATTGCCGAGCCCAAGGATCATGCTGCGGTCGATGCGCGCGCATCAGACGACGCCCGCGCATCATCCATCAACACTCTCATGCGCCGCACAGCCTCGGGTAATCCAGTGAAAATCGCCTCGCCAATGAGGAAGTGGCCGATGTTCAACTCAACGACCTCGGTCATGGACGCAATCGCCGACACGCTGTCATATGTCAGCCCGTGCCCAGCGTGCACCTCAAGCCCCGCCGCTGCAGCCTGCCGAGCCCCCGCATGCAATCGCGCAAGTTCCTCAGCGATGCGCGCCTGATCTCCGTCCAGAACGGCATCGCAGTACGGTCCGGTATGCAGCTCCACGATATCCGCATGGATTATCGCTGCCGCCTCGATTTGCGCTGGGTCCGCATCAATGAAAAGGGAAACCCGAATACCGGCGTCGCGCAGAACAGTGGCAAAGTCGGCCATTGCCTCATGATTGCCGGCGACGTCGAGACCACCTTCCGTCGTCACCTCCTCGCGCCGCTCCGGCACAAGACAACAGGCGTTCGGTTGCGTTGCAAGCGCAAGGGCCTGCATCTCGGGCGTGGCCGCCATCTCGAAGTTGAGCGGCAGTGAAACAGCTGCACGAATGTGCGCCATATCCTCATCGCGGATATGGCGACGGTCTTCGCGCAAGTGCGCCGTGATACCGTCTGCACCCGCCTGTTGGGCGAGGAGCGCCGCACGTACCGGATCAGGATGTGGCCCGCCACGCGCATTCCGCACCGTCGCGACATGATCGATATTGATACCGAGGCGTAGCGGTTGCGCGCTGGTATTCGGTCTGGCTGTCATCCACTCACCCACGCGACGTTACAGATTATCAGGCGTCTATGAGCCGGTGGTCATCTCGGCCCGTTCAAGATTGCGAAGCTCGCGCCTTTTCGCCTGATACGCAATCACCATTCGCTTGATCACGAAATAGCTGACCCCACAAAACGGCAGACCGAGGATCGGCGCACCTACCAGCATCGGCTTCACAAGCGGCCAGATTGTATCGACGGCCGCAGTAAATGCGCTTGATGAGAAGGTCAGGATACCGGTCATCATTGCGCCAAAACCGGCTTGAAGTTCGCCGATACTAAAATCGCCCGAACCGCCGAGGATGAAGTTGCCTACTGCGTAAGTTCCATACCAGATGAATGGAAACGTCAGCGGGTTACCGACGAAGGTACCGATCGCTGAGGCCAAAATGCTGGCACGGAATACGTATGCAAGCACGCCGGCGACAACGAAGTGGAACCCGACGAACGGCGTGAACGACGCAAACATGCCGCACACGCAGCCAAGTGCGATGAACTCCGGCGTCCCCTGCAGGCGCCAAACACGCTGCATCATGTACTGGACGGATCGGCTCCAGCTGCGCCGCGGCCAGAGCGCAACGCGGACCGTCTCTCCCCAGCCCGGCGGTTTGCGGCGTTTGAACAGCATGTTCGCGTCTGCCCTGCACTCAAGTCTTCGCGGTGCCGATGTCTTGCGGCGCTCGTCTTCTGTCGTCTCTCACAACGTTGCGCACAAGCGCGATCCAGATTTGCCTGCACCGCAGATGCAAACGGGCATGCCGGAATGCAACGGCAGCGCGCACATTGAAACGCGCAACAGTCTTCACGCTGCACCATATCAGCTTAGAGAGAACACCGCGTTAAGCGACCGACTGTTGTGCGTCCCGTCCTGCATCGAGGGCCGCCTGATTGGGTCGCCCGACCGACGCCCCGCTCGTGACCGCGCCGTGCGGCATGTTCGGCGTCGACAAGGGGGACCGATCATCGTCGCCAAAGTGACGGGTCACACGATTGACCACATCAAGCCGGCGTAAAACCGACATCACCTGATTGAGATGCTTGAGATCCCAAACCTCAAGGTCGATGACCGTATCGGTATAGTCCGCAGCAACGCGATGCATGCGGAGATTATCGATATTGGCATCGGCTTCCCCGATTGCAGTCGCAACGCTCCCGAGCGACCCTGGCGCATTGATGACAACCACGTGGATGCGGGCCGGATACCGTTCCGGCCGCTCCGGATCGACGTCCCAGGTCACGTCGATCCAACGCTCCAGCTCGTCGTCAAAGGCCTCCAGTTTGGGTG
>JBCBXF010000039.1:0-18361 GCA_039816705.1 Pseudomonadota bacterium | reverse complement strand
GGTAAGACCGCGATTGCCGAAGGCCTCGCGCTACGCATCGCTAATGGCGACGTGCCTGATAGCCTTAAAGGGCGCACGCTCATGTCGCTCGACATGGGCGCGTTGATCGCGGGCGCGAAGTATCGCGGCGAGTTCGAAGAGCGTCTGAAAGCGGTTTTGTCTGAAGTCGAGAACGAGGATGGTCGGATTATCCTGTTCATCGATGAGATGCACACACTCGTCGGCGCGGGAAAGACAGATGGTGCGATGGACGCGTCCAACCTGCTGAAACCGGCTTTGGCCCGTGGCGAGCTCCACTGTATCGGCGCCACGACACTCGATGAATACCGGAAGCACGTTGAGAAAGATGCGGCACTGGCACGCCGGTTCCAGCCGGTGTTCGTTGCCGAGCCGACTGTCGAGGACACGATCTCCATCCTCCGCGGCCTCAAGGAGAAATATGAGCTGCACCACGGCGTACGCATTACCGATACGGCGCTGGTCAGCGCGTCGACACTCTCAAACCGGTACATCACGGATCGCTTCCTGCCGGACAAAGCCATCGATCTCATTGATGAGGCTGCCTCGCGATTGCGGATGCAGGTCGACTCCAAACCGGAAGAACTCGATGAACTCGATCGCCGACTGCTCCAGATGCAGATCGAGCGTGAGGCGTTGCGCAAGGAAGACGATGACGCGTCGAAAGAACGGCTCTCTGATCTCGAGCGTCAGATTGCGGACTTAGAAGATGAGTCCGCCACGCTCACCCAGCGGTGGGAAGGAGAAAAAGATCGTCTCGCCGGCGCACAGAAGTTGAAAGAGGAGTTGGATGCCGCGCGCATCGAGCTTGAACGGGTGCAGCGGAGTGGCGATCTCGCCCGCGCTGGCGAGCTGTCATACGGCACGATCCCGCAGCTTGAGGCCCGCCTCGCAGACGCCGAGAGCGCAGAGCAGACCGAAAGCCCGGACGGCGGGTTGATGCTGGAAGAGTCCGTGCAGCCTGATCACATCGCGCAGGTCGTTTCGCGCTGGACGGGTATCCCTGTCGACAAGATGTTGGAGGGCGAGCGCGATAAACTCCTCCGCATGGAGGATGAGCTGGCACGTCGTGTTATCGGCCAGGACGAAGCGGTCACCGCCGTCTCGACGGCTGTGCGACGCGCCCGCGCCGGGCTGCAGGACCCGAACCGCCCGATCGGCTCATTTATGTTCCTGGGCCCGACAGGCGTTGGCAAAACCGAGCTGACGAAGGCACTGGCCGCGTTTCTCTTTGACGACGACCAAGCGATGGTCCGCATCGACATGTCCGAGTTCATGGAGAAGCACTCTGTGGCCCGCCTGATCGGCGCGCCTCCGGGTTACGTTGGTTATGAGGAAGGTGGGGTGCTGACGGAGCAGGTTCGCCGACGCCCCTATCAGGTCATCCTCTTCGACGAGATCGAGAAGGCACATCCGGACGTGTTCAACGTGCTTTTGCAGGTGCTCGATGATGGGCGCTTGACGGATGGGCAGGGGCGGACGGTCGATTTCCGCAACACGCTGATCGTCATGACGTCGAACATGGGCGCGGAGTATCTTGTCGGTCTCGATGAGGGTGATGATGTGGATAATGTCCGCGAGCAGGTCATGGGTGTCGTGCGAGCAAGTTTCCGTCCCGAATTTCTCAACCGGCTTGACGAAATCATCCTGTTCCACCGCCTCCAGCGCAACCAGATGGCAGCGATCGTCGACATCCAGCTTGCGCGTCTGCACAAGCTCTTGGCTGATCGCAAGATCACGCTCAAACTGGACGACGACGCCCGAACATGGCTCGCGAATAAGGGCTATGATCCAGCCTATGGCGCTCGGCCACTGAAGCGGGTCATCCAGAAAGCGGTGCAGGACCCGCTTGCCGAATTGCTGCTCGCAGGAAAGGTTCGCGACGGTGAGACGGTCAACATTACGACCGGCAATGGAACACTCGTCATCAACGGCAGCGAGATCGTGATGCCTGACTTGTCCGGCTTCGGCCCCGGCCTCGCCAGCCGCACCGATGACGCCGGCGCTGGCGGTCAGCTTCTGCACTAGGCACGCTGTGCAACGCGGCGAAACCAGAAAGCCGGGCCCTCCGCCCGGCTTTTTTAGTCATGCGACGTCAGGTTGCGCCTGGTGTTTGATAACTCCCTCGGCCACCAAATACGCCCGGGAGAAAATAACGGCGTCGGCAGCCATTATGACGCCAACGCAGACATTTAAAACAATATCTTCAAAGATCGAAAGATCATCTGTCGAGAATTCATCGATATGCGAAAGGTAGAGATTGCTCACCAATACCATAGCTATCAAAGCCGGTAAAAACACTGAAATGAGAACCCACAAGAGGGAGCGGAATGCGCGAGAACTGGTTTCTCGCCCGCGTCGCCACGCATCTGAAATGCTTGAGCGCACCTCAACGATGCTAGCTGGCAGCCATGTGCCAAACTTTGCGTAAAGTGAAAACAGGACTGTGATCGATACAAGCAGAGCTAGCAAATGAAGCGCGATGATGATGGTTGGCATGCTCTCATAGGATTCCATGGACAATATCAACGGCATTATCACCATGAGCGAGGCGACGGATAGTACTAACGATCGAACAAAGAAGATGAGGAAACTTCTGACTGTCTTAAGTGGCTTTAACTCAAAAAAATCGAAGACATTTTCATGAATCGCGTATGCAAGAATGCTGATCCATAAAGCTTCGATGACGCTGTCGAGAATCATCGCGCTCGGTGTGGTCGAAGTTGCGATCTCCAACGGATTCCAGAGCGAGTACCCCGCTGAAAGGAAAAGAAAGAGCATCGCAATCGGCCATCGCCGCATCAGCGACATGATGGTAAAACGCAGTGTATTATTAATATTCGCCAAGTTCCAGCCATTTACAAGTCAGCCGACGCTTCGCGCTAACACTACCTATTCAGCATCGACCGGTCGACGTAGGACGCAACCCGCTGGGCGACATCTTCACGAATGTCATCTGAAAGCCTCGAGACGATCACATCCAGCTTGAAATCTGAGACGCCTTGTGCCCGCGCCAGCATATGCCACGTCGCAGCGTCCACCCGCGATTGTGGAACGCCGACGCCGACGGCATAAAGCCGTGCGAGGCGGTTTTGCGCCACGGGGTTGCCGCGTTCAGCGGCGGAGCGAAAATACCACGCTGCGCGCTTAATGTTTTTCGCCACGCCACGTCCCTTGAACAGCATTACGGCATAGTCGAGCTGCGCAGAAACGAGCCCGGCCGCGGCAGCCTTTCCAGTCCAGAGCGCGGCCTGAGCCTCGCTCTGTATTACGCCGAACCCTTTGGCGTAAAGCGCGCCGAGATCGTACTGGGCTGTCTTGTCGCCAGCCTCTGCCGCACGTTTCATAAGACGCGCCCCGCCGTCTTCATCGATCGCGCGCCCGGTACCCGAGAGATAGGCAAGGGCAAGATTATACGTGGCTCCGATGTGCCCGCGTTTGGAGGCCTTGGCAAAAAAGTCCGCAGCGCGCACTGCATTTTTCTCTACACCGACGCCGGTGGCATGCAGCACCCCGAGAGCAAACGCACCATTTTCATCCCCGAGCGCATCCGCACGGGCGTACCATTTGGCAGCCGTTGCCGGATCACGGGGCACGCCAAGACCTTCTTCAAGAATGCGCCCGACCAACGTATGGGCGGCCGGGTCGCCGTCATGAGCGGCCGTGCGCGCCCGCTCAAGCGCCGTGAGAAAGTGTGAGCTCTGGAACGCGGCAAATGCCGGGTCAGCGCCTGTTTCGGAAGGCGCCGCGGGCGTGTCATTCGCAGCGGATGTCGCCTTTGTCTTGACGGTCTTGCGACGCGCAGGCTTTGCGCGGGCGTTCGGCTTGGTCTTGCGTTTCGTCTCCGGCTTCGCCGCAGGTGTTTCCGTCGTGGTGCGCTGCGACCAGGAACTCGTTTCGGCACGCACCGGCGTTGGCGCTGCAAACACAATGGCTGCGGCCATTGTGATGAACGCTTTCACCGTCGCAACGAACACACCGGTCCGCATCAGATTAAACCTCCTCAAAAGGATGCGCCGCAGCAATTGCATCGATTGCCCGGATATGCGCGACATCTGTATCGACGCCAAGAAACTCGACACCGTTGGCGGCAAGCCTGGTGGCTGTGGCCTCATTCAGTCGTCCAAGCGTCACCGCCGGCACTTCGAATACAGTCGCCCACCAAAGCGCCAGTTCAATATCATCCGTGATATCAAAAGCGATATAGTCGGCACCGGCTTCTGCGAGCAGCATCGCACGGTGACGGTCCGCACCGCACGCCGTACCAACGATTGCATCCGCGCCGAGCATCAGTTTCGCCGCATCAAGCGTTTCAACGCTTGCGATTTGAGCGGTCAGGTGAACCCCGTCCGCTCCGAGCTCAAGCGCTGTCGCCGCTTCATCTGCGATCAGCACCGCCACGCCATAGCCTTGCAGCAGGCCGACGAGCCCGGCATCTGCCGCAGGACCAATCACCGCTGAAGCAATGTCACCCGCCTTGAGCGCAGCTTCGAATGTCGCCGCGTCCGGCAGGTCCTGTTGCAGGCCCGCGGTAACAAGCAGCCGGGGTCGGGAAATCTGTGCAGCCATGGATGCCGGTTTTCGGTTGATTGACGTCGCCGCGCCGCCATACTGCCGCTGAATTCGGCAAACAAGAGGCGTGCGCGCGATCAACGCGTCGTGTTCTGCCCCCAAGTGCGATCGCCGCATACGTGTCCCAAGAGAAAGCCGCGCCGTGTACAAACTGGTCATGCTCTTTTTTGCCGGCGTCGCCTGCATTCAGATGATCCGGCCACTCGGCTGGCGCGGCCTTGAACGACGACAGGACGCATGGAAGCTCGCAGTTGCTGGCATGGCGTTCATGTTGATCACGGTTCTCGTGACCGCGGGCCTCAAGACCGGCCCCTAGTCTCGGCTGACTTCGACCGACGTTCTCATATCCCACACCCGAAAGGTCTCTCATGGATCACTATCGCAACGGCGATCGCCCGACCCGCCCCGGTGACCCGGCCTACTTTACAGGAAGCGTGAGCGTCGATCCGATCGTCGAGGCGCCCGAGCCTGCACGTGTGCGTGCACTGCGGGTCGCGTTCGCACCGGGCGCGCGCACAAACTGGCATACGCATCCGCTCGGTCAGACGCTCTATGTCCTGCATGGTACAGGGCTTTTCCAGACCGAGGGCGAGGCCATTCAGGTGATCCGGGCCGGCGATACAATCTGGATCCCGCCGCACGAGCGTCACTGGCACGGCGCCGCTCCTGAAACCGCAATGACCCATATTGCTATTCAGGAAGCGCTGGATGGCAGCAATGTCACGTGGCAGGAGCCCGTGAGTGATGACGACTACACCGCGCGCTAGCCGCCGAAAGAAGGCCCGCAGATGTCCAACATTATCCTCCATCACTACCCGCAGTCACCCGTCGCGGAGAAGGTCCGTGCGGCACTGGGATTGAAGTCAGTCACTTGGCGCGCGGTCGAGATACCGCGCATCCCGCCCAAGCCTGACCTCATGCCTCTCACCGGAGGGTATCGCCGTACCCCCGTTATGCAGATCGGCGCCGACATCTATTGCGACAGTCAGTGTATTTTGCAGGAGCTCGAGCGGCGCATTCCGCGACCGACACTGTTCCCCAACGGTGACATCGCAACCCACACACTGGCCGCGCGGATGATCGAGGACACGGTGTTTCTGGACACGGTGCGCATGGCAATTTGCGGCGATCTTGCAAATGTCCCCGAAGCGTTGGCTCAGGATCGCGGGCGGCTGTATTTCGGTCCTGATTTCGACCTGGAAGCAGAAGCTACAGCGCTCCCGCACACCCTCGCGCAGCTCAATGTCGTCTACGCACGACTGGAGGCGCAGCTGAGCGACGGACGAAAATTCCTCACCGGCAGCGCGCCAGGTCTGCTTGATCTGACCGCTTATCACGTCATCTGGTTTCTGCGCGGGCGCTATGCGGAAGGCCCGAAGCTGCTATCGCAGTATCCGGCGCTCGAAGCGATGGAAGCGCGGGTCGCCGCTCTGGGTCACGGCACGCCAAGCGACCTCGAGAGTACTGCAGCCCTCGACATTGCGCGCGATGCCAAGTCCTCGACGCGTATGGCGAGCGATCCGCTTGATCCGCAGGGCCTCAAACCCGGAGAGCGCGCCGCAATCACGCCGCTTGGCGATGGCGGGGACCCGTCCGTAAAGGGAGCCCTCCAGTCGATCTCAAAAGAAGTCGTCAGCATTCTCCGCGACGACCCGAGGGTGGGCGAAATTTGCATCCACTTCCCCCGCGCTGGTTATCACATCACGCCACTGGACTGAGCGACAGTCTCTGACTGCGAAGTACTCATTGCCGTGCCTGCAGCGCCGCCAGATATCGGGCTGCATCGCTGACACCGCGTTCGCGAGCCATGGCATACCAACGCGCAGCCATGTCGCGATTGCCGGGCACACTTCCCGGTGTGTTTGCATCGAGCCATGTTTCATCGTGGGCATGTGCCAGCATCAGCGCCGCCGGACCGCTACCCGTCTCGGCCACATGGCGGAGAATAAGCCGCGCCGCCGCCACATCGCCGGATTGCAGCAACCGCGAGGCGCGCGTCATCAGCCGATCAGCTGTCTCAGGTGTGATATTGGTCGCGGGTCTTGATGGTTTTTTCTCTGCTACCTGTGTGTCGTTACCGGAAGCCAGTGCCGAGAGTTCAAGCGTGTTCTTTGAAGGCTCCGTTGTCTCCCGCCGCGCTTCGAGGAGCGCTTCCATCTCGGCGGGAGTCGCATCGTCGCGCTCCACGCTCGCAGATGTCGCTGTAGCGAAAACCTGATCGGAATTAGCTGAGGCGTCGCCTGGAGCGCTCGCTTCGCCCTGTCCAATGTCCGAAACAAGTCCGGCGGCTGGCAGTGTACGCCTACGTGGCGCATCGTCGATCGCGGCGTCGCTGGCGGTGTGACCGAAACCAAGCGAGGCTGATGCCTGCCGAACCTCGTCGAAGGGTGATGCTCCAGTGCCCAGTGCTCCTGTGCTGTGCTTCAGGAATTGAGCGCCGCCATAGCCCGCGAGTATCGAAAGAAACATGGTTCCAAGACACAGCATGAGCGTGTTGCCTCGGCGCGGCGCATCAAGGTCGTCATCGTTTGAGCGCGACAACCACTCCGGCATCTCATCGCGCGCGTCCGCGAGTCCCTCATGCCCGGCTCGGGGCAATGACTGCGGGATCAAAATGGCTGTTGATTGCTCGGAAGCATGGGCATCGCCCGTGCCATCGTATTCCGCCGAAACTGCTGTTTCTGGATAGCGTTGCGGATGAAAACTGGCCAGCGGTGGCGCCGACGACGATTGCGTTGTCGGCCCTGGCAGTGCGGCGCGTGGCGCAAACATAGGTTGCTCGGCGGGATAGGGTGTCCGCAGTGCGGCTGGGTCCGCACGCTCGCGGAGCGTATCTTGCCCTGAGTGCGACGGGCGATGTTGCGCGGGTCCGTGCGCCGATGAATTCTGCGGCGGAGCGTCCGGCTCCATCATCCGATGTATCTTCTGACTAAGTGCATCGATGATCGCGTCTCGCGTTTGCGCATCCGTCGCTCCGGTGTTGCCTGACCGCGCGGCCTGCGCGGCCACATCGAGGTCGTGCGCTCGTCCATCATGTCCGCCTCCCGCTTGATCTGCGACGGTCTGCAGCCGGTCGGAGAGCCGCGTTGTGTGAAGCACGGTTTTGCGTATGGCAGCCGCATTGTCCCTGGCGCATTGTTCCCCCTGCGCAATCCCGGAAACATCACAGCGTGTGGCTGCATGCATTTTATCAGTCATGGTGTGAGTCCAGCCCTGGTCGCGCCATGTCGATGCATGACGGTGTGTTGAGAAAAATCTGCCGCGCGAGCTATTGCGCTCCCGCGCGACCGCGCCGCCATTCGAGAAACTTCTCGAACAACGCCTCCTGATCCAGCGGACCAATCGACGTGTCGGCGGCCGCAACATTCTGATCGAGGAACGCCGAAAAGCTCACCTTGAGGCGATCACGCCCTTCAAGCGCATTCTCGGCGAGCCAGGTTTGCGCGGCAGAAAATCGCGTCCACCCCGGCAGCTCGGCGCCGAGGTTGACTTCTCTCCATTTCGGATGCCGCGGCGCTTTGCGGAACGCATGGATCGAGGCAAAGAACGTATCGATGAACTTGGCGACACGACGATATCGATCTGTGTCAGACGGCCAGTTGTAAACGGCCATCACTGCGCCGACAGCGATCGATCGGACTGGCCCTTCCGCATCCACCAGCGCCGGATAATCCTCCGCAGAGAACTGAGCCGGCAAGTAGCTGTCTTGCAGTGCCGCGTCATACGGTACGTTGAGCAGCCGTAGGCCGTAGTCCGCTTTGAGATCGCTGACAGCCGTCGTCGGCTTGCCGGCGACGAACACCGTAGCCGCAACCTCGCCCATACGGATCTTTTCGATCGCGAGTGCCTGATCATGACTGACCGGCCGCACGTTGATCCCGAGCTTCGCGAAAACCGTGGTCGCCGTCATGTAAGTGCCGGAACCCTTCACGCCGAAGTTGACCGCCTTGCCTTCGAGATCGCGGATGTCACGCACTTCGCGACCGCCAACGAGATGAAACTCTTCGTTGTAAAGCTTCGTGATGTAGTGGATGCGACCGGCGATGTTGCGATGCAGGCCCTCGCGCTTGATGTACGCCAACACGTCGGACTGCACGATGCCGACGTCGACGCCTTTGAGGTAGAGAATATCGGTGATGTTCTGGACGGACCCCTGCCCGACAATTGGTAGGATCCGCAGCGCTTCCTCGGAGTTCAGCACGGCCGCGAGATCACTCGCGATGCGAATATATGTTCCGCCAATCCCACCGGAGATCAGCCCGACCCGGCCCGAATTCACACGCGACGAAAGCGATGGCGCGGGGGCAGCGCGCCGTTTTGTGGGGCGCGTTTTCTTGCGTTTGCTGGCTGCCACACGAATGCGAGAGCGCTTCGTCGAGGGGCGGGATGCTGACGTGGGTTTCAGCCGGCTGCGCGGTCGTGAGCGCGTCGCGCGCTTTGCTCCAAGACCCTGCTGCGTCTTCGCAGGTGCGCCGCGTCGCAAGCTTGAACCACGGCTTCTGCGTTGAGACGCCTTAGCCGGTTCGGTCGACTTGATGCCCGGTCCAAAGCGCGGCGTGGCAGCATGTTCAGCCCGCGTAGACTGCACCGTATGGAAGGCAGCCTGTGCCTGCTCTGTTTGAACAGCGCTAGCTGCAAAGAGAAGCAAAATAGCCCAGACCGTTTTGCAAACAGTCTGGCTGAATGGTCGAAACCTCCGGGTACGCACGCAAACCCCTCCCGAGAACGACGGCAGGCCAAGCCATGCCGCTACGCGAACACTGATGCGTTTGTCGGAGAGGTGTTGCGCGACTGGACGGACGCCCAGAAGCAGTTCGGAAGGCGCAGCCCAGCGCCAAAGTGCAGTTGCCTGCACTGGTCGCCCATTCCGCACGAACACATTGTCCGGCAAATGCGCGTCTCTCGTCAGGTCCAGTCCCCACCAATCCCGACGGCTACGCATAACTCTTCACAAGTGTGGCGGGAATGTGGGCTGACGGTCACAATGGAAGAAAAATCATCACCGCAGATCGAGCTCATTGATCGTAACGTGGCAGACGCGTCGACGCGTGGCGTACGAAAGACCGGGCGACGTCGATCCCCACCTCTGATATGCTCAGCGACAAGCAAATTCCGCGGGAGAAAGTCTAGAAATGACAATCCCTCAGCACGGGCGGAAACCTGCACGCGCCGAGGCCTCAGCCGGCAGTGGCGTTGCGTCCCGTATGATGGCGAACGCCTATGTGTTGCTGACGCTGACGCCGCTGTTCTGGGCTGGAAATTTTATCGTCGGCAAGTGGGTGGCGGGCGATGTCCCACCCTTTGCACTTGGGACGCTGCGATGGGTCGCCGCCGCAGCCATTTTGGCTCCATTCGCTTGGCCGCATCTGCGTCGCGATTGGCCGGACGTCAAACGTCATCTGGGCATCATCGCTCTTCTTGGCCTGCTTGGGCCGACCCTGTTCAACACCATTGCTTACGTTGGGCTGAACAGCACGACAGCGTTGAACGGTCTCATCATGCAGTCCGCTGCACCGATCCTGATCGTCACCTCGTCATTCCTGATTTTTCGCGATCGGTTGTCCGTTGTGCAGGCGCTCGGGATTGCGACCTCGATGGTTGGCGTGATCGTTGTCGTAACCCGTGGTGCGCTCGGGGCCCTACTCGAACTCGCGCTAAATATCGGCGATCTCATCATTCTTGCGGGCTTCGTCAGTTGGTCGCTCTACACGGTTTTTCTCCGCTATCGGCCGGACGCGCATTGGCTGACATTCGCGTTTCTCCTTGCTGTTGCCGGGGTCGTCTTCAACGTCCCGCTTTGGGCGATCGAACACGTGGCGTACGCGCCGTTTACATGGTCGTGGAAAGCCATCATCGCCGTGCTCTATGTCGCAATTTTCCCCTCCATTGTTTCCTACAACCTTTACAACCGAGGTGTGCAGCTGATCGGCGCGAATCGTGCCGGCGTTTTCCTCCATCTTGTGCCATTGTTTGGGAGTGTGATGGCCATCGGGCTCTTGGGCGAGCGGTTGGAGACATATCACCTCCTGGGCTTCGCGTTGATCATTGTGGGCGTCGTGTTGGCAGCACGCAGAGCATAATCGGTCGGGCAGTCAAGACTGGTTCAGCCCGAGCTCCTGCTGCAGTTTTTTCGTCAGATTGAGCGACGCAAGGCGATAGCTTTCGCGCAAATAGGCCTCGAGCCCCGCGTCATCCAGCGAAGCCCGGGACGTCCGTTGGATCCACGTCATGCCGCGGGAAGCGAGGTATGGCGCCGGCCGACACCCATCCTGTTGGCGCAGCAAGTCGTAGCTGATGTCGGAACACTTGAATGTCACGGATAAAAAAGCATTCGGGCTATCGCCCGCCACATCGGCTGCATTCCAACCTCCGATCGCAAACACCTTCCCGCCGATCTTCCAGACGTCCGCGTTTCCCCACTGCCGCACATGAGTGGCATGCGCCAGAGCGCTGCAAAACGCATTGTACCGCGCGGGCGTCATCGCGCGCAGGAACGCGCGATGCGACGGCGCAACGATGCGGGTGGCTGAGGCGCTGGTGTCCAACCTTTGCAGAGTGATGCGGCGCGGCCCGATCCTCCTGCTTCGGCGTCGATCGCACCAGCGAAACAGTAGAGACCGCGGCCGTCTTTTTGCGGGGTGAAGCGAAGTCCCTCGGCTTTCGGTATGCCGCGCGATTGCGGGAGCTTGCCCGCGAGATAGTTCAGCACATGGATGCGCGCCGTGCTCGCCGCGGGTTTAAGGCGTGTCGTGGCAATATGCGTCTGCGTCACAGGCAGCACCTCCACAGCAAGCGGCGTGACGAGACCGGCCTTGGAACGCCTGAGGTGAATGCGCGCGACCAGGCCATAGTCCTTGCAGATGCCTTTGCGCGTCATGTTGGCGGTGCCGTGATGGATAAAATTCCCAAGCCCATAGAACACCAGGGCGTCGCCAACACGCTCGATCGCCCGCACCACATGCGCGTGATGTCCGATCACGAGATCAATCGCGCCATCCCGCGCCGCACGTCGGCGCCAATCCTTGATCTGTCTTGCGTCGGTACGCACCTGCCCTTCGATACCGTAGTGGATGGACAGCATGCGATAGTCAGCAGCCGTGCTACGCAGCTGCGTCAACGCCGTACGGAAGTCTGCATCAAAGCGATAGGCAAGTTGGCCAGGTTTGTTCTCCCCCGCACGATGTCGGGCGAGATTGTTCGTTGCGATCCCGAGTGCACCAAAGGCAATGTCGACACCTTTGAAGCGCGTCGTGGCGACAGCCGCGGCGGCCTTGCGATCCTCGCCTATCCCGGCAACGAGACGCATCGGATCGCGTGGCAGGGCGGCGACATGTTTGAGCGTTTCCCGCAGACCGGTCGGTCCGTAGTCCATGGAATGATTGTTCGCGAGCGACAGAACGTTGAAGCCGGCGCCAACCAGTGCACGCAACCCATTGGGGTGTGTGCGGAAATTAAATGGTCCGCGCTGTCCTTTTGTGTCGCGCCGCAGATCGTTGCGATCCGTCACAACCGTTTCGATATTCGTGAAATTGAGATCTCCGTCAATTTCGTCGGCGATCCCCGCGAGCGCGGTCTTGAAGGGCGGCCGCTTCCCGAATTTGAGAACCCCCTTCGGGTGCACAGGCGAATGGTTTCGAGAAAATCCCGTATCACCTGTCAGCACGATCGTGATGTCGTCCGCTCGGACATCAAGCGTTGGAAGACCCATAGCGATCACTGCGAGAACTGTAACGGTCGAAAGACGACGCGTTCGGTGCATAGCGATCACCCTCGAGCAACTGATCAATGACGCGATGGATGATACGCGTTTCCGCGTGCGTCTGAACAAAAACATCGCGCAACTCCTGCATCGAAACGTTGACGGAGAATGCACCGAGAAAGGGCGATGTGTCTTGGGCAGACAGCAGAAATGAGCTGTTCTCGAACGCCGCGAGCAGTTTATCGCTGCCGAGGACGTCAGGGAGTTGCAGGAAGTTCTCGACAAACTGTGGTGTGATCACAGCGAGCGCTTCGTCAGAGTCTCCGGCGTAGACTTCGTACGCGGCTTCAAACGCCTCATGGGGGATTGCGACCCGCGATCCGGGCGTCATCCATCCAGCCATGGTGTTCATGAGGCCCAGCATCGATCCGTAGTCTTTCGTGATGATCACCGGGCCGGAGATGACGCGTCGTGGCAAAGAGATCCGCAGTAACAGGCCTTTGAAGACGGTGCTGCGGTTGTTTTTTCCGCTTCGGCGCGTGAGTTTCGCTTCCACGAGCATGAAATCTGCGCCGCGATAGGTGCCAGAAATCAGATCTTCCAGCTCTCGCGACGAATGCGATGGAATGACCTTCGCTTCCCGAAACGGATCGAGGTCAAATGACCTATCCTCCACCTTTCGGAGATAGCGCAGATCGCCGATTTGGTCGCAAATCGCGGTCATGACCGCTGTGCGCTGCACCTCCTCAAAAGCGCCGCCTGGCGCGCCATACCAGATCCACAACCCCATACCGCCGAGGACTCCGGCGAACAGCATTGCCTGAAAAGCGAAGTCAAAAATATATCCAAGACCCGCGCCGCCGAGGGTCACAGCAATGGTTCCGACGATTGCAGGCCACCGGCGGCTTGCCATCTGCGCCAGTGCTGCTTCCCGATCTTTCTCCAGCCGAAGCAACTGCGGCGCCACGTGACGGTCAAAGGCTCGCAGGGCCTCGGAGTTGTCTTGCGCCATCTCGCGTTCCGCATCATCGGGATTGGCTGTCTATCGACGTGCCGCCACACACCTTGACACATCAAACTGAACCGGCGCTTAAAGCGCGGAAACTCCTACCAAGGCGTCGGCTTCATGAAAATCAACGGCAACGAAATCCGCCCCGGCAACGTCATCCAGCACAAGAACGGCCTGTGGGTCGCGGTGAAGACAAGCCATGTCAAACCCGGCAAGGGCCCGGCCTACGCGCAGGTCGAGTTGAAGCACGTGACTGAGGGCACCAAGCTCAATGAGCGCTTTCGTGCCTCGGAAAATGTCGAACGCGTCCGTCTCGAGCAGAACGAATATCAGTATCTCTATGAGGAGGGTGATAACCTCGTCTTCATGCACCAGGAAAGCTACGAGCAGATCACCATCGCGAAAGATATGCTCGGCGAGCGCGCCGCCTTCCTGCAGGATGGAATGACGGTGACGGTGGAGAGTTTCGAAGACATGCAGATTGGTGTTGCCCTGCCAGATCAGGTCACGCTCGAAGTGGTTGAGACCGAGGCCGTGGTCAAAGGTCAGACAGCCTCCTCATCTTACAAACCTGCAACCATGGACAATGGCGTGCGCGTGATGGTGCCGCCGTTCATTACTGCGGGGGAAAGAATCGTCGTCGACACCAATGAGCTGATCTATCTGCGCCGCACAGGGTAGAGCGAGATGTGTGAAACGCGGTTGTTTGCTCCGGCAAGGCGAAGTCGCATGAGCCGCGGATCACGCCGATGAAGATCACAGCCATTCGCGCGACGCCGGTAAACGTGCCGCTCGATGCGCCATACGTCTGGTCTTACGGCCGCTTTCCGGGGTTCACCCAGAGCATTGTCGAAATCGAGACGAATGAAGGTCTGATTGGCCTCGGTGAAGCGCCAGGTTCAGAGCCTGCGCGCCGCATCAATGCCGGGTTTGCCGAGCCGCTCATCGGACGCGATGCAATCGACATTCAAGGCGCCGAGCTTGCGGTGCTCCCTGATCACACGGGCGTCCAGAGCATCACCGACTACCCAGCGTTGGCAACCTTTGGCGGCATCGAACTCGCCCTCTGGGATCTGCGCGGCAAGGCGTGGGACCGTACGCTGGTCGATCTCCTTGGTGGCGCCGTCCGCAACAACGTGATGTTTTCGGATTACTTCACATACCGGGATCGCGTCGGCGATCACGGAGGTGAAACCACGATCGAGGACATCGTGGCATACTGCCTCGCGATGCGTGAGACCTACGGTTCGACAATCTTTGAAGGCAAAATGTCCGACCCTAACCCGCGCGATGCGATCGCAATGTGCGAGGCCCTGCGAAATGCGCTGGGCGACGATGCGACAATCCGTGTTGACTCGAACGCGGCTTATTCTCTTGCAACCGCACGGATGATGGCACCCGCACTCGAAGACTGCGGCATCGACAATTGGGAAGACCCGGTCGGGACGTTCGAGGAAATGGCAGCCCTGCGCCCGCACACGCGGCTCAGCCTCTCAAGCCACAACGTCGATGTCGCGAAGGCAATAGCATGCGGTACGCCGGATGCGATCGTTTCCGGCATGGCGGGTAATGGTGGGATCCTCCGCACACAGCGCCTGATTGCAGCCTGCGAAGCGGCGCACATCGACTTCTGGTGCTATTCGGGAGACACCGGCATCCAGAGTGCCGCGTATATTCACCTCATCGCGGCAACACCTCATATCCGACGTCCCAGTCAGTCGCTCTTTCACATGCAATCGCTTGACGTGATCGAAGAAGGGCCGTTCCGCCTTGTGAACAATACCCGCCCTGTGCCGGAGGGGCCGGGCCTCGGGGTGACGCTTGATCGAGACAAGCTGGCGCATATGCACGGATTGTTCGTGGAGCAGGGTCCGTTGACCAAGTATCGCGATCCGGAACGTCTGGGCGTTATGCGCCGGCTGCCGCTCGTGTGAGTGGAAAGTCTGATGAGCACAATCGAATTGCGCCCGGCCACCTTAAGCGATCTCGAGACGATCCAAGCCATCGCAAAAGAGGCTTACACTCTGTACGTCCCACGTATTGGCCGCGAACCGGCACCAATGCGTGCAGATTTTTCCTCCGCTATACACAAACAACACGTGACCGTCGCGACACGCGATGTGCATGTCCTCGGTTTCGTTGTGTTCTTCGAGCGTGATGCGCACATGCACCTTGAGAATGTTGCGGTAGCACCGGATGCGCATGGCGCCGGAGTCGGGTCAGCCCTCGTCAACCACGTTGAGAACGTTGCGCAAGCTCAACGCCTTGGCAGCGTGGAACTCTACACCAACGAAAAGATGATAGAGAATGTCCCGTGGTACCTGGCGCGCGGATATGAGGAAGTCGGTCGTTGGGAAGAAGATGGGTTCAACCGTATTTTCTTCCGCAAGGCGATTTAACCAGCTTCGCCCATCGAATCATCGCGGTTCGCCTCGCCAATTGGTGCGGAGTCATTGCTTGCATCGGTCGAGCCAAACAAACCCATTTGCCGTTCTTCTGCCGATGCGGACCGCGTCAAACCCATGTGGCGGTAGGCGTTCAGTGTCAGCACACGTCCGCGCGGCGTGCGGCCGATAAAGCCCTGCTGCAGAAGGTATGGCTCAACGATCTCCTCTATTGCGTCTCGAGGTTCAGAAAGCGCCGCTGCAATCGTTTCGATCCCGACAGGCCCGCCGTCATAATTGTGGGCAATGCAGGAAAGATAGCGATGATCCAGCGCATCAAGTCCGCGGCTGTCGACTTCGAGTTGGCCGAGCGCACGGTCTGCCACCTCCGCATTAACGACCGGGGCCTGCTCGACGGACGCAAAATCACGGACCCGTCGTAACAGCCGTCCGGCGACGCGCGGTGTCCCTCGCGAGCGCCGCGCCACTTCGCGCGCTCCATCCTCGCTCATCGACACATTCAGCAACCGTGCGCCACGTTCGACGATCTGGATCAGCTCGTGTTCCTCATAAAAGTTCAGCCGGATCGGGATACCAAATCGGTCACGCAAGGGTGTCGTCAGAAGCCCAGCGCGAGTGGTCGCTCCGACGAGCGTAAAGCGGGGGAGATCAATCCGCACGGAGCGTGCCGCAGGGCCCTCTCCGATGATCAGATCAAGCTGAAAATCCTCCATTGCCGGATAGAGAATTTCCTCCACCGCTGGGCTGAGCCGATGGATTTCGTCAATGAAGAGGACATCGCGTTCCTCCAGATTGGTGAGCAAAGCAGCGAGATCTCCAGCCTTGGCAATCACCGGCCCCGAGGTTGCACGAAAACCCGTGCCGAGCTCGCGCGCCATGATCTGGCTGAGCGTGGTTTTCCCGAGGCCCGGCGGTCCGGCGAAAAGCACGTGATCCAACGCATCGCCACGTTGCTTGGCGGCTTCGATGAAGACTTTCAGGTTGGCGCGTGCGCGCTCCTGCCCGACAAACTCATCAAGGCCGGAGGGCCTTAGAGCAGCATCGGTGTCATCACGGTCTGACGTCTCGGGACTGACGATGCGTTCATCGCTCATGCCGGTATCCTCGTCGCCTCACGCAGTGTCGGCAAGTCCACCGTGTCGCCAGCAAACTGGGCGATGTGGAAAGCCGAAACGTTTCACGTTTGTTCTGCGACGCGAGGCTTAGCATGATTTGCCCCGTCGCCGCACCGTGAAAGCCGCTCAGGGGAAGACCGGAGGCAAAGCTGTCTTGCGCGCGCTCGCACACCGCAAAGTTGGGATGCTGCGTGAGTTGCCCGCGCAATCAACAAGGGCGGCGGCACAACTCAGTGCGTCGCCGCCCGTGTATTATCATCGCTGACGTCGGCATAAGAAAAGACGTGCTGTCCTTCACGTGTCGACGTTCCGACAAGAGAATGTCTTGTCTTCACTCAGATCGCGAAAGACGAAATTGACTTTCCGTTCTTCAATTCTGCTTCAAGCCAGAGTGGACGGCGCCCGCGACCAGACCATGTCTGCGACGGGTCTTTGGGATTGCGGTATTTCGCTGCAACTTTGCCGGTCTTACGACCTTTCATTTTAACCACGCCTTTGAGCACTTCATCGACTGTCAGGTCAGCTTTGTCGATAAGCTTGAGGACAGCTTCCCGCGTTTTCTCAACATTGCTGGTGTGCATCTCTGCTTCATGCTCGGCGATCTGAGCTTTGAGAGCTGCCACTTCTTTCGCCGACATATCTTTGATGTTTTTGGCCATTGTTCCGTCTCTGATTGTCATTCGAATTCTGCTGCGTGTCTATCGAGCAGACGTTATTGAAACCTTAATGGAGCGCGAATTATCACGTCCGATTTCAAAACTCAATTCAAAACAATGGGAATCAAGAAACATTGGCCTTCATCCGATCCGGATCCCTGGATCAGGCTTTCAGCGCCTTAGCATGATAAGCGATATGCTCACCGATGAAGCTCGCGATGAAGAAGTAGGAGTGGTCATATCCATCCTGCATTCGCAGTTTAAGCGGATGATCGGCCTCGTCGCAGACTGAGGAGATAAGTTCCGGACGGAGTTGTTCCGTCAGAAAGTTATCAGTGGTCCCCTGATCAATAAACAGGGGAAGCTTTGACCCACCCGCGCGGATCAGTGCGCATGTATCATGCGCCGCCCATGCGGCTTCGTCTTGGCCAAGGTAGTGCCCCAGCGCTTTTTGCCCCCATGGCACCTGCATCGGCGCTACGATAGGTGAGAACGCCGAGACCGAGCGATAGGTGTCCGGGTTTCGCAAGGCAATTGTAAGTGCGCCATGCCCCCCCATGGAGTGTCCGGAAATAGCCGCCCGCCCGGTATCAATTGGTAAGTTCGAAGAAACAGTTTGGGGCAATTCACGGGTCACATAGCTGTACATCTGATAATGCGACGCCCAAGGTTCTTGTGTCGCATCGACATAAAAGCCCGCGGCCAATCCGAAGTCATAGGCACCATCAGGATCATCAGGGACGTTCTCGCCGCGTGGGCTGGTATCTGGGGCCACTATTGCGATGCCATGTTCTTCAGCATACCGCTGGGCACCGGCTTTCTGCGTGAAGTTCTCATCGGTACACGTCAAACCGGACAACCAGTAAAGCACTGGAACGGATGTCGTC
>JBCBXF010000038.1:9851-18541 GCA_039816705.1 Pseudomonadota bacterium | reverse complement strand
CGAAGAGCTGCACCATGACATCCGCTGCAGCGTCACGGATCGTGAGCGGGTCAAGGCGACCCGTCTGCTTGAAGACTGGCGAGAAAAGTTCAAGCCGGAACACGTGTCGCCCCGCGGCCGCACCAACGTGCTGTCTGGCGCAACCGCCAGGTGGACGTGCGAGAGCGGTGCGGCAATCGCCAACGGGCCGTCATGGCCTGAGCGTGATCGGCTCGAGGCACTGCACGGCTCTATGTTTGGCCTTGCGAGAGGTCGAAAGCCTGCCGACGACGACGAGGCTGAGACCCAGCTCTTCAACCTCGATGACAGCGTCGACTGAGCGGATATCAGCTTACAGGGCAAGCTCGACAACGACGGGTGTGTGGTCCGACGGCTTTTCCCAACCCCGGATGTCACGCTCGATCTGGCAGCTGACCAGGCAGTCTGCCGCTTGCGGCGAGAGCAGATGGTGGTCAATCCGGATCCCATTGTCCTTCTGCCATGCGCCGGCCTGATAATCCCAGAATGAGTATTGGTGCGGCCGCGGATCGACCGCGCGAAAGGCATCGGTGAGCCCCAGGTTGAGCAAGGCGCGAAACGCTGCATGTGTTTCCGGTCGAAAGAGCGCATCGCCCGCCCACGCATCCGCATCATGCACGTCATCGGCATGCGGGATGACGTTGTAGTCGCCGGCCAACACCAGACGCTCCTCATGGGCCAACAGGCCACGTGCATGCTCGGCGAGGCGCTCCATCCACGCGAGCTTGTAGGGATATTTTTCCGTTTCGACAGGATTGCCATTCGGCAGGTAGATCGATGCGACCCGAACGATCCCGCGCTCCGCCTCGATGACGGCTTCGAGATAGCGCGCCTGTTCGTCGCTCTCGTCACCCGGAAGCCCGCGGCGCACGTCGCTCATCGGCGTCTTCGAGAGGATCGCGACGCCGTTGAAACTTTTCTGCCCGTGCACCGCAACGTTGTAACCGAGGTCCTCGAATAGCTCTGACGGGAATCCGGCATCGACGCTTTTGATCTCCTGCAGGCATGCGATATCCGGTGCGGATGTCGAGAGCCATGTCTTCAGCGTCTCAAGTCTGGCTTTCACGCCGTTGATGTTCCACGTCGCAATCCGCATGCCCGCATGCCCCCCGGGAAAGTGGTGCGCTGTGTGACACCTGATTAAGCAATTTGCAGCGTTTAGCACTTATTCTGCATGCAGCGGAATGAAGCACTGTGCGCCCGCGCGACAAGGTGCGCGATGCGCTCAGCATGATGACGGCGACGAGCTCGCGCAGGGTGTGGCGCGAAAATTGAACGACGTGGCTGCATTTGTGGGCGCGGCAGTGAGCGCCGTAGCCGGAGGACGTAAGCGCATGAGCAACCTGATCTACGAAGGGCGCCGGTATGATCCGGGCGTGTTCATCAAGACGGTGACAGGTCTCAATATCATCGTCTCGATGGTCTTCGTGTTCGCTTGGCAGTTCGCGGCACTCTTCACAGCTGACGCCATCAGCGCAGCGAGCGGCATGGGCCTGAGCCCGCATGGACGTCCGGAACTGATGGAGAGTCCCTACGTCTTCCTCTGGACCACACCACTCGTCGCTTCGTTCATCGGCTGGTACGCCTACAAGTTCGAATTCAAGACGTTTGGCCGTTTTGTCGCGATCTATCCGGTCGCGCTGATCGTGAGCTGTATGGTCTGGTACTTTAACTTCAGCGGCTACTGAGCGGACGACGACTTTCGGCGTTAAACCGAAAAACTCGTTCCGCAACCGCAACCGGCGATCGCATTCGGGTTGTTGATCTTGAACGCGGCGCCGATCAGATCATCCACAAAATCGATCTCCGCACCGTTGAGAAACTCGAGCGACATCGGATCGATCAGCACAGTCGCTTCACCGTGCGTGATTGCGAGGTCGTCGCTCGCCCGGTCTTGCGTAATATCGTATTTGTACTGGAAGCCGGAGCATCCCCCGCCCTCAACGCTGATCCGCAGCATGGAGCCGCTCGGCTCATCCTCCATGATCAGCGCGACGCGCGCGGCGGCAGATGGCGTGACGACCACTGGTGTCGCTGGTGTGGCTGACGCATGCGTCTCGACAGCGGTTGAAGCGGACTGTGACACGAGGGCCCTCCTGCAAAGAGTGACGGCATGGCGCTAAATCGCCGGGTGGGATGATATGCTTGGTCAACCAGGCGATTCCATCCTACCGCTTGCTTCCGAAGATGGCGTCACCCAGTGGTCCTGTCCAGTCGAAGAGGGCGGATGGGCACGATCTTCATGATGCGAACTGCGCCGGAGCCAGAACGATGTCGGCCACTCCACGCCGCGAATTGCCTCACCCGAGCACGTCATCGTGGGCCGCTGCCGCCGATCCTCTAGCCAGCCGGGGACGCGTCTACCCTGAGCCGGCGTGCCCGATGCGCTCGCCGTGGCAACGCGACCGTGACCGTGTCATCCATTCAACCGCGTTTCGCCGTCTCACCTACAAGACACAGGTGTTCGTTTACCACGAAGGCGACCACTTTCGAACACGCCTGACCCACACCCTCGAAGTCGCACAGATCACGCGTGCCATGGCCCGCATGCTTGGCCTGAACGAGGATCTAGCGGAAGCGATCGCACTGGCCCACGACCTGGGGCATCCGCCGTTCGGTCATACCGGTGAGCGCGCGCTCGACGAGGTCATGGCCCATGTCGGGGGGTATGATCACAACGCGCAAAGTTTGCGTGTCGTCACCCAACTCGAACGCAAGTACGCCGAATTCGATGGGCTCAATCTGTCGTGGGAAACCCGTGAGGGGCTGATCAAGCACAACGGCCCTCAGCCCGCACCCACATCGCCATTCCTGGCCGCGTATCTCAACCAGCATGACATGCAGGCATCGCTTCATGCGTCAGCCGAGGCGCAAGTCGCCGCGGTGGCCGACGATATCGCCTATTACAATCATGACCTCGATGACGGTCTGCGCGCTGGGCTTCTCGCGCTCGATGATCTGCGCGAGGTGCCACTTGTCGCCGCGGTTCTCGAGGAAGTGAGGACCCGTCACCCGGCGCTTGCCGAGCCACGAACGCTCTATGAGGTCAATCGCCGGCTCATCACCCGCATGATTGAGGACGTCGTGGCGGGGGCCCGCAAACGGATCGCCAGGCTCGAACCTCGAAGCGCTGACGACATCCGATCAGCGGACCGCGTCACCGTCACGTTTTCCCCGGCCATGCAGGAGCAGATCACAATTCTGCGGGCGTTTCTCTACGCGGAGGTTTATCGCCACCCGCGCGTGATGGCTGTGATGGGTGACGCGGCAGGTGTCGTCCATGATCTTTTTGTCCGTTACCGCGCGTCCCCGGAGCTCATGAGTGGGGCCTACGCTGCGCACACCCATGACGCCGACGCGGACGCGATTGACGCGGTCGTCTGTGATTTCGTGGCTGGCATGACCGATCGCTTCGCCCTCTCGGAGCATCGCCGTCTGTTTGACGACACTCCGGATTTGCGATAGCCGCCGCGCGAGCACGCAAAGCGCGCCCGACGAGGGCCTGCAGCCGCGATTTAACGAAGCCGCACATTCACACGAACGCGCGCTGCAGGGATCAGAAACATGAACGTGTTTGCCGACTTCGAACAGACGCTGCGTGATACCATTGAAGCGCTGGCGTCGCAGGGCAAACTGCCCAAAGAAATCGACGCTACGGGGCTGACCGTTGAACCGCCGCGCGATCCCGAGCATGGCGATGTCGCAACGAACGTCGCGATGGTGCTGGCAAAGCGCGCTGCAATGAAGCCGCGCGATTTTGCACAGCTGATCGCCGCACGTCTGGAAGAAATTGATGACATTACCGGCGTCGACGTGGCCGGGCCGGGTTTCATCAACGTGCGCTTTGCACCGAACTTCTGGCAGCGCGTCGTTGCCGCGGTTCAACAGGATGGAGAAAATTTCGGCCGCGGTGCAGCGCGCGAAGGCCAGCGCGTGAATGTAGAATATGTCTCCGCAAATCCCACCGGCCCGCTTCACGTGGGACATACGCGCGGTGCTGTGTTCGGAGATGCACTCGCTAATCTGCTGGCGTTTGCCGGCTACGACGTCGCCCGGGAATACTACATCAACGACGCGGGTTCGCAGATCGACACGCTCTGCCGCTCCGCCTTCCTGCGCTACCGCGAAGCACTTGGCGAGGAGATCGGGGAGATCCCCGAGGGACTTTATCCCGGTGACTATCTCAAGCCTGTCGGTGAGGCCCTCGCCGCGGCTCATGGGGACGCGCTGAAGGATCACGACGAAGCCGGCTGGATGCCGATCGTTCGTGAAGTGGCGCTCGCAATGATGATGGATATGATCCGCGACGATCTCGCCCGCTTGAGCATCCGCCAGGAGATATTTTTCTCCGAACGGTCGATGATCCACGGTGAGACGGACATTGTCGCCGCGACCATCGAGGAGCTGCGCGGCAAGGGCTTGATTTACGAAGGAACCCTCGAGCCACCGAAAGGCACGACCCCGCCGGACGACTGGGAAAACCGTGAGCAGACGCTGTTCCGTTCAACCGAGTTCGGTGACGATGTGGATCGCGCGCTGATCAAGTCGGACGGAACCTACACCTACTTCGCATCCGACATGGCCTATCACCGCGACAAGTATCTCCGCGGCTTCAACGTGCTCATTGATGTCTGGGGCGCAGATCATGCGGGCTACATCACGCGGGTGGATGCCGCGATCCAGGCGCTGACGGACAGAAAAGCCAGCTTCGACGTCAAGGTCTGCCAGCTTGTGCGCCTGTTTCGCGCAGGTGAGCCCGTCAAAATGTCGAAACGCTCCGGCAACTTCGTCACACTGCGCGATGTCGTGGACGAGGTTGGCGCTGACCCGATCCGCTTCATGATGCTCTACCGCAAGAACGAGGCGCCGCTCGACTTCGACTTCAAAGCCGTCACGGAGCAGGCCAAGGAGAACCCGGTCTTTTATGTCCAGTACGCCCACGCGCGTATTCGTTCGACCCTCCGCAATGCAGAGGAAGAGTTCTCGGGGATTGCGGCAGAAGCGTCTGGCGACCTCGACAGAGATCAACTCGCCCGTCTCGACGATGCTGGTGAGCTTGGCCTCATGAAGCGGGTATCCGCGTTCCCCCGTCTCGTGGAGCAAGCTGCCACAGCGCACGAACCGCACCGCCTCGCCTTCTATCTCTATGAATTAGCATCCGAACTCCATGCCCAGTGGAACCGAGGCAAAGATGCGCCACAATTACGTTTCATACGCGGTGATGATCGCGATCTGACCGTGGCACGATTGGCACTGGTGCAAGCTGTGGGCACAGTTTTGCACACCGGCCTTGGGCTTCTGGGTGTGCATGCACCTGAAGAGATGAGGTAGACTCCGAATCGCGTAAGCGTTGGAAGTTGGGGCTCTCTTGTTAAGGAACATGGTTCATGGCGCGGTCCGAAGATCCGGTGATGTACGCGCAGCAGTGGTCTGACGGCCAGGCTGCACCGCAAGCGACGCCCCATACGCCCTCGCAGTTTGAGCAGCCCGTGAGCGGACACCCCTATCCGCAAAACTACGCCGCGCAAGGTTACGATCCTGCCCACGCGCAGCCGACCCACGCGCAGCCGAATGACCCGTATGCCCAGCCGGCCCGGCCTCAGCAGTATGCGCCACAATCGTACGAGACTTACGCATCACAGACGCCCGCAGCACCGGACGTCAGTCCCCCAGCCTATCCGCATCAAGCATACGCACCCCATCACACTCAGACCGCAGGGTATGCGCAAGCGCAGCAGCCATCCCCGCAGCCCGTTGCGTACCAGTACGATGAGCCAACGCAGCCTCAGACACAGCCGCCGCAGTATCAGCCGAGCTACGCGCCGCAAAGCGGCCAAGCCGATGCAGTCTCGGCCGATGCCGTCTCGCAGGCGGCACACGCCGGCTATCCGCAGGGCTATGCCGATGCGCCAACCCAGCCGGCAGCTTATACCTATGATGCCCAGCCGGATGCCCAGCCTGACACTCCGCACTATGGACACGCGCCAGCGCAATACGGTGCTGAACCATCCGCGCCTTCCGCTCCATTCACCTACGCGGACGGACATGAACAGCCGACGGCACCTGCATACGGGCACGATTTCCCGCCAGCCGCGGTCGCTGATCCGGTTACGTCATCCGGCGCTGCGCCGATTTCGCATGAGCCAACCAGGGCACCGGAGCCTGGGCTGGTTTCCTATGGACACTACGACCCGGCGAGCCAGACTCCCCATGCGGGGTATGCCGCGCCCGTCGCATCGCCCGCCGAAAATCTCGGTGCAGTGAACGTCTTCGAAACGGACGGCGGATCTCAGTTTCCCGGCATGACGCAACCGACCGGCCATGAGCCGTTCGCAGCCGGTGACGGGTTTCTGGATCACTCGCCCATCACGACCTCCGGCGAAGCGTTGCCACCCGCAGCGCGGGCAGATTTCGGCAATTCTTACGAAAATATGCCCCGTGGTGATGGTCTGACAGATGGTGGCTTTCCAGCGCCAACATCCGATGCGTCCTTCGATCGTCGGTTCGAGGCGCAATCTCAGGGTTATGATGCGCGGTTTGAGCCCGGCCTTTCAGATCCCACCATACAACCGGGCGGCTATGATCAGGGCGGGCAACTTCCCCAGTATGACCCGAACACGTTCGATGGTGCCCACGCCGACACCGGGCAGCAGCCGTACCCGGGCGAGGATTTTCATGCCGACCACGAAGATCCCGCCTTTGCCCCCGTTATTGCGGATCAGCAGGCACCGACTTCGGGCGGGCGTCGTGGTTTGATCGTCGTTGGCGCGCTCGTCGCAGCCGTCGGTATCGGTGGCGCACTTGGGTTTGCTTACAAGTACAGCAATGAAAGCAGCACGCGCATCGCCAGCGCTCCGCCGACAATCAAAGCGAACAAGTCACCAACCAAGGAAAAGCCGACGCAACAGTCCGGCGGCCAAAACGCCGTACAGGGCGAAGGGCTCACCTCGCTTTCGAGCAATCGCGCTGCCGGCGGGTCGCGCACGCGCGTGATCCCCCGCGAGGAATCGCTGGCGAACACGCTGCGACGTTCGACCAATGGTCAGACCTCAAGTGGCACCCCGCGCGTGACTGCCCTGCAGAATGGCGGATCGAGCCGGGTAAATGTCCCCGGTGTGCGTCAGGTGAAAACGCGGGCGGTACGCCCCGACGGAACCCTGGTGACACCGGCTAGCGCGCAACGCCCCGGCGAAGTGAGCATTCCCGGTATTACCCTTGGTGATCTCCAGCCGGCGACGCAGAACCGTGCGAAAACCGTGGCGCAGCGTGTGACGGCGCCAGCGACGACGCAGAACCGCGCAGCCGCAGCCGTCAAACGTGCAGCGCGTCTGCCGCAACGGGCGGTGCCCCAGCCTTCGGCCGCGACGCAGCGTCAGCGCGTTGCCAGCCTGCAACCAACGGCCCCGACCCCGGCTCCAACCCCAGCACCTGCTACAACAAGCAACCCCGGCCTCGGTTTTGTCGTTCAGGTCTCGGCACGGCGCTCCCGTATTGATGCGCTAGCCGCTTTCGCCGATCTGCAGCAGCGCTACACATCAGCGCTGAGTACAAAGCAACCCGATATCCAGGAAGTCAATCTCGGCTCCCGCGGGAAGTGGTACCGGGTCCGGATCGGACCACCGGGCTCGAAAAATGCAGCGTACAACCTCTGCAATAGGCTGAAGAAGTCCGGCTTGAAAGACTGTATCATCAAGGCCTACTGAACAGCGCGCGCGGCACGAAATCCGCCGAGCAATCAACAAGACGGCGCGGGCTTACCTGCGCCGTTTTCGTTTTGGTCCCCGCGGCGAGGGAGGCAGCTCGCGCATGCCCACCGCTTACATTGCAGGTTGCGCCGGTCTTGAGCTTACCGCGAATGAACGGGCGTTGTTCCGCGCCACACAGCCTGCCGCATTCATCCTTTTCGCGCGCAATCGCGAGACGCCGGCGCAGGTTGCCCGTCTGACGGATGCCATGCGCGAGGCCGTGGGGCGCGACGTTCTCATCCTGATCGATCAGGAAGGTGGTCGGGTGCAACGCCTCGACCCGCCGCACTGGCGCAAGCTGCCACCCGCTGCAGCCTATGCTGCGGTTCATCAACACGATCCTCAAGCGGCCCTCGAGGCTGCGCAAAAAATCTCTCGCTTGTGCGCGCACGATCTCAAGGCGGTTGGAATCAACGTCAACTGTGTGCCGGTGCTCGACGTTCCTGCCCCTAATGGCCACGAGATCATTGGCTCACGGGCCTATGGTCGCGACCCTGAAACGATCATCGCTCTCGCGCGTGCCGTCGCGGAGGGACATATGACAGGCGGCGTCGCGCCCGTGATCAAGCATCTTCCGGGGCATGGCCGTGCAACTGCGGACAGCCATCTTCAGCTCCCGCGCGTCGATGCCTCGGCAGATCAACTCAGGGCGACGGATTTTTCTCCCTTCAAGGCACTGGCCGATCTGCCGGCAGGGATGACGGCTCACGTCGTTTACAACGCGCTCGATCCGAGCGAATGCGCCAGCACGTCTGCGCGCATAATCGGAGATGTTATCCGCAAGGAGATTGGTTTCGACGGCCTGTTGATGAGCGATGATCTGAGCATGCGCGCACTCAGTGGTGAGATCGGTGCGCGTGCGCGCCGCGTCCTGGCTGCGGGATGTGATCTGGCGCTGCACTGCAACGGCAACATGATCGAGATGAA
>JBCBXF010000038.1:0-9842 GCA_039816705.1 Pseudomonadota bacterium | reverse complement strand
ATGCGCGATCCGTCTGGTCAGCATGACTGGCAGGTCCCGTGGCGCCGATCGTTGCAACACCTTATATCTTCGCCATGAGCAGCATCCCATCAGACCCGCCAAACGGATCGAACGCACCGAACGGTGCAGCTCACGAGGATGACCGCGCACGGATTTCAGGCAACGGTTCCTCACCGGACGATATGGAGTTCCTGTTTGCCGACGGTGAGAACGAGGGCACCGCAGAACCCCTGATCGTCGACATCGACGGCTATGCCGGCCCGCTTGATCTGCTGCTCGGTCTCGCACGGACACAGAAGGTGGACCTCGCGCAGATCGCCATCCTGCCCCTCACTGAACAGTATCTCGCCTATATCGAACAGGCACGCGATCTCAGGCTCGAGGTGGCTGCGGACTATCTCGTCATGGCGGCATGGCTCGCGTTTTTGAAGTCAAAGCTGCTGCTGCCGCGTGAAGAGGCCGAGGCCGATGAGATGACGGGCGAGGAGATGGCCGCAATGCTCGCATTTCGTTTGCAGCGCTTGGAGGCCATGCGTCAGGCGGCGGCATCTTTGATGAACCGCAAGCATCTGGGACGAGACGTCTTTGCGCGCGGGATGCCCGAGGGCGTGCGCGTCTTTCGCGAGAGTGCCTATACCGCTGAAGTGATCGATTTGCTGAAAGCATACGCCCGTCAGCGCCAGCGCACACAACCCACGGAAGTTAGAATCGCCAAACGCGTGACATGGTCAATCCGCGAAGCGAGGAGCCGTCTTGAAGGGCTTCTCGGTGTCAGCCTCGAATGGGCGCCGCTCGATCAGTATCTCGTCCAGTTTTTCGCACCGGTGGAAGAGCGCGTGACCGCGATCGCCAGCACCTTCACCGCGACGCTCGAAATGGCGCGCGAAGGCCAGCTCGAATTGCGCCAGGACAATCCGTTTGCGCCGCTTTATGTCCGTCGCAAGCGTGGGCCTGAGGGGCTGCGTCTCGTGCAGGGAGACAAATTATGATCGACGATGGCGATCCCGCCCCTGATCAGGTCGTGCCCCACCCGGCCAACGATGACAGCGAACTGCCGGAGCCCGTGGCATCACCGCCGGTTGCAATGCAACCGTCTATGCAGAACGCTGAGAAACTACGCATCCTCGAGGCGCTGCTGTTCGCGGCCGCTGAGCCGCTCGATGAAAAGACACTCGCGGCCCCCTTCGACGAGGAAGAAGATATCGCGCCGCTGCTGCAGCAGCTGGAGGAAAATTATGCATCTCGCGGTGTGCACCTCACATGCGTTGGCGGACGATGGGCGTTTCGCACGGCCGAAGATCTCGGGTATTTGCTTGAGAAACACACGGTTACGCAGCGCCGACTGTCCCGGGCGGCGCTCGAGACGCTGTCGATCATCGCCTACCACCAGCCCACCACGCGCGCCGAGATCGAGGAGATCCGTGGCGTTGCCACATCGAAAGGGACGCTCGACGTGTTGCTCGAGACGGGGTGGATCAAGATGCGAGGGCGCCGTCGCGCACCTGGCCGTCCAGTGACCTACGGCACGAGCCACGCGTTTCTCGAGCACTTTGGTTTCGAAAGCCTGGCCGATCTCCCGGGGCTGTCTGAACTGAAGGGCGCCGGGTTGTTATCGTCCAGCGTACCGGCAGGATTCGTGATGCCGATCCCGACCGATCTGCCAGAGCTGACAGAAGACGAGGACCGTCTCGACGATCCGCACCCCGACGATCTGGATGACGGACCGGGCCTGTTCGATGACGATCCTGATGAACGGGGCGACGACAACGATCTTGATCTGGACACCCCAGACGCCGAGCGCTAGCCACCAACCCGTTTCACCGCCACAGATACTATTTGTCGAAAGTCACAAGCCCGCCCGCATGTCGCGCAACCCGATCACCGAATTCCGCACCAGATGGGGCGACCGCGGCACAGCGGCCGCGACCATCGCCGCACGCCTTGAATTCGATAGGGTGACCCGGCGCTTCGGTGACACCGACGCGTTGCGCGGCGTCAGCCTCTCCCTTGAGCCGGGTGACGTGATGTGCCTGCTGGGGCCCTCGGGATGTGGCAAGACCACGCTGCTGCGGATCGCCGCCGGGATCGAGCGGCCAAGCACAGGCGCCGTAACGCTCAATGATGTCGAGATTGCCGGGCCCAACACGTTCGTGCCGCCCGAGAAGCGCAACATCGGACTGATGTTTCAGGACTTTGCGCTCTTTCCCCACCTCACCTTGATGGAGAACGTTGGGTTCGGTCTGCGTCATCTCGCGCGCGCCGACGCGGCACAAGCCGCCTCCGCTGCGCTCGCCCGCGTTGGCCTCGCGCATCTTGCTTCGTCCTATCCCGACACGCTCTCCGGCGGCGAACAGCAACGTGTTGCCCTGGCCCGCGCAATTGCGCCGCGTCCGGCCGTCCTTTTGATGGACGAACCTTTCAGTGGTCTTGATGTGAAACTGCGCGAAAACATGCAGAACGAATCGTTGGCCGTCCTGCGGGAGACCCGCGCGACGTCGATGATCGTCACCCACGATCCGGAAGAAGCCATGCGTATGGCGGATCGCATCGCTGTAATGGACCGCGGTCGCGTTGTTCAGGTCGGCACGGCGGATGAGCTCTATCATCACCCGACGACACTATTCGTTGCGCGGTTCTTCTCCGATATGAACGAATTGCCGTGCCGCGTTGTCGATGGCTGTCTCGAAAGTCCTTTGGTCGTGTCGCCGGTTGCCGCCCCGGCCGCATGTTCCGATGCCATCATGTGTGTCCGTGAGCGCGGCGTTGAGCTGCTGCCGGAGGGCGAGGGCGTGCCTGGACGCATCATCGACGCGAGTTTTCTCGGTGACAGCGCCTTGCTGGAGCTTGCGGTGCAGGGCGTTGACCAGCCCGTCATGGCGCGCGTAAACCAAGCAGACGCGCCTGCGATCGGCAGCACGATCGGTGTTCGCGTCCCGGCATCCGCAGTCCTTGCATTCCCGGCCTGACCGGTTGCGAATGCCGTGTACTGCATCTGCAACTTGCGATTTGCGCGATGTCGCGACTGGCAATCGGCGCATTTCCACCGCAAATAATGGCTATTGATCGCACGGAGCGGCGATTTGCGTGGCGCTGTCCGGTTGCGGGCACGTGGCCTATTTGCAATAGTTTTGCGCAAGATCGAAGGTCTGCTTACCGAGGGAGCGTGAGCACATGGGTTTGAGTGTTTGGCAAATTGCCATCGTCGGAATTCTGGTTGTCCTGCTGTTTGGTCGCGGAAAAATCTCCGACCTGATGGGCGACGTCGCAAAGGGCATCAAAAGCTTTAAGAAGGGCATGAAGGACGACGATGAGGAGGTCGCAACGACGATCGATCATGAAGCGTCGACTGTGAATGCTGGCGAGACCGAGAAAACGCGCGCCAGCTAGGTCCTCTCCGCCGCGATGACCGATCGGTTTTTGGTATCGCGACGAGGCCCTCGACAACCTGAAAGCGAGCGATGTTCGATCTCGGCTGGAGTGAAATGCTCATCATCGCGGTGGTGGCGATCATCGTGGTGGGTCCCAAGGACCTTCCGCGGATGTTGCGCACCATCGGAAAGTTCGTTGGCCAGGCGAAGAGGATGGCATCCGAGTTCACGAGCCAGTTCAACGACGCGGTGCGAGATAGCGAACTCGATGACCTGCGTAAGGATTTGAACGAGGTCACCAAGGTCGATCCATTGGAAGACCTTCGCCGCACGATGAACCACGATATCGGCGCGATCGATCGCGATCTCCAGGAAACGATAAGCGACTACGATCGCGCGGATGAGGCCGAGGCTGCTGCGTTCCAGTCGAAAGCTGCAGCAGCCAACGAAAATGATGCGACCGACCCTGCCGCAGCACCGTCTCACGTTGCGGATGATACAGTGCCCAACGATGACGCCGCCGATCTCGTGCAGAGCGAACCGCCGCTGAAAACGGCCGCCGAAAAGGCGGGAGCTTAAGCCCGTGAGCAACGTTGATATCGAGGCCTCACGCGCGCCACTGATCGAGCACCTGATCGAGTTGCGCTCCCGGCTGATCTGGGCGTTGGTGGCGATCGCAATCGCGTTTGTGATCTGCTTCTATTTCTCCGAGTCGATCTACACGACGCTGGTTTACCCGTATGTCTGGGCAGCGGACGTGCCGCTCAACGAACTCAAGATGCAGCAGACGGCGCCGCAGGAGTGGTTCTTTACCCAGATCAAGCTCGGCCTCTTCGGCGCGGTTTTTCTCGCATTCCCCATCATCGCGACGCAGCTCTACATGTTCGTCGCGCCAGGTCTCTACAAGAACGAGCGGCAGGCATTTTATCCCTATCTGATCGCGACGCCGATCCTGTTCACCATCGGCGCCATGCTCGTCTATTGGTTGGTCATGCCGATGGCGATGAAGTTCTTCCTCAATCTCGTGCCGGAACAAGGCGAGAGCTTCAACCTCGAGACAACCTTTAAGGTCAGCGAGTATCTCGGGCTGATCATGACGCTGATCCTAGCGTTCGGCGTCTGCTTTCAGCTTCCCGTCGTGCTCACATTGCTCGGGCGCGTCGGGCTCGCTACTGCAGATGGTCTTCGCGCCAAACGCAAATATGCGATCGTAGGTGTGTTCGCCGCCGCTGCGATCCTCACCCCGCCTGATCCGATCAGCCAGATCGGTCTCGCACTGCCGACCCTGCTCCTCTACGAGCTCTCGATCATCACGGTGGGTATGGTGGAGAAAAAACGCGCTGAGGAACAAGCCGCGTTCGACGCGAGCCTTGAAGAGTAGGTCACCCACTCACGAAGTGTCTGCTGCTGCGTTGCGCAGCCATTGGCTGATCGCATCGCGACTGTCGCGCATCCCCTTGTAGTCAGCTTGCGCCGGTGTCAGCGCATCAACATGGTCGGCGAGAGCACGCGCCTGCGACCGGCTCTCGGCGTCCTCACGCAACACAGCCAGCGGATCGAGACAGATCTTTATCGTAAATAGGATGGCGCCACTTCGGGGCAATCGTCGCAACGTCTGTCGCTCCACACGCAACCATGCCGCAGGGCTCCTCGCGTGCATGGCATCCGGCGTGAGATGATGATCTGCAACAGGGTGATAAAGCGTCGGCGCGGAATAAAGAGACCAATTGTAGCGCCGCGCCGGAAGGTCGTCCTGCAGATTGTCGAAGATGCGCTCGATCATGGCGGCCGTTCGCGTGCCCGGCCCAAACTCCGGCACAGGCGCATGAATGTGCGCCATCGTGTTCCCAAATTTTTCTCCAAGCCGCCATGACGAAGGAAAGCAGAGTGAGGCGGCTGTCAGCCGATGCGCACCGCCGGATTTTTGCATGATCACGAGATCATCCTGCACCAGTCGTGAAGCTGTCATGAGCGGCGGTTCCCCCTGCTCATGATCGGACACGCAAAGTCCGGACGAGACGCACTGGACGCCGGCTTCGTTTCGCATCACACGGCCAGGGTGATCTGCCACAAGGTGGTTGCAGAGCATCTCCAAAGCTTCGCTCTGCGCTGCGACGCTCTCAGGTGCCGCACGGAATACGGCGTCGCCTTTCTCCACCAATAGTCGCGCCTTCTCGGCAAGTTGTCCGGCATAGCGATCGTCAATCTCGATCCACGCATCCGGCGCAATTGCTTTAAGCCCGATACGAAACGGCGGTGCGATTGCGCCATCGTTGCTGCTTTGTGGTCGGCTCATGACGGCCTGCCCCTTGCGTCGCCACGGCTTTATTGTTCTCGCGTGAACCCCTATAGCTGCGCCAAACCATCAACCGCAACGCGCCGCCCACGCGCTGCTCAAGCAGCGTGTCTCGCAGAACGGTGCGACGAGGACCCTCGCTGTGTTCGACATCAAGAAAATTCGCGAAAACCCGCAAGAGTTTGATGCCGCGCTCGCGCGCCGCGGCGTGGCCCCGCAGTCGGCTATCCTGCTCGCGATCGACGAGAAGCGTCGCACCCATGTCGCGCACCTCCAGGATCTCCAGAGCCGCCGCAACGCCGCGTCGAAAGAGATCGGCAAGGCGAAGGCAAGCGGTGACGAGGCTGCTGCACAGGCGAGGATCGATGAAGTCGCTTCGATCAAAGCGGAAATTCAGGGTGGTGAAGAGACTGAGCGCACGATCGACGCCGAGATGCGTGATGCCCTTGCAGGCCTGCCGAATCTTCCGCTGGACGATGTGCCCGATGGCGTCGACGAGGATGATAATGTCGAGGTGCGCAAGGTCGGCACGCCACCGGAGCTTGGCTTTGAACCCAGAGAACACTTCGAGCTGGGTGAAGCGCTCGGCGACATGGACTTCGAGATTGCCGCGAAACTTTCGGGCTCACGCTTTGTGGTGCTTACAGGACAGCTTGCGCGTCTCGAACGCGCGCTTGCGCAGTTCATGCTTGATCTTCACACGGGCGAGAATGGCTACACAGAAGTGGTCCCACCTGCGCTCGTTCTTGACGATGCACTTTTCGGCACCGGGCAGCTCCCAAAGTTCTCCGAAGATCTGTTTCGCACAGAGCAAAAACACTGGCTGATCCCCACAGCCGAAGTGCCGCTCACCAATCTGGTCCGCGAACAGATCGTCGATGAAGCCAGCCTGCCGCGCCGCTACACGGCCTGGACGCAGTGCTTCCGTTCGGAAGCCGGTGCTGCAGGACGCGATACGCGCGGCATGATCCGCCAGCATCAATTCTCCAAGGTCGAGATGGTGAGTGTTACCACGCCCGAGACTTCGCTCGATGAGCTGGAACGCATGACGCGATGCGCTGAAGAGGTGCTCAAACGCCTCGGTCTCGCCTACAGGGTCATGCTGCTTTCGACCGGTGACATCGGCGCCGGCGCACGGAAAACCTATGATTTGGAAGTGTGGCTCCCCGGCCAGAATACCTACCGTGAAATTTCCTCCTGTTCGGTCTGCGGTGATTACCAGGCACGCCGGATGAATGCGCGTTATCGGGCAGCTGAGAACGCAAAAGACGTCCAGTTCGTCCACACGCTGAACGGTTCCGGCCTCGCGGTCGGGCGTACGCTCATTGCCGTGATGGAGAATTATCAGAACGCTGACGGCAGCATCACGGTTCCTGACGCTCTGCATCCATACATGGGCGGGCGCACAACCATCGAAGCCGCCTAATCAGGTAGAGCCCGGTCCGGGCTGACCCACTGGAGAGAAAAACCCGATGCGCATTCTGGTTACGAACGATGACGGCATCGCCGCGCCGGGCCTCGAAGTTTTGCAGTCTGTCGCTCGAAATTTGAGTGACGACGTCTGGACTGTGGCTCCGGAGACCGACCAGTCCGGCGTCTCCCGCTCGCTCACGTTGCATGAACCGCTGCGTTGCCGGGAGCTTGCCGCGCAGACCTTTGCAGTGAAGGGAACGCCCGCAGACTGCGTGATCATGGCAACCCGTCACATCCTCGGCGAAACCCTTCCTGATCTCATCCTCTCCGGCGTCAATCGGGGGCAAAACCTCGCAGATGATGTTCACTATTCCGGCACGATCGCGGGCGCGATGGAAGGCGCAATGCTCAGCATCCCGTCGCTCGCATTCTCGCTTGCCCTGAAGTCTGAAGATGGGTTCGAGGCGCATTGGGATACGCCCCTCAGTCACGCGCCAGAGCTCGTCTCGCGCCTCCTTGAAGCCGGTTGGGATAAAAACACTGTCCTCAACCTGAATTTTCCGGCCTGCAAGCCGCAAGAGGTGGCGGGCACCGTGTTGACCTCACAGGGACGCCGCAGTCACGGACGCCTCGCGATGGATGAGCGTCACGACACCTGGGGGCGCCCGTACTACTGGTTCGGCTTTGCCCCCCGTCGGCGCGAGGCTGCTGAAGGCACCGACACCTGGGCCGTACAGACCGGAAAAATCTCGATCACGCCGCTCCAGGCTGACATGACCGATCACGCACTCAAAGACCAACTCGCCAAGGTGTTTGAGAAAAAGCCTGCGTGACGGGCGCCCCGAGGCGACGGGGCAACGCTACGCAGCTTGCCGCCGCAACTCCTGAAAGCCTGCGCGCGCGCTGCACCTCCATGTCCGAGAACCGCCCGAAGCCGAACGCTTTGAGGAGGTTTTCCCATGCGCATTGTTCTCGTCAATCCACCGCATCCTGCCATTGGCAGCCGTATTCCCGATGATCATCTGCCACCGCTCGGTCTCTTGAGTATCGGTGGCCCACTGATCGATGCGGGCCACCGTGTCAGCCTGATCGATGCGGAATTCGGCCCGATGCCCCTCGTGGATGTCGTCGCGAAGATTGCCGCGCAAGCGCCAGACCTCCTTCTGCTCGGACACTCTGGATCCACCTCGGGCCATCCGGTTGCGCACGAGATCGCCAAGCGCGCGCGCGAGGCAGTGCCCGGTATCACCGTCGTCTACGGCGGCGTCTTTCCGACCTATCACTGGCGCGACATTCTCTCGCCCGACACGGTCTTCGACATCATTGTGCGCGGCGAAGGCGAGGCGACGGTCGTGGAATTGGCAGCGGCGCTTGAAGCGAATGCATCGCTCGATGCCGTATCCGGCCTGGCGTTCCGGGATGCAATGGGCCGCCCAACAACAACGGCGCAACGCCCCCTCATCCCGGACCTCGACGTCTATCGCATTGGCTGGGAACTGATTGATCATACGCGATACTCTTATTGGGGAGGAAAACGCGCTGTCGTTGTCCAGTTCTCCCGCGGCTGCCCGCATCCCTGCAACTACTGCGGGCAACGGGGATTCTGGACCAAGTGGCGGCATCGCAACCCTGAAAAATTTGCCGCAGAGATCGCCCGCCTCCACCGCGAGCACAATGTCGAGGTGTTCAATTTCGCGGATGAAAACCCAACCTCATCCAAGCGGATGTGGAAGCGGTTTCTTGAAGCACTGATCGCCGAAGAAGTCAGCGTCACGCTCGTCGGATCAACCCGCGCCGACGATATCGTCCGCGATGCAGACCACTTGCATCTCTACAAGCAGGCGGGCGTCGAGCGCTTTCTCATGGGGATGGAAAACACGGACGCGACGGTTCTCGCCAAGATCAAGAAGGGTGGCTCAACCTCGACCGATCGCGAGGCAATCCGCCTGATGCGGATACACGGTATGCTCTCGATGGCGACATGGGTCGTCGGCTTTGAAGAGGAGCGGGACCGCGACTACTGGCGGCAGTTGCGTCAGCTTTTGATCTACGATCCAGACCAGATTCAGAGTGTGTATGTCACACCCCATCGCTGGACGCCGTTTTTCGATCTCGCGAGCGATCGCCGGGTGATCCAGACCGATCAGAGCAAGTGGGACTATAAACACCAGGTGCTTGCGACACGCCATGTGCCGCCATGGCGCGTGTTTCTTTGGGTAAAGGCGATCGAGTTCATCGTTCAATCCAGACCAAAAGCGCTGTTGCGCCTCTTCACCCTGCCGGATGCCAAGCTGCGCCACGCGCAGCGCTGGTACTACCAGATGGGCCGTCGTGTCTGGTTCCATGAGGTCTTCGGATTTCTTTTCCGCGATCGCCGAGTTCGTAACGGTCCGACGCTGGAAGAATTCTGGGGCAGCAGCCTGGCGCATGAGGAAGAGGCGCTGGCGCGCCGCACCAGACCGGAGACGACCAACAAAGCGCCAGCCGTCGGCTCCGTTTCAAGTCATTTGGCCGCCAAGCAACGTGTTTCCTTGATCGACGCAAGGCCGCGCCGCGCGCACGCGAGAACCTGATGAGAGGCGCATCCACGAGGAAAAAAATTAAGGTTCCCGTGTCACTCTGTGAGGGTGCAAGGTGGAGTGGTTGGTATGCGTAGATTTGCGAGTGATCGCCCGGGAAGCTGCAACGGACATCTGACGGCGGCGCGAACCGCGCTCTCCTGCGGAGAGACGGGCGAGGCAGAACTGCGGATGCGGTTGGCCCGG
>JBCBXF010000037.1:0-18600 GCA_039816705.1 Pseudomonadota bacterium | reverse complement strand
GTTGTGGCGCTTCATTCCAGGGATTGGCATCGCGTGCCGTCGGATCTGGCGCGGGTTCGGATCGCACGGACGACACGGCATCTGCTGCAAACCACTTGTCGATCAGGCGAAGATCGTCGCCCATCAGCTCCATGCCCTGTGAACGGCATCGCGTTACGACGAAATCACGAAAGCGCATCGCGAAGATATCGGCACCGACGCCCTGCGCGAACCATGGGTCCGGCTCGCTGATGACATCGAGGACGAAGCGAATGTCGTTCGGTGCAATCGTGACCCGACGTGCGGCCGCTCGTGCCCCGATATTGGCGAGGGTCTGGCCGCCATTCAGAGCGTTTTCAGCAATCTCGGCGGCGATGATCTCAAACAGGGTGGCGTATTGCGGCGGGCTGAGCGGTGGTGCCTGGCAGGCCTCAAGGATCCGGCCAATCATTTGCTGGAACGGATCAGCGGTCGCAGCATCTTTCACAGGTATCGTCGTGGCAGGAGCGGGGGCGACGGCGCTCTTATCCTTGGGCTGAGCGTCGGGGCTGGCCGGGGCCGGGGGTGGCGCGAGCGGCCCGTCCATACGCTCGACTTCGTAAGCGATGAAAGGCGCCTCGTTGGTCAGCCGGTATTCAATGGGCAGACAGGCGGTCAGGAACGCGCGAAAATTGCCAAAGCCTGCCCAGTTGCGATCAGACGTGTTCTCACGGCCCAGCACGCGCTGTGCCCGGTCGGCAAGCGTCTCTAATGGCACCGGCTCGGGCGCGGCACGGATCATGCCGATCACCTCGGCGAGAATCGCATCCTGATCGCGCTGACGCCTATCGGCATCCTCTACCGTCAGGGCGTGTTGGCCCGCCTCCGCTGGCGACCGCAGTTCCTGCTCATCTTCGACAAGGCTCGCTTCGAGCAGCGCAACCAGATCGTCCTCGCGAATTTCGCCATCGGCGATCGCGGTGTATGGCATCGCAGTATGATCGTTTACGTAAACGATCGTGCGTCGCGCGTGAGCGCGCAGTCGGTGGAGAACAGGCGTGAAATCACTGTCTCCCGACAAAATGATAAATTCGTCGAAGTGGGTCTCGTGGTGGAGCAGATCACGGATATCCATCACCATGCGGATATCAGACGAGTTTTTCAGCTGCGCCGTGAGCGGTGGGCAGTCGACGATCTCACAACCGGCGCGGACAAAATGATGACGCACGTGGGGGAACGCGTTCTTGTCGTCGTTTGCGCGGCGGGTCGACGGATTACCGTAGGACCGATTGAGCACGATCCGTCGTTCAACGTCTTCGTCGCCACTCCGCATCGACACCAGAGCGCCATGCTCAATATCACGCAGCCAAACGCCGGGCGCGCGCGCAAACTGTCGTGCCGCTGACGCGCTCTTGCGCTTCAACGACAGATAAATGTTGTCGTAGTCTATGAAAACCGCGCTCAAGACCGGTCTGATGCGCTGACGATCCATGTGCCGCTCTACCCCCGCTGAACTGCACGCATACATGTGCGCAGACACTGGAGGCCTAAGAGGGCTGTCGCAAGCGCTCGCCGGACACGTTCACACCTCGCCTTGTTTTTTCATTAAATTTCATATGCTTATGCCTAAACTTTCACGCGCATAACCCGTGCATGACTGCTCGGCAGCTTGCGCCAGCAACGCGATTTTTGAACCTTTGATTCGTCTGTCACGATCGCCGGTTGCGTTTCCCGGATTTTATGACCCAGGTCAGGCGGCATCCTTGCGACGGCGGACCTCGGCAAAGACCTCCCAGTCATCCGCGTCCGGCATACCCAGTGCGCTGCGCAGTCCTGCATCGTCGGCACGCAGAAATGGGCTTGTCTCCAGTTCGGCCTGCAACGTGGTCGGCAGCGTGGGCTGATCGTTCGCACGCAGCGTCTCTATCTCTTTGGCGCGCTTGGCAAGCGCGGAATTTTCCGGGTCGACAGTTAACGCGAACCTCGCATTCGCCAGCGTGTATTCATGGCCGCAATAGAGCGTCGTCTCGGCGGGCCATGCGCGGATCTTCTCGAGCGAGGTCCACATGGTTTTCGCATCACCCTCGAACAGGCGACCGCAGCCAAGCGCAAACAACGTGTCACCGACGAAACCGACCCCCGCATCACGAAACAGATATGAGATGTGTCCGGCCGTATGCCCCGGTGTCTCAAAGACTTCTGCTTCATGCGTGCCAAACGTGACACGATCGCCTTCCCCAACGGCGCTATCGAGCGTCGGGATCTTTGCCTGTTCTGCGCGGGGCCCAATGATGGTGCAGCCCGTGTCCGACTTCAGTGCTGCGTTTCCCTCGGTGTGGTCGGCGTGATGGTGCGTGGTCAGGATGTGGGTGAGGGTCCAGCCGGTTTGCGCCAACGCTGCGCGGACGGCGTCTGCGTCTGGCGCGTCGATTGAGGCTGTCGTAGCAGCTTCCGGGTCGTGAACAAGCACGCCGTAATTGTCGGAGCGGCAGGGAAACTGGTGAAACGCGAGGGCAGCGGGCATCGAGCATGGTCTCCGGTTGATAGGCGCGATCATCCGCAACCGTTGTAGTGACCCTCACTCGGTGTGGAAACCTCCGGTCGGCGGTCTTGCAAGCGTATCACCCCGGCCTCACCTGCGTACCGTACATGACCATTTTCGCCTTATCACCCAATGCTTCTCGATGCCCAGGAACTGGTGGACTACTACTTGAGCCCGCTCGGTGCGCTGACGTGTCGGCTCATCGGCGCACGGCTCGAGCCACACCTCCACGCCGAGGGGCCGAAAACGATTGTCGGGCACGGTTATGCAACACCGTACTTTGACCATATCGGCGCATCGCATGCGGCGATTGCCGTGATGCCTGCGGCGCAGGGTGCGACGCACTGGCCGCAACGACGCCCGTCGCGCGTCGTGCTTGCGGAGAATGATCGAATTCCCATGGCTGATGAGAGCGTCGATCTCATTCTGGGGGTGCACAGTCTGGAAAGTGCGACCGATCCTCGGCGGCAGCTGCGGGAGTTTTGGCGCGTGCTGCGGGGCGAGGGGCGCCTCGTCGTGGTGGTGCCGAACCGGCGCGGTGTCTGGGCGCGGCTCGATACGACGCCGTTCGGCTCCGGGCGGCCGTACAGCCGCGGTCAGCTTGACCGGTTGCTGCGGGATGCGCTCTTCACGCCGCTTGATGCCGATGCAGCGCTGTTTACACCGCCGGTTTCGCACCGCTCCGTCCATCGCATCGCACCCTCGATCGAACGGTTCGGGCGCACGGCCTGGCCCCTGTTCGGCGGCGTTGTAATCGTGAGCGCGCGCAAGCAGTTGGCAGCTCCTTTGAACGGTGGGCTCGGTGCAACGGTTGCAGCGCCGGAGCGGGCCACCGAAGAGGTGACGGTGCGTGGGCGTACGTCACAATCGCGCTGAGCTCAGAGGAGTTCCGCGCATCGCCGTTCTGCGACGCCGCTCACTTTGCATTTGCCTGCACGACTGCGTATGCCGATCGATGAAATACAGGCGTGGCGGCATCAGTGTCAGCCGCAAACTCTGTCGTTGAAGGACATGACGTGACCCGTTCCGCACAAACCGGCCCCCCTTTGGCCACCGCTTCCCCGAAGCCAAAGCCGGGCATCCTCGACATCGAGCCCTATGTGCCGGGCGAAAGTGCGCTGGCCGGTACGATCAAGCCGATCAAGTTGTCCTCGAACGAAACGCCCCTCGGTCCAAGCCCCGCAGCGATCGCAGCGATGCAGGCGTGCGCGACGTCGCTGGAACTCTATCCCGATGGTGGATCCAGTGCGCTGCGCGAGGCCATCGCCAGACGGTACGGGCTCAACGCCGATCGGATTGTCTGCGGCGCCGGATCAGACGAGCTGCTGCAGCTTCTGGCTAGTGCCTATCTCAACGTCGGTGATGAAGCGATCTTCACGGAGCACGGATTTCTCGTCTACCGGATCGTGACGATGGCGAATGGCGCCACACCGGTTGTCGCTCCAGAACACAACCTTACCGCAGACGTCGACGCTATACTTGCACGTGTCACGCCACGCACACAGATTGTATTCCTCGCCAACCCTAACAATCCGACGGGCACGTATCTTCCCTTCGACGATGTGCGGCGGCTGCGCAATGGGCTACGTGAGGATATCCTCCTCGTGCTTGATGCCGCCTATGCCGAATATGTACGCCGCAATGACTACGAGGCCGGGCTGGAACTCGTCGCAACGCACGACAACGTCGTCATGACGCGGACGTTCTCGAAGGTTCACGGTCTCGCGGCGCTGCGGATCGGCTGGCTTTATGGTCCACCCGGCGTGGTCGATGTGCTCAACCGTATTCGCGGGCCATTCAATCTGAGTGCACCCGCGATCGCTGCCGGTGCTGCTGCTATGGACGATGCGGCGCATGAAGATGCGAGCATTGCGCACAACTCGCGATGGCTCGAAGCACTGCCTGCAGCCCTCGGTGAGATCGGTCTGACTGTGACGCCGAGTGTCGCGAATTTCATTCTGGTGCATTTTCCTCCTGCCGGGCATGCCGAGGATACGCACGGTGCGCAGGCGGCTGAAGCGCATCTGAAGTCCGAAGGCATTTTGGTGCGGCGCGTCTCGAGCTATGGGTTGCCCGACGCACTTCGGATCTCGATTGGTTCCGATGGGGACAACGCGGCCGTGATCGCCGCGCTGCGAAATTTCATCAATGGGCCCGGGATGAAGCCGGGCGTGCCAGGGTCGGTCGGGGCGCCCTCGTGAGCTCGCCACTCGTGCCGACGCTTGCCGTCGTCGGACTTGGGCTGATCGGGTCTTCGATTGCACGCGCGGTGAAAGCGCGTGGCATTTCGCAACGGATTGTCGGTATCGATCAAAGTGCAGACGTTTGCGCGCGCGCGGTCGAACTTAACCTTGCTGACGAGGTCCGTCCGCTTGACGGCGATGCCGCGCAAGCGGCCGATCTCATTGTGCTTGCCGTGCCGCTCGGGGCCATGGGCAATGTCATCCGGACGATCCGTCCGTCGCTCGACAGCACGGCGGTGGTGACCGACGTCGGATCATCCAAACGTTCGGTGCTGAACGATATGGCAGGAGCGATGCCGCGGCCGGAGCGCTTTGTCGGCGGCCATCCGATTGCCGGCACGGAGGAGAGCGGACCCGACGCCGGATTTGCCACGCTTTTTAACGGACGCTGGTGTGTTTTGACGCCGGATGCCACGACAGATGAAAATACGCTCGCGACCGTGCGGCAGTTCTGGGAGGCGCTGGGCAGCCGGGTCGAGATCATGGACGCCACGCATCATGATCTGGTGCTCGCAACGACCAGTCATCTGCCGCATCTCATTGCCTACAACATCGTCGGCACGGCGGCGGACCTTGAGGACATCACGCGCTCCGAGGTGATCAAGTTCTCGGCTGGCGGATTTCGTGATTTTACACGGCTTGCGGCCTCCGATCCGGTGATGTGGCGGGATATCTGTTTGAACAATCGCGACGCCCTCCTCCAGATGCTCGATCATTTTTCCTCCGATCTGGCGGAGCTTCGTGCTTCGGTGGACCGCGGTGACGGCGATGCGTTGTTCGACCTTTTTGAGCGCACGCGTGCAATCCGACGCGGGATTGTCGACGCCGGGCAGGAAGTCGCGGGGCCGGACTTTGGGCGACTTGCGGACCTTGGCCCTGTGCCGACGCCGTACGTGCACGAATGAACGCTCCGCAAAGCCTGTGGGTGTTCGGTTACGCCTCGCTGATCTGGAGGCCGGATTTTCCCTACCAAGAACGACGCGTCGCGCGGCTTTACGGGTACCATCGCGCGCTCTGTGCCTATTCAGTGTCGCACCGCGGGACCGTCGCATGGCCGGGTTTGATCTTTGCGCTCGAGCGGGGCGGGACGTGCGATGGTGCTGCGTTCCGCGTTGCTCCTGAGAATGCGCGGGAGGTGATCGCGGGGTTGCGTGCGCGCGAGCAGGTCACCGGCGTCTATCGCGAGCGCATGCGACCGGTGCGGCTGCGCGACGACGAGACCGGACAATTTGGTGAGACGCGCACAGCCGTCTGCTATGTCGTTGATCCGACACATGGTCAGTATGTCGGCCGGCTCGACACCGCGGCCCGTGCACGGATTGTTCGTGGGGCAATCGGCAAGGCCGGCGCGAATATTGACTATGTGCGGAACACTGCGACGGCGTTACGCGAATTCGGGATTATCGATCGTGATCTTGAACGGCTGGTCGCCAAGCTTGGTCAGGCGCCACATGGCGGTAGCGTCTTACGCGCAAATTCACTCGCTGCTCGGCTCGGGCGAGCGACAGGGTTCCGCGGAAAAAAATCCATTCCGACATGGCGCGTGCGTTCATCGCACGATCTTGCGATCAATCACCGGAAAAATCTGGGTTATTGATCCATGTCGCCAAAGCGCATGCAGGACGGCATGGTCATGCTCAACGTGCGTCGTTGCGCATCGTCTGGGGTGACGTCCCCGTCTCGTTGATCAAGGTGCCCGCTGACACCCGACCAAACGCCTGAGCTTGCAAATCCCAGAGCGTCACCAGGCGCGCGTGAGGATCTGCTATCGCACGCACCGACACGGTCGATGCTCCGAGCTGCGCGGCGCCCTGCCGGATTGTGGCGAGGTTCTCGGATGGTTCCAAAGACGTAAGCCCGCCGATCGCCACAGGTGTGTCGTCCGTCCCGCTCAACACGAAGAGACCTGCCTCGACGTCGGGACAATCGATCAGGGGAAAAGAGGAAAGCGTGTGCGACTGTCCGGATGCACCCTTGCGTGACGTCGTTTTCCCCGTCGACAGCGATGATGACTGCGGTGCGCCTTCGGAGACATTCTGCGAGGGCTTTCGCACAAGGCCCCTAGCTGCTCTGGAAAGTGGCACAACATTCGTCATCGTCAATGGCTCCCACAGGGCCTTGTGTTCGTTCTAGCGGGTGTAACTCCGCCTTTCGCTGGCTGCCGACACAACGCATGAATGTGCGTGCGTCCCCAACGTTCCCGTACCGACCGACGCGAAACCGCGCTGTCGATTGCCTAAGACTGGCTGACGCTTGTGCTGAAACTTTGGAACAAAAATGCCGGAAATGCGGCACGACACATCGCTTATCGCGCCAGGGACTGACCAGCTTCGTGATCAGTCTGGCTGCAACGATGGCTTCACTTTCGCATCCACCGCCTGGCAGACAGGGGAGCTAGCTGCATTGCGAGAACCCGCAATTCACACAGACCCAGCATCCCTCCTGTCGGGTAAGACCGCGGGTTTGGCAGTGCGGACAGGGGCTGCCGCGTGTCAGGCCTTCGACGTACGTCGTGGCTGAACCGCTCGGCTGAGCGCTGCCGTCCCGACTGGCGTCATCGCGTGCAATCTGAGCACCGTCGCCAGCCACTGCGGCCCTTGACGCCATTCCATTGACGCTGGCGACTTCGCCCTGCGCTGCGTGAGCCCGCGCCACGTCGACCGGAATGACATCTGGATCCGTTCTTTTCAGGAAACCGGTCTCGTGCATGTGACTTTCGATCACGTTGCCGATTGCGGCGATCAGGCTCGGCACATAACGCCCGCCCATCCAATGCCCGCCGCGCGGATCAAAAATCTCTTTCAACTCCGCTGCCACAAAAGAAACATCGCCACCACGGCGGAACACGGCACTAATCATGCGGGTGAGCGCAACAATCCAGGCATGATGCTCGAGATTCTTGGTGTTGATGAAGATCTCGAACGGGCGACGTCGCCCATCGCGTTCGAGGTCGTTGATCGTTATGTAGAGGGCGTGGACCGAGCTTGGCCATTTGACCTTGTAGGTCGCGCCGACGAGTTTTTCGTCTCGCTCCAGCGGTTCGGTCATGTAAACGATGCCGTCCTGATGCTCCACGTGCATGGGCCCCGCGACTGTCGCCGCAGTCGAAGCAAGCTCGTCAGATGAAGAGGGTACCCTACCGCTGTTGGAAACGGTCTTCGGCCTGGCGGCTTCTTCTGTCTGCGGCTTGGTTGTGGCGAGCACGGACCCAGTGATCTCATTTTCGCGATACGTCGTGCAGCCCTTCAGGCCCGCGTCATATGCAGCGAGATAAATATCCTTGAAATCATCGAAGCTGATGTCGCGCGGGCAGTTGATGGTCTTGGAAATTGCGCTGTCGACATGCGGCTGAAGCGCGGCCTGCATGCGCAAGTGTTCCTCAGGAGACAAATCATGCGCCGTGATGCAGGCGTCCGGCAGCGACGCATCAAGGCCATGGATCGACCAGTACAGACGCGCCGCCGCATCTGTCACCGTCTTCGTGAGATGGGAGCCATCTGGCTGGAGCACATGCCGTGCGTAGGTGTGCGCGAACGTGGGCTCGATGCCACCGGACACGTTGCCTGCAAGCAGCGAGATCGTGCCCGTCGGGGCAATCGACGTCAGAATGCCGTTGCGTAGGCCATTTTTCGCAATGGCATCCCGTACATCTTTGTCGAGTGCCAATACGGACGGGCGCGCAGAAAATGCGTCGGCGTCATAGAGTGGAAACGCGCCTTTTTCCTCCGCAAGTGATGCACTCGTGCGATAGGCCGTATTCTGGATCAGGGCCATCCATGCGCCCGCGCGCTCTGCTGCTTCAGTCGTGCCATACCGCACCCCCGTCATCGCGAGTGCATTTGCCAATCCTGTAATTCCGAGGCCGATCCGACGCTTGGACTTGGCTTCCAGCCGCTGAGCCTCGAGTGGGTATTTCGAGACGTCGATGATGTTGTCGAGAAAACGCACGGCGTCGCCAACAAGCCCTTGCAGGCGCGTTTCATCGAGGGCCGCGTCGTCCGTGAATGGCGCATCGACCAGCGCCGCCAGATTGATGGAGCCGAGCAAACATGCGCCATACGGTGGCAATGGCTGCTCGCCACAGGGGTTGGTGGTCGAAATCGTTTCACAGTAGGCGAGGTTGGACAGAGCATTGACGCGGTCGATGAAGATGACGCCGGGTTCGGCATAGGCGTAGGTTGCGCGCATGATGCGATCCCAGAGATCGACTGCGCGGACGCTGCTGTAGACCTTGCCGTCGAACACGAGATCCCAAGACGTGTCCTTGCGTACCGCCTCGACAAACGCGTCAGTGACAAGCACCGATAGATTGAAATTACGAAGGCGGCTGGCATCTCCCTTGGCGTCAATGAATGCCTCGATATCCGGATGATCGCAGCGCAGCGTACCCATCATCGCACCACGGCGCGCGCCTGCGGACATGATCGTGCGACACATCGTGTCCCACACATCCATGAAGCTGAGCGGACCAGACGCGTCCGAGCCAACCCCGACGACGGGCGCGCCGGCGGGCCGCAGCGTCGAGAAGTCATGCCCGATACCACCGCCACCCTGCATTGTAAGAGCAGCTTCACGCACATTCTCGAAGATCGCACCGAGATCGTCCTCGATGCGGTTCATCACGAAGCAATTGAACAGCGTTACATCACGCCCCGTGCCAACGCCTGCGAGGATGCGACCGGCAGGGAGGAATGCAAAGTCCGCCAGAAGTGCACGAAACCGCGCCTCCCAAATCGTTGCGCTCTCGGCGGTTTCAGCCGCAGCCGCACCTTTGGCGACGCGGGCCCATGTCTCTTCGATCGTCCTTTCAGGCACACCGGAGTCGCCGCCGTCAAAGCGATACTTGTCGCGCCAAATGTCGTGAGAAATCTGTGGCCAGTCTCCAGCGGCCGCAAATTGCGACCGTGGCAAATCCGGTTCGCTCCCAGTCATTGCGCGCGCTCCGTACGTTGTCTGTTCTCATCACAACGTAAGCAGTCGCGAGACGGGCGTCAAGAAATGTTCTTATTTTGTTCGCAATCCCGCCAGTTGCGACGAACCGCTGAATTCCTCGTGCGCGGCGGCGCTTTGGGTGCGCTCCACGATCATCTCGGCACAAAATCGACCGAACGCTGCAACGAACTTGGTATACTCCCAGAACAGCAGTTTGGCCGTGCCGGGGTTCGCATACCAGGCCTCTGCACGCACGTTCTGCGGGATCACCGGGTAAGGCCGCAGGCGAACGTTGGGCATCACGCGTCGCAGCTCTGCGAGGCTGCGCGGCATGTGGTAGCTGGAGGTGACGACAATAAGAGTTTCGAAGCGGTGACGCCGGGCCCAATCGCGGGTTTCGGTCGCGTTGCCGATGGTGTCTTGCGCGCGATAGCCAACGTCGATGCAGCACGTGAAAAGCCGGTCATAGCCCGGGTTCTGACCGGCGATCGCTTTGCGGGTCGTGCGCTGGTTCACGCCGGAGATAAGCAGGCGTTCGCCGCGTGCGCGCGCAAGCAACTCGACACCCCGAAGGATCCGTTCCTTGCCGCCGGTAAGGACCACTATGCCGTCCGCGCGGGCGAGGGTCACCGGGGGTTCGCGGTGAATCGAATAGACGAACACGAGAAAGCCGACAAAAAAGAGCATGACCGCGAGGGCCACGACCGAAAGGCTCCATTTGATCACACGCATCATCGATGCTCCGGACCGGGTTCAAGTCTCGTTTGCCCGACGCTCGCGCTTCCACGACTCAGATGTTCGACCGTCAGCGCTGAAATGTATCAGACCGCCTGGCACCACGGCGAGACGCGATGAACGCTTGTGCTTTCGGCGCGCACGACCATCGCCTCAGTGGCGCGCATGCAGAAAGCGAAACACACTAAAACGCGACGTAAGCATACAGATGCCTGCAATCACCACCACGACAATGCCGAGCAGGAAATAACCCGGCAGATCGAGACTACCCGTACCGATCAGTCGCCGGACTTCGGAAACGCCGATCTGCCCACCGCCGAGCAACTGCATCATGGTCGGCATGAGGAGGAACACCAGCACGGACCCCGCCGCGCCTACCAGACCGGCGCGAATGCCGAGGTGCAGAAAGTGCCGTTCGAACTCGCGCGCGATGAAGCGGTCTGTCGCCCCAACGAAATGCAGGACTTCGACAATGCCTCGGTTCGACGCCATTGAGGCGCGTGTCGCGGAGATGATGATCAGCATTGTCGCTGCGCCTACGAGGATGAGAATTGCAAGGCCGCCGAGCGCCATCGATCGCGTGACGGCGCGGATTTGTGACTGCCATTGCCTGTGGTCGTCGAGCACGGCGCCTGGGAAGCGCTGCGACAGGTTGGCGCCGACTTCCGCGAGATCAGGTGGCGCGCGACGATCAATCTCCAGTGCAATGAGCCGCGGCACAGCAATCGCATCCAACGCGGTAATCTCGCCGAGCCAAGGCTCGAGAAGCTCCTGGGAGACTTCGGCGCCGAGCGGCGTGACCTGGGCTATGCCGGGGATGCGTGCGAGATAAAGCGCGACTTCTGTCGTGCGCTTGTCGATATCGACACCTTCCAGCGGCTGCAGCTGGACCGTGACTTCACTCGCGATGTTGCGCGTCCACGCGGCGGCGGACTGGTTAATCAGATAAACAGCGCCGGCTGTGAGGCACGCGAGAAAACACATGATGGCGATGACGAGCGTCAGCGAACTGCCGGTTACGGATTCGGCAGGTACGATCCCTGAGCCGCCACTCTTGCCCTTGCGACGCTTGCCGCCCTCACGGGCCGGCGCGATGAGGGGCCCGCTGTCCAACGGCCCGGCCGCCGGCTGAGCGACATGGGTTGCAGCGGGCGCACCGGGTGCAGTGCTTGGCGGTTGTGTGCGAGGGTCAGGATGCGGCAGGCCTTGACGCTGGTCGGCTGTCGTCGAGTTCTGAACGTGCCCCCGCTGACCGGCATGCTCCGCCAGCGCGTCGCTCAACGAGCGGCCCGTTGTCGGCTCGCGGCCGCCATGCGGATCGCGCGCATAGCCCCTCGAGCGGTCATCATAAGATGCGGACATTGCCATCCCTGATTTCAAGGCGCGGGGCCGCGAACTGGTCCATGAGTTGATGATCGTGCGTCGCGATCACGACCGACGTGCCAAGCCGATTGAGCTCAATGAATAGCCGCAGGAGACGGCGCGCCATCTGCGGGTCGACATTGCCGGTCGGCTCGTCAGCAAGCAACAGCTCCGGCTTTCCGATGACAGCACGCGCGATCGCGGCGCGCTGCTTTTCACCACCGGACAGCACTGCAGGATACCCATGCATGCGGTCGCCGAGCCCGACCCACTGAAGCAGGTCGGTCACGTCTTCGCGGTAGTCCGAGGTGCGGCGGCCCACCACGCGCAGCGGCAAGGCCACATTTTCCCAGGTCGTCAGATGATCGAGAAGACGGAAATCCTGAAAGACGATTCCGATGCGGCGGCGCAACTGAGCACGACGCGTGGCCGAGACACGCGAGATGTTCTTGCCGAACAGCTGAACTTTGCCGTCGGTCGCCTGAAGGGACATGAACATCAGGCGCAGCAACGACGTTTTGCCCGCGCCCGAGGGGCCGGTCAGGAAGTGGAAAGACCCTTCTTTCAGGAGGAAGCTGACATCCCGGAGCACGTGTGGTCCGTGGTCGTAGCGTAAACCCACATTTTGCAAGCGAATCATGCGGCCATCATAATCTGGTGCGTGGCCAATCACAGGTGTTTGCGGCATTTCTGCGGGGCGCCGCCGAAGGGGGGCCGCAATGGGCGGAAAGTGTCGGATTGTTGAGGGCCCGACCTATCAACGACGGGTTCGTTCGCATGCGCCCGGTCTTATTTTGATGCGGGTTTCCGCGTATAACTGTCGCGAGCAAAGGCGGTGTTTCGGCCACTGGTATGATCCTGACGTGTCCAAAGTGTTCAGCGCGGTTCGAAATCGGACCGGGCGTCAATGTTGCGGGTCGGCGTGTACGCTGTTCGCGCTGTGCGCACGTCTGGCAGGTGGCCGATGCCAACGCGACGCCGGTTGCCACGAGCGCGAACACTGACAGCGTTGCACGCGCCAACGTCGAGGGTGCGAACCAGGGCACACAGCCTCCGCGCAGGCCTGACACCCACCCCGCTGTCGACGCGGCTGATCAGGAGAGACGTCAATCTCAGGAGCGGCTTGCGCGTGCCGTGGCGTCGTCGCCTCCGAAATCGCCAACTGGTGATGGAGGGAAAAATCCCTTACCGGCGGTGCCACTTGAGCGAGGCGAAACATCGGCTTTAGAGCGCGCCGCAGTCCCGCAATCCGCAGCGTCACCTCAAAACGAGACGACGGAACAGCAGTCCGTTCGGGCGGAGGCCCAGACCGCCGACGCTGCATATGACGAGCGAGAGAAAAAAGATACGACGTCAGACGACGGAGAAAAGCGCCGCGGCGAAGCTACCGCCGTTACGACGGCTGATCTCGCGCAACGCAACCCGCCGCCAAACCAAACGTCAACTTCATTATCTGACGCGATCAAAGACGTGACCGAACCGGCAAAACCTGCGCGCGTCGATCAGGATGACGAAACCGCCGACCCTTCGGACTATCCGACCGTGCGTCCCTCAACGCAGGGAGAAGACACGGCTGGGGCGGAGTTAGAAAAACCACAGCGATCATCCACAGAGCGTCGCGACACACCTGAGAACCAGGGGTCATCCGAGGCACTGAACGCAGCGACGAAGGGCGACGCGGCGCGCGCAAGCTCTGATGCTACACCAGACCCGGATCAAAACGTTGCGCCTTCTGCCGATGCGGAAGAAAACCCGCTGCCAGGACCGACAGATCGGCTGGCGGAGGAAAAGTCCGCCGTTGCGCCTCAGTCAACTAAGAACCGAGATGGCGACGCGAGATTGCCTGCGCCGACTGTCCCATCTCCCCCAGGCCCCGTGGTCGCGGATCCGGCGCTTTCCGCTGAGCTTGGCGAAATGTTTGCGACGCCACCCGCGTCACTCGGGCCTGTCGATCGCCGCGCGCCACTCGGGGTGCCGGATGGTCTCATTGCCCGCAGTCCTACCGCTCCGGCGCGCGCGGCGTCGAAGCTTGAGCATGACGGGAGAGATGCGCAACGTCCTCCGGCATTTGACGAGACGGCAATCGACACGCCCGATCCTGCGTACGACACTGCGGGGCGCAATGGCGTCACGCCGCAGCCCATGCGCAGGCAACGCATCGACGCTGCTGCAACGCCCGACCCAACGCTGCGCACCCCCGCGTCGCCCGGCACAGTGAGGGCGAATGGGGCAGCCGGGGCGCAACCGGCGCCAACGCGGCTGCCGGAACGATCAGACACCGCCCCTGCGATTACGGAGTTTCGACGCTCTCCGGAGACGGATTTCGTCGCGCCGGATGATATTGCACCGGACCCGGCCTTTGACCGTTCGCACATCGATATCCGTACCGACACGCCTTTCGCCACCGACTTTGCCGCTCCACCAGCGATTGGCGCGCCGACGGAGCGACGCGGGGCGCAGACACAAACTGCCGTGGTGCGTCGGCGCGCGGCGATCCATCTCGGGTGGTTTTCGCTTGCCACGATTATCGGTGTGATTGCGGGCATTGCTGTGCTGGCGCCAGACCGCGTTGTTGCAATGCTGCCGGGCGCCGCGACGCTTTACCGTGCTGCGGGCATTGATGTGAATCTGCGCGGCCTCGATTTTTCCGGTATCAGCTACGAATGGACACGGGAGAACGGGCGCAGTGCAATCGATGTGACCGGCCGCATCCGGAATGTCTCCAGCAGCGCACGTGAGGTTCCGACCGTCGTCTTCGTTCTGTTCGACGCGCGGGGCGATGAGCTGTTCAATTGGGCGCGACGGGTTCACAATGCTCCGATCGCAGCCGGGGATGAAATTTCGTTTTCGGCCCGCGTGCCGGCGCCACCGGATGCCACGCGCAAGTTGCGGGTTCGGTTTGCACGACCAGTGCGATAAATGACGGGTGATCGACGTCCCCCTTTTGCGTGCGCAACATCATTATGGCTCAGACCCCGCTGCCGCGTCCCCACGTGAATGTGCTTTTCAGCGCGAACCAGATTGCGGCGCGGATCGCAACACTTGCGGATGCTATTGTCGAAAAGGCACCGCGCAACCTGCTTGTCGTCCCGGTTCTCAAAGGGAGTTTTATATTTGCGGCAGATCTTGTGCGTGCCCTTCATCATGCCGGACTGACACCGGAGATCGATTTCATGACACTGGGAAGCTACGGCACGGGCACGACGTCATCTGGCGAGGTGCGGGTTGTCCAGGACGTCTCGGCAGAGCTTGCCGGGCGCGGTGTCTTGATCGTCGATGACATTCTAGAGACCGGACGTACGTTGGCGCATGCGAAGATGTCTGTCCTTGAACGTGGCGCGTCACATGTCACGACCTGCGTGCTGCTCAACAAGCCGGTCGCGCGTGCGACCGCCATCAGCGCTGATCTCAAAGCCTTTGACTGCCCGGATGTTTTTGTCGTCGGCTATGGCATGGACCTCGCCCACCGCTATCGCGAACTGCCGTTTGTCGGGCAGCTTGTCGAGAACAGCAGCGAGCGGGATTAGTCTGCCGTTTTCTCAGGTGCGCGCCGAGTGGGCCGTGTGGAATATAGGCTGTGCTGTGTGCTGCGCCGTCTTCGACACGTTGATCATCGCCGATCTCGGACATGTTGTAGCGGTTCTGGATGCTCACGATCGGGGCGATCTTGCGGGCTGACTAGGATACGCAAATAGCGGTCACCTTACCGTCGACACCGGTGCGCGAGCGCAGAGGAAATCGCGCATGAATCTGCGCGTTGATATCCTCGTAGTCGGTGCCAGCGGTGGTCAGGCGACCACCGCTTTCCACGCACTCTCGCAATTCGTTTGCCGTATCAGGTTCTCCGCCGGCATAAAACGACGACCACGCTGTTTCGAGCATCACCTGAATCTGACGGCTCATGCCGTCAGATTTCCAACATCCGTCAGTTCAACCCCACCATACAGAGCGCGACGCTTCCCTGCTGACTGAGGCAGTAGGGCAGTTGCAGCGCGAAGGCCGGGAAAATGAAGATGCAGGCGAGGCCGATGACCTGGATCACCATGAACTGCATCATGCCGAGATAGATATCCTTCAGATCCCACTCCGGCACCACGCCCTTCAGGAAGTACGCCGAGAGCGCGACCGGTGGCGAGAGCCACGCCGTTTGCAGGTTCACCGCAACGAGGATTGCGAACCAAGTCAGATTCACATCGAGTTCGACGAGCAGCGGCACGAGAATCGGCACAATGATCAGGACGATCGGCACCCACTCGAGCGGCCATCCGAGGAGGAAAATGAGCGCCATAACGGCGATCAGAATCATCGTCGGTGACATATCGAGCGACAGCAACAGCTCGGTTAGGAACCTCGGTGTTCCGAGGGCCGAGAACACGGCGCCGAAGAAATTGGACGCCGCGACGAGGAACATGATCAGGACGGTGATTTCCAGCGTCTTGATCAGCGCGTCGTAGAGCCCGGACGGCGTGAGCTTCAGGTACATCGCGGAGAGCAGGATCGCACCAAAGGCACCACATGCTGCGGCCTCGGCAGGTGTAGCCCAACCCTTCAGGATCGAGCCGAGTGCCATGACGATAAGGATCGTCGGCGGTACGAGGCCGATGAAAAGATCCTTCCAGAGATCGGCGAAATAAAATCCGCCAGGCTTCAGCGCCCGGAAGACATAAAACAGTCCGATCATGATCGCGAGCCAGGCGACCGACAGGAAGAAGTGCGTGAACATCAGATAGAAGAAGAGGATCAGTCCTCCCAGCGCGAGCATCACTTCAAAGAAGTAATAGGGCGATGTCTCAGGCTGATCTTCGACTGGCAGGACCGGGCCAAGGCTCGGGTTAATCCAGCAACGGATCATCGTATAGATGACGTAGAGCGTCGCGAGGATAATGCCCGGCACGATGGCCGCGGCGAATAGATCCGTGACCGGAACCTCAAGCACGGGGCCCATAACGACGAGCATGATCGACGGTGGGATGAGGATACCGAGCGTTCCGCCCGCGGTGATCGAACCGGCGGCGAGGCGCACGTCATACCCGGACCGGTTCATCGTCTTTGCGGCCATGATGCCGAGGATCGTCACCGACGCACCGACGATGCCGGTGGCGGCAGCAAAGACCGTCGAGACGAACAGCACTGCAATGAACAGCGCACCGCGTATGCGCGACATCATCAACTGGATGCTGTCGAACAACCGCTCCATGAGGCCCGCTTTTTCCATCATGATGCCCATGAAGACGAACAGCGGCACCGCGACGAGCTGATCGTCGAGCATCGTTTCATTGAACTTGAGCGTCTGGAGGAAAAAGCCAAGTTTTGGCGAGATGCCCCACGCGGCGAAGACGAAGGCAAGGAAGATCAGGGTGAACGAGATCGGGAAGCCGACGAAGATCGCGAACAGCATCGCGCCGATCATGTAGAGGCCGATCGTCGGTTTATCGACGCCGGTGAAGCCCATCGCGTCCGCGGCATTGTTCCACCAGGTGCCAAGCGGAAGTACGTTGGGGAAGAATGTGCCGATGAAGATCAGTGCGAGCGCAATGATGTAGATGGGCAGGATTTTCAGGAAGATCCGTTCGCGGGGCTTGCCCATGTCATTGAACGCGCGGAACAGCTCCGGAAGTCCCTGGAGAAGGAGCAGGAGCGCACCAACCGGCATCGCGAGACGCGCCGGGCCAACGATCGGGGCCCACGTCGAGTCGCTCGCGCGCTCCCAGCCGACAAAATCAAATCCATTGCGGAAGTTGAACGCTTTCAGCGTGTATTCCGTCGCGACCCAGAAAAAGAACAGCATCGCGGGGAAATAAAAGAGCAGATAAAGCAGCGCGTCGACCGTCGCCTGGTTTTCCTTCGACCAATTGCGGTAGAGGAAATCAGCGCGGATGTGTACGCCGCGCAGGAGCGCGTAACCCGCGCCGAGCATGAAGATGACACCACCGAGCATGCGGGATACGTCATAGACCCACAGTGTCGGCGCGACGAACATTTTGGTCGCGACGACTTCGTAGACCATCGCGCAAATGAGGGGCAGCAGAAGCAGGCAAACGATCCGACCGACCCAAAGGTTCAGGACGTCAATGCCCGCGGTGATCGGGCGCTGCCAGGAGGTCATTGTCTCCGGGGTCTGGCCCGGTTCCTCAGCGCGCCGTTCGGCGATGAGCTCGTCGGCGATTTCAAGTTCGCCAGGATCGACCTCGAGTTCTTCGTTGTTGGCCATGTCTTCCCCCCTTGTCGCCCCGGTGGCCACCCGGCGGATCAATGCCGAGCGTGGGACGATCTGCGCAGCGTTATGATCGGTGCTGCGATACCCGTAGACCGTGTGTCTGCCTTGCGGTCCGTGCGCACACACGTGCCGAAAACAGAGAAAAAAGAAGCGGGCCCGAGATGAGCCCGCTTCCCGTCGTCTGCATCATTTGCAGTGCAGAGACATCACTTCACGCTGTCGGCAAACGCTTTGCCGAGTGCTGCGTTGGACGCCTGCGCGCCGGCCCAGAACGGAACCGCGATCGCCGCGAACTCTTTTTGGCTGTTCCAGACCTTGGCGAAGAACGGGTTCTCAGCCGCGTTCTTCTCGAGCGAAGCTTTCGCCGCGTTCATGTAAGCCGGGAAGTAGTCAGCCGGTGTGTCATGGAGCTGCACACCGTGGTTCTCGGTCAGGTCTTTCAATGCCTTGCCGTTCTCATAGATCCGGTAGGACATCGACTTCGAGAGTGATGCGTTCGCTGCAACCTCGATCGCCTTCTTCTGAAGGTCGGTCATGCCGTTGTAGACGTCGCCGTTGATGTACAGGTCAGCGTTCACGACAACCTGGTGCAGCCCCTGAAGGTAGTAGTG
>JBCBXF010000036.1:0-18959 GCA_039816705.1 Pseudomonadota bacterium | reverse complement strand
CGCGATGTCTATGGCTTGAGCAGCGAGGACGTTGCCGCCGTCGAGGCTCGGGTCGCGCGTGGTGACACCTTCGATTGAAGCTGAGGGCTTGTGATGAAACTGCTGCGATTTGGGCCGCAGGGGGAAGAGAAACCCGGCCTGCTGGACGACGATGGGACGATCCGGGATCTGTCTGGTTTGATTGACGATCTTGGTCCGACAACGCTTGATGCCGCAACGCTCGCGCGGATCGCCTCGCAGGATGCTGTGGCTCTCCCTGCGGTCGATGGGCTAGTGCGCCTCGGGCCGCCGGTTGCTGCGGTCGGCAAGTTCATTTGTGTCGGGCTAAACTATTCGGACCATGCAAGGGAGGCTGGTCTTGAGGTGCCGAGTGAGCCGGTGCTTTTCGCCAAGGCGACGTCGTGCATTTGTGGTCCGGATGATCCAGTCGAAAAGCCGGCCGACTCCACGAAGCTCGACTGGGAAGTAGAGCTGGCGGTCGTGATTGGTACGCCGGGTCGCAACATCGCGGAGGAAAAAGCGCTCGATCATGCTGCGGGGTACACAATCGTGAATGACATCTCGGAACGAACGTTTCAAATCGAGCGTCAAGGGCAATGGATCAAGGGCAAGTCTCATGACACCTTCGGTCCTGTTGGGCCGTGGCTCGTGACCCGCGACGAGATCGACGATCCACAGAACCTCGACCTCTGGCTCGACGTGAATGGTGACGCACGCCAGCGCGGAAACACGCGGACAATGGTGTTTCCCGTGGCGCATTGCATTGCCTACGTCAGCCGCTTCATGAGCCTGCAGGTGGGCGACATTCTCTCCACCGGGACGCCGCCCGGCGTTGGTCTTGGGATGAAACCACCCACGTTTCTGGAGATCGGCGACACGATCACGCTTGGTGTCACGGGGCTTGGTACGCAGCATCAGACCGTTGTTGCAGCAACGGACCCGTGAAGCTGAGGATGGTGGGTGTCGCCGTCTGCCATTTGCCCTGACACCGTGATCGACGTATCCCGTGAGATGTCGGATTTTGCATTGCTCACAGCGATGCGCCGTCATGGATCAAGGGGCGTGGGATGAGCAAAAAGTGGATCACTCAGGGCGAGCCGAGCGCCAAGGACGAGCCGTTGCGCGCCGATATCCGGATGCTGGGGCGCCTCGTTGGGGAAACGGTCGAGGCGCAGGAAGGCACGGCGCTTCTCGAGCTGATCGAGGATATTCGGCTGACGGCCCTGCGCTTTCACCGCGACGGCGATGCGGCGGCACGCGATGAACTGCAGACGATCGCCAACAGTCTGCCGCCCGAGCGGGCAATCGTTGTCATCCGAGCCTTCAGTTATTTCTCCCATCTCGCAAACATTGCAGAAGATCTCCATCATGTGCGCCGGACGCGGAGCCACGAGATCGACGGGTCGAAAGCCAGGCGCGGCACGATTGCCTACGCCCTCGATGCGACGTCAGACACAAGCGTGCGTGATCTTGGTCGGTTTTTCGAGGGGGCACATGTCCGCCCCGTGCTCACCGCCCATCCAACCGAGGTCCGCCGCAAGAGCACAATGCGTCGCGAAATGGCGATCGCTGACCTTCTCGATCAGCGCAGTCGCCACACCTGGACGCCGGAAGAGCTGGCCGACATTGACGCCAAGCTGGCGCGGGCCGTTCTGGTGTTATGGCAGACCAATCTCTTGCGCCAGTCACGGCTGAGTGTGCTGGATGAGGTTGCGAACGGTCTGAGCTACTTCAACTACACGTTCTTTCGCGAACTTCCGCGTCTCTACGCTGATCTTGAGGATCAGGTGGCGGCGCGCCGTGCGCAGGATCAATTCGAGGTCCCCTCGTTCCTGAAGATCGGGAGCTGGATCGGCGGCGATCGGGATGGAAATCCGAATGTTGATGCCGAAACGCTTCGGGGCGCGCTGAAACGCCAGAGCGTCAGTGCAATTGCCAATCTGCTGGAAGAACTCGACAAGCTTGGCGATGAGCTTTCGCTCTCAATTCGTCTTGTCGATGTCTCTTCCGATCTGCAGGCGCTCGCCGATTCATCCCCTGACACCTCGCGACACCGTGAGCTTGAGCCATATCGACGGGCCATCGCGGGGATGTATGCGCGCCTTTCTGCAACGCAACGCGGGCTCAACGGGGTCAAGTCCGTGTTGCGGCCCGTGGCACTCGACGTGGCGCCGTACGAGACGATCGACGAGTTTCGAGATCATCTTCTCATCATTCATCGCTCGCTTGATGCGTATGGTGCGCGTGCGCTGACCCGGGGACGTCTGCGACGCCTCATTCGTGCCGTGGATTGCTTCGGTTTCCACGCTGCCACGGTCGATCTGCGGCAGAACTCCGACGTGCATGAGGCAACGGTTGCCGAACTGTTCACGGCGATTGATCCGGGCATCGACTATCTCGCCGAGGATGAGGAGGCGCGGTTGCTTCGTCTCGGCAACGAGCTTGGCGAACGTCGCCCGCTCAAGCGTCCGCACTTTACGTACTCCGAGACCACAGCGAAGGAATTGGCGATCCTCGATGCTGCGCGGCAGGGGAAAGAAACCTATGGCCGCGCAGCTGTGACGACCGCGATTATTTCCAATACGCGGCGTGCGTCCGATCTGGTTGGTCTTGCTGTCCTGATGAAAGAAGCCGGCCTCGTGACGGCTGAAGGTCGCTCGGAGATGAATATCGTCCCGCTGTTCGAGACGATCGCCGATTTGCGCAACGCCACAGATATCATGCGGCGACTGTTCAACGTCCCTGAGTATCGCGGTTTGCTCGCCTCCCGGAACAACACACAGGAGGTGATGCTCGGATATTCGGACAGCAACAAGGATGGCGGTTACGTCACGTCCGGGTGGGAACTCTACAAGGCCGAGCGTGATCTTGTGCAGCTGTTTGCGGAGGAAAATATTCGTCTCCGGCTCTTTCACGGTCGCGGAGGTTCCGTCGGGCGTGGCGGGGGGCCGAGCTATGATGCGATCCTTGCGCAGCCTGAAGGTGCAGTTGCCGGGCAGTTCCGCATGACGGAGCAGGGCGAGACAATTTCGAGCAAGTATACCAATCCTTTCATTGGGCGACGAAACCTCGAGGTTCTCGCGTCTGCCGTTATGGAAGCGACGCTTGCGCCGCATACCTCATCCCGCATGTCACTGGCTGAGGTATGCGGGATGATTTTATCGCCGCGATGGATCAGATATCCGCGCATGCCTTCGCGGCCTATCGGGCGATGGTCTATGAGACGGACGGGTTCAACGACTATTTCCGTGCCACGACGGTGATCGATGAGATCGCGACGCTGAACATCGGCTCTCGCCCTTCCGCGCGCAAAAGTGGCGGGCGTATCGAGGATCTGCGTGCAATCCCTTGGGTGTTTTCGTGGGCGCAGTCGCGGGTCATGCTGCCAGGCTGGTTTGCTTTCGGTACGGCGATTGACCGGTGGCTTGAGGAAGAGAAAAACGGTCTTGCGACGCTGCGACAGATGTATGCCGAGTGGCCGTTTTTCCAGTCGCTGCTTTCCAATATGGACATGGTATTGGCCAAGAGCAGCATGGCGATTGCATCGCGCTATGCTGATCTTGCAACCGGTACAGAAACGGCGGCGGCGATCTTTGAGCGTCTGCGCGGCGAGCATGCACGCACCGTTGCGCGACTTCTCGACATCACGGAAACGGATCGGCTGCTTGCGTCCAATCCACTTCTGGAGCGCTCAATTCGCAACCGCTTTCCCTACATTGATCCGCTCAATCACCTACAAGTTGATCTCCTGCGTCAGAACCGTGCCGGAAGTGACGATCCGAAGGTCGCGCGCGGCATCCTGCTGACGATCAATGGCATCTCCGCGGGCCTGCGCAATAGCGGCTAGGATGGCACAACGGGCGCGAAAAAAAGCGGAGACCCGGAGGTCCCCGCTTTGTGTGTTCGCGTTGTCGGCCCGCGGCGTGTTCGACGACGCTGCGCTGGCCGGGGAGATTTAAAGAGCGCCCATCTTCTGAAGCATCGTCTTGTGAACGGCGCGTTCTTTCTTCCAGTAGTCCATCAATGCGTCGCCGCTCAGTGGATCGCCCTGGAGTGCCTTTTTCTTGCGGTAAGTCTGCCACGCCTCGGAGTTGAACACCTTCGTGAAGAGGGCGTTGTAGTAGGCTGAGGCGGCAGGATCCATGCCCGGTGCGCCAACAACGGTGCGCTGCATGTAGTAGACGAAATCCTTGCCGAGTTCCTTGAAGGTCGGTGCGTCCTTGAACAGGCCAATGCGCTCATCCGTAAAGCAGGCGATTGGCTTTGTGGTGCCTGCTTCATAGAAGCCGAGCTGCTCAGATGGGTTGTTGACGGTTGAGTTGGCATTTTTGCCGGCAAGTTCTTTGGCTACCTTGCCACCGCCCTTATACGGCACATACTTCATTTCGAGGCCGTATGCGGAGTTCAGAAAGTCGGTCAGCAGGTTGTCTTCCGAGTTCTTACCCGTACCGGCCATGATCCACTTTTTTCCGTCAGCTTTCGCGGCTTTCACGAAATCATCGACGTTGTTGATATCCTTGCGGTCGGAGTGGACCCACAGACAAAATGTGTCTTCCGCCATCCGCATAACCGGCGTGAAATTTTCGATGTTCACGCCGAGTTTTTCCTGCCGCAGAGGCGTCGTGTAAAACGAATTGAGGGTGAACATCAGCGTGTGATTGTTCCCCTTTTTGCCCTTCATGTAGACGAGCGCTTCAGCACCCGATCCGCCCGGCTTGTTCACTGGCGTGACAGGGACGTTGGTGAACTTCTCCTTGGCAATGATCGACTGCATGAGCCGCACGGCTTTGTCCGCGCCGCCACCCTTGCCGGCCATCACGACGAATTCGATCGGCTTTTTGGGCTTCCATTCTGCCTGTGCTGCGCCTGCAAAAGCGAATGTGCCAGCAAGCGCTGTTGCAACAGCAAGGCTGGTGTACGTCCTGATTGTCATCTTGTCTTGATCTCCTCCATTGGGCCATCATTCCCCGTGGCCTCTCCCTGTCACGGGATCATCACAGCAGGACGTTGACGAAGTAAAGGCCGCGAGGGCGTCGCAGACGGCGACAGGGACGGGCAAGACCGCATAAGCCCGCATTTGCGTCCGGGAATCTTGTCGCATGGGCGCAGCGATCACGCGTGGCTTGCATCGTGTTGCGAATGCGCGGACAGATCTCGGCACGCGAACTCAGGTCTCGACAGGGAGAGCGTCGTGACTGCTGCAAGCCAGCCAAATCCCTCGTCTGCCGAGATGTCAGCAATTCCGCCGTGCGATATCGTCGATTGCCTCGTTATTGGAGGTGGGATCAACGGGGTGGGGATTGCGCGCGATGCGATTGGGCGCGGTTACAGCGTGTTGCTCGCCGAAAAGGATGACCTTGCCGCCGGAACCTCGTCCGCTGCGACAAAACTCATCCATGGTGGCTTGCGATACCTTGAGCACTATGAGTTTCGCCTGGTGCGCGATGCGCTGCGCGAGCGGGAACGTCTTTGGTCAATCGCTCCGCACATCATCTGGCCGATCCGCTTTATCCTCCCTCATCACAGGAAGCTGCGTCCGGCATGGCTGCTGCGGCTTGGATTGTTCATTTATGATCACATCGGCGGGCGGGAGCGTTTGCCGCCAACCCGCACGCTTGATTTGAATGATGATGCGGTTGGGGCGGCCCTGAAACCGACGTTCCGCAAAGGTTTCGAATATTCAGACTGCTGGGTCGAGGATGCGCGTCTCGTGGTGCTTAACGCGCGCGATGCCGCCGAGCGCGGTGCCGATATCCGCACGCGCACAGCTGTGACGCAGGCGCGTCGCGAAGCCGGGCATTGGCTCGTGTCACTGCGTAACGCACGTACGGGCACCGAACAAGAGGTGCGGACACGCATGCTCGTCAATGCGGCCGGGCCGTGGGTCGATGCGGTCGCTCAAACTGTTTTTGCCCGCAATGCGCCAGCGCGTCTGCGTCACGTTCGCGGCAGCCATCTGATCATCCGGCGTCAGTTGCCTGATGCGCGTGCATTTATTTTCCAGAACGCCGACGGACGGATTCTTTTTGCGATCCCCTACGAGAAGGATTTCACGCTGATCGGCACGACGGATCGCGACCATCACGGAGATCTTGATCGCCTCGCAATTTCCGAGGCGGAGACAGAGTATCTGATCGAGGCGATCTCCGAGTATCTGTGCGAACCCGTGACCCGATCCGAGATCGCGTCAACGTTCAGCGGGGTGCGACCACTGTTCGATGATGGGGCAGATGACGCGCAGGAGACGACACGCGACTATGTGCTGGAGGTCGATGGTGGTGGCGACGATGCGCCGTGCCTCACGGTATTTGGAGGGAAACTGACAACGTATCGCAAGCTGGCCGAAGATGCCCTCGTTCACATTGGCGATCATCTTGGTCACCGTGGTCAGTCATGGACGGCGGATGCCCCGCTGCCGGGTGGTGACTTTCCCCGCAACGGCGTTGAAGATCTGACGCGGGCCATCCAGGACGATTTCAGTTTTTTGAGCGATGCTGTGTGTCAACGTCTTGTCAGGGCCTATGGGACGCGGGTGCGGCAGATGCTCGGCGAGGCGCGCTCGCTTGCTGATCTCGGACGTGACTTCGGTGCGGGGCTTACAGAACAAGAAGTCAATTATCTCATCGTGCATGAGTGGGCGGAAACTGCGGAGGATATTCTCATGCGCCGTAGCAAACTCGGTTTGCATATGACCGTCGCGGAGCGGGAAGGCTTGGCTCAATGGTTGAGCCATCGTCGCTCTCCCCTGTCTGGCGACGCCAACGAGGGTGTCGACGCATGAGCACGCAGGCTTGCGGGTACGTGCTCGCCATCGATCAAGGCACGACGTCGAGCCGCGCACTCGTTTTTGATGGTGCGATGGCGATTGTTGGCGTCGGGCAGGAGGAGTTCCCGCAGCACTTTCCCGCTGATGGGTGGGTTGAGCATGATGCTGAGGACATCTGGGAAACGACGGTACGGGTTTGCCGTGCGGCGATTGCGGACGCGGGAATTGATGCGGGTGCGATTGCGGCGCTTGGCATCACCAACCAGCGCGAGACGACCGTGGTGTGGGATCGTGAGACCGGCAGGCCGATCTATAATGCGCTGGTCTGGCAGGATCGGCGGACGAGCTCAGTGTGCGCCCGGTTGCGCTCGGACGGTTGTGAGCCGATCGTCACAGCAAAGACGGGGCTGCTGCTCGATCCTTATTTCTCCGCGACCAAGATTGCTTGGCTGCTTGACAATGTGGACGGTGCGCGGGCGGCTGCTGAAGCCGGGAAGCTGGCTTGCGGTACGATCGATAGTTTTCTGCTTTGGCGTTTGACGGGTGGTGCACAAGGGCATGCGCCGGGTGCGGAGGGATGTCAGCCCGTCCATGCGACAGATGCCACAAATGCCAGCCGCACCATGCTCTATGACATTGAGCGGGGTCGATGGGACGACGAATTGCTGTCGTTGTTTGGTGTGCCTTCCAGCCTTTTGCCCGAGGTGCGGGACAGCAACGGCGACTTTGGCGTGACCGATCCGTTGCTATTCGGTGCGGCAATCCCAATCCGTGGCGTCGCCGGAGATCAGCAGGCGGCGGCGCTCGGCCAGGCGTGCTTTGAGCCGGGCATGATCAAATCGACCTACGGGACCGGCTGTTTCATGCTCGCCCATACGGGAGACAAAAGGCTTCACTCCGACAGTCGACTGCTTTCAACGATTGCAGCGCGTCTCGACGGCGTCACGACCTTTGCGCTTGAAGGATCGATCTTCATGGCGGGTGCGACGGTGCACTGGCTGCGGGATGGCCTGCGTTTGATTGCCGATGCTTCGGAGGCGGACGCTCTGGCGCGCGATGCAGATGATACACACCACGTCTATCTCGTGCCTGCATTCACCGGCTTAGGCGCGCCGTACTGGGACGCGGAAGCGCGGGGTGCGATCTTCGGGTTGACCCGTGCGACAGGTGCGGCGGAGCTTACTAGGGCGGCGCTTGAGGCGGTCTGCTATCAAACGCGCGATCTGCTGGACGCTATGGTGGCGGACGGGGTTGACGTGTCTCGAAGCAAGTTGCGCGTGGACGGTGGCATGGTCGCCTCCGATTGGACGATGCAGTTTCTGGCAGAAATTCTCGACATGCCTGTGGATCGACCGCCTGTGCTTGAGACGACGGCGCTTGGTGCCGCGTGGCTGGCAGGATCCAAGGCGGGGTTGTATCCGGATCGCCAGGCTTTCGCCGAGATGTGGAGGAGTGAAACCCAGTTCACACCGCGTCGGGATGAGGTGTGGCGGGATGCGCGGCTTGCGCGTTGGCACGATGCGATTGCCCGTACGCGGTCGCTCTGCTGATTTTTCTCTACTGATTTTTCGCTGCAGGACTGCGCGCGCATGACCGGGCCGAATTCGCGATACTTCCTCAGTGCGGGGCGCAAGCTGCATGCGGTGACATGGGGCGACGTCGCGGCTCCGCCCGTGGTTCTTGTGCATGGCTTGAAAGACATGGCGCGGGCCTGGGATGGTATCGCAACGCGTCTCGCGGATGACTTTTTCGTCGTGGCTCCTGATCTCGCGGGGCATGGTGACAGCCCGTGGAGTGCGGATCGCGCTTATACGATGTCGAGCTATGTCTATGATCTCGCATCGCTGGTGCGTGATCTTGAGCGAGACGGCCATACCGGGCCAGTGTTACTCGTTGGTCACTCGCTGGGAGGTAATATTGCTCTGCGGTATGCGGCGGCGGAGCCGGAACGTGTCTCTCGCCTTTGTGCGATTGAAGGGATTGGTCCGACCCCGGACAAGGCCGCGGAAACAGACGCACAGCCCGTCGAAGAGCGGATGCGAGCGTGGATGGATAAACGCCGCACGCTTCTGGAGCGGACACCGCGCGCCATCATGACGTCGGCGTGGCGGCCATGCTGCTCGCACGTGCCAACCCACATACTTCGCCAGCATGGGCCGATCACTTGGCCCAGCACGCGACGCGTCGCGCGGACAATGGCACGTTCGTTTGGAAGCACGATCCACTGGTCGCAGCGATGACGCCAGAAGACTTCGAGATGCCGCGCAAGCTCGCGATGATGGAGGTGATCACTGCGCCGACGCTCCTCGTCTACGGAGAAAAATCTTGGGCGGTCAGCCCGGCGGATGACGGGCGCATGACTCATTTCCGCAATGCTGATTTGATGATGGTGCCGGATGCCGGGCACTGGCCGCATCATGACGCGCCTGATGTCTTTGCCGACGGGCTCCGCGCACTGTTTGGCAGGACCGCTTAGCCGCGACAACGGTCAGGCGGTCTTGCCGGCAGCCAGCTCGTTGTCGCCACGCCAGGCGGTGTTCCATAGCCATCGGAACGGTCGCCCGATATCGCCGCCAATCCCGACGATTGCGGGAATAAGAACCAGGACGAGGATGGTCGCCGCGCCAAGGCCAAAGACCATCGTCACTGCCATCGGTTTCAGAAACTCGGCCTGTCGGCTCGTCTCGAACAACAGCGGGACGAGGCCTCCAATGGTCGTCAGCGACGTCAGCAGCACAGCGCGGAACCTGTCTTGTGACGCACCGATCGCCGCTACGGCGAGGCTTTGCCCACGCTTTTGCCGCTCCGACACCTGCGTCATCAGGATGATCGAGTCATTGACGAGAATACCGGAAAGCCCCAGCAGCCCGAGAATGCTGATGATCGTCAGTGGCAACCCCATGACCCAGTGCCCGACGATGGCGCCGACGAGCCCGAACGGGATGATCGACATGACAGCGAGTGGTTTGGCGTAACTTTCAAAAACCCACGCGAGGACGATAAATATCAGAGCAAGCGCGAGATAACCGCCGAGTTGAAGGTCCGCGAATGATTCACGGCGTTCTTCGTCACGGCCCTTGAAAACGTAGGAGATGCCGAAATCCCGAACGACCTTCGGCATCACTTCGGTGCGCAGTCGTTCAACAACCTTTGGGACGTTCGTGACGTCGAGATCAATGTCTGCGGTCACGCCGACGGTGCGCACGCCATCACGACGCTGGATGATCGAAAAGCCCTGTCGCTCACGGATTGTCACGGTCTCTGAGAGAGGTACCCGCTGTCCGCTCGGCGTCAGGAGATAAATCTTGGCGAGTGCCTGGCGGCCCTCACCTTCCTGAACCTGGCTCACACGCACGGTGACTTCTTCATCACCGCGCGCAAAGCGAGTGGCGATCGCACCCTCGAATGCGTTGCGCACCTGCGTGCCGACGCTTTGACCGGTGAAGCCAAGTGCGGTGCCGCGGGGCGTCAGCTCCATCACGTACTCGCGTTTGCCCCACGGAAGGTCGTCTGCGATGCCGCTGACGCCTGGAAAGCCGGTGAGCGCCTCCTTGACGACGGCTGCGGCTTTCTTGAGCACATCAGCCGGCGCGTTCTGCAAGCGGACATCGACGTCGCGCCCGGGTGGGCCGGCGCGTCGTGCGGTTACGGCAAGGCGTTCAACACCCGCAATCTTCGGCAGTGCCTTGCGCCATTCCTTGATGATGTCTTCGCTGCGGATGGGCAGCCGCTCCGATGGTTGGAGCTGGACCATGATCTGGGCAACATTTTCTCCCTGACTGCGCCCTGCCTTGCCAAGCGTGGCGAAGGAGGTCTCCAGCATATGGAGCGTTGTTTCCGGACGTCCTGTGTCCGGATCGAGCTGCACTCTGTCGCCGCGTTCTCCGGCCACACGTTGTGCGAGCTTGCGCTCGATTGCGTAGATTGATCGTTCGACGCGCTCGACGACGTTCATCTGTGCGTCACGCGGGGTTCCGGCTTCGAAGAAAATGAGCGCGCTGATGTTGTCGGGCGGTGGCGACGGGAAGAACGCGAATTTCACATGGTCACCACGCATCAGGCCGAGTGCGAGGAAGAGCGAGGCGATCGTCGCTGCGACGGTGACATAACGCCAGCGATACGTCAGGCCGACGAAGCGGAGGTAGGGACCATCGCGAAAGGCGCCGAGGCCGCGATCGAACGTGCGACGAAACCACCAGCGTTTCTTCCCGTCGCTTGTCCCACCATGGCGCAGGTGGCCGGGGAGGATAAGAAAGCACTCCAGCAGGCTTGCGATCAGCACCGCGATCACGACGAGTGGAATAGCCGACATGATGTCGCCGATGCGACCACCGATGAGCGCGATCGGAAAAAATGCTGCCGCCGTTGTCAGCATCGCAGCGACCACGGGTTTGAGCATGCGTGAGCCGCCCATCTCCGCCGCGACGTCTGCGGGATAACCTTGTTGCTGGAGTGTGGCCGTGTGTTCGCCAACGACGATTGCGTCATCGACGATAATTCCAAGCATCATGATGAGTGCGAACATCGAAATCATGTTGATGCTCTGTCCCGAGGCATACATCACCGCAAGCGTTGCAAGGAATGCGACTGGAATACCGACGGCCGTCCAGAAGGCTATCCTCCAGTCGAGGAAAATGAAGAGTACGATAAGAACGATCGCGAGGCCCTGCAGACCGTTTTTCACGAGGATGCCGAGGCGCTGCTGCACGAATTTGCCGCGTACATCGAACACTTCGATCTTGAGGTTCGGGGGTAACGTCGGGCGGATCTCAGCGATATAGTTCTGCATCGCCGTCATCGTCTTCAGCGTGTCGGCGGTAAGGGCGCGCTGCACGTTGAGCTCAATCGCGCGGACGCCTTGGCGCATGCCGATATTTTCATCCTCATCGAAGCGGTCCTGCAGCCGTGCGACATCGCGGAGAAAAACTTTTTCGCCGGTATTCGATGAGCGGACTTCGATGTTTGCCAATTCAGTTGCGGTGCGCCGTTCGCTGAGCGTCCGGAGCTGAACATCTGCAGCGCCTTCGAGCGTTCCGGATGGAATATCCCGGGTGTTCTCGCGAATGCGGTTGGCGATGTCCGAGACGCTTAGATTAAAGCGACGCAGATCGCTCTCGCTGGCTTCAACAAGGATTTCTTCAGAACGCGCGCCGGTCATCGTGACCTTGTCGATCCCGACATTGAGCAGGCCATCGCGGATCTGCTTAGCGTAGCGCTTGATTGTTGCCTCGGGCAGGGGGCCGAAAATCAGAATGCGGCCAACCCGATCCCGAAACGGGACGCGGGATATCACCGGATCCTCGGCATCTTCTGGCAGTGTTGTTATCCGCGCCACGACCTGTTCGACGTCGGACTGGGCCTTTTGCATGTTTGCGTCGGAGGCGTACTCAAGCGTGAGGGTCGCAACGCCCTCGCGCGCGATCGACGTGACATCATCGACGTCATCGAGAAACCGGACCTCCGGCTCGATCGAATCGATGATATTTTTCTCCACGTCTTCCGCGCTTGCGCCCGACCATGCAACGCTGACCGTGATGACCGGAATCTCGATCGTCGGGAAGAACTGAGTGTTCAGTTTCGTGACGCCGAACAGACCGAGCAACACCATGATCGCCATCAGCAGATTGGATGCTGTGGGGTGACGCACGAAAGTGCGGATCAGGCCGTAGGGTTTGTTGTCAGGCGTTGGTGTTGGTGTCGATCTCACGCGCGGTTGAGGCATTACGATCAGAGCTCCTCGACCTTGAGGCCATCGCCGACTGTCGAGAGCCGGGTTGTGATGATGTTGTCGCCGGCTTTCAGATCCTTGCCCTGGACGAGCACGAAAGCGCCGTCGGTCCCGACGACGGACACAGCCTGGGATTTGAGCCGCGCGTCTTCGACGACATAGACGGTGTCATTATTGTAGAGAGCTGTTTGAGGAACCCGAGCCACATCTCGGTATTTCCTGTCAGCTAGTTCGACCTCGACGAATGCACCGGGACGGATGGCCACGGGTGCCGTAGGCGTTTCGATCCGGGCGATCATCGTCACGCCGCCCTGCCCGGTTGCGATTGTTGCGCCAATGCGTTTGACCTTCGCGTCATAGGCGATCGGCGTCTCGCCAACGCGCCAGATCACCTTCACGGGGCGTCCAATCAGCGGGCTGCCATCGGCTTGTGACGCCGCGACCAGACGGCCGTACTGCGCGTTTGTGAGGACAAAGCGTGCCTCGATCCAATCCCGATCAAACAGTGTGGCGACGCGATCTGATGCTCCGAGAAGTCGTCCAACGTCTGCGTTGACGTCACTGACGTACGCGTTAAAGGGCGCCGAAAGCTTGGTATCGCGCAGGCGCTTGCGGGCCTGCTCGAGCGACCAGTCCAGACGTTTGATCGTCGCTTCCTGCTGTGTGATGCGGGCGGCCTGCACGGTCAGCGCGTTCTGCCGCGTCTCTGCGGCTTGCCGACGCTGTGAGAGCGTGAGGTTCCGCTCGTCGAGAAGGCGCTCGGAGACCGCGTTTCGTCGAACGAGTGCCTCGGTCTTCTTCACATCCTTTTCTGCGATCGCAAGCTGTTCACGATCCCGTTTCAGTGCGTCGCGCTCGGACTGGAGTGTGGCCTTCAGCTCGGACAGACGGCCTTGCGCGCCGGCGAGCTCTGCCGTCGTCTCGATAATCGCACCTTCATAATCAAATGGGTTGATGGTGAGTAGCAGATCGCCGGCTTCGACCTCGCCGCCATCGCGCAGACCCTCGCCGACACTTTTGACGTCGCCTGCGACGAGCGCCCGGAGTTCGACCCGTCGGCCAGCGACAGTCTCGCCAAAGAGACGCAAGTCGGGCTGGTACGTGCCAAATTTTATCGGTGTCGTCTCGACGAATGACACCTTTTCGCGTGCCGGGCGCTTCGGTGGTTCGTCTTTGGCGGCGATCAGCAGGCGTTGGCCAACGACACCGCCGATCAGCACAGCTGCGGCCAGCAACACCATCCACACCGAGCGTGCGAATGTTCGCTGCCACGTGCGCTGCTGGGTCCCTGCGATCGATGGGGTGATATGAGCAGCGTCATTACGGGCGTCTTGCCACGTGGGTTGCACCACAGCGGCCTTGGCATCGTTGGCCGCATCCGGCCTGGACAGCGGCGTGACGTTGGCGTCACTCATGCGGCGATTTCCTTATGGTTCAGCACACTGTTGCACGGCAGGCCGACGTCGCGGTCTTTGCAACGTCTACGTTCTCAGCGCGGAGATACGATCAAAGCGTTCCCACTTCTAACGGTTCGACAGCGCGAAACCCGTCGCGTGCTCTGGTTCGTGCGCCGGTCCGCCATGGTGACAATCTCTTGATCACGTGCATTCTGTAAGCCGCGGAGCGGTTGTGGCCGCGCCTAACAGCCTTGGATCGGAGTTCTTCTTGTCTGACCGTCTCGCGCGCACAATCGGTTTGCTGGAACGTCTTGTCTCTTTTGACACCGTCTCCTCGAAGTCTAATCTGCCTCTCATCGAATTCGTGGAAGCTTACTATACGGAGCATGGCATTTCCGCGACGCGCGTGCCGAGTGACGATGGCACAAAGACCAGCCTTTTCGCCACCATTGGGCCCGAGACAGAAGGGGCGCTCGGTGGGATTGGGCTGTCGGCTCATACGGATGTGGTGCCGGTCGAGGGGCAGGATTGGTCAACCGATCCATTCACGCTCACGCGGCATGAGGATCTCCTTTATGGTCGTGGCTCCTGTGACATGAAGGGGTTCATTGCCTGCATTCTTGAGGCGGTGCCACAGTGGGCAAGCGCGGACCTGAGTGAGCCGATCCACATCCTGCTGTCCTACGACGAGGAGGTTGGCTGCACCGGCGTGCGGCCAATGATTGCCGAGCTTGGCGAAACGCTGCCGAAGCCACGTGCGATCATTGTCGGTGAGCCGACAAGCATGCGTGTTGTCGATGCGCACAAAGGTGCCAGTCGGTTCGTAACCGAAGTGACGGGTGTTGAGGCGCACTCCTCAATGTCGCATATCGGCGTCAACGCGATCGAATTTGGCGCACGTTTTGTGGCGCATCTCAGAGAGATCGAGGCCGGCTTACCTGAAAATCCGCACGCAATGCGCTTCACGCCACCGAAGACGACGATCCATGTCGGCAAGATGAGTGGGGGACGGGCGATGAACATCGTGCCGCGCGATTGCCGGATTGATTGGGAGGTCCGACCGCTGCCGGGGGTACGGTCGCAGGACATTCTCGAAGCGGCCACAGCATTCGCTGATCGCATTCTCCGTCCTGAGATGCGTGCCGTCGATCCCGAAGCGGACATTGTGACCCGTGTTACGAACGACATTCCAGCGTTCGATGCCGGGGTCGACAGCGAAGCGGTGTCGCTGGCGTTTGCGCTCGCCGGTCAGAACGATACATCCGCGGTCAGTTACATGACTGAGGCCAGCTGGCTTCAGCACGGAGGCTGCCCGACGGTCGTCTGCGGGCCGGGCGATATCGCGCAGGCACACAAGCCAGACGAGTTTATCGCCGTCTCGGAACTTGTCCGGTGCAATGCGATGATGGACAGGCTGACAGCGCGACTGTCCTGACTTCGGTCAGTCCGTACACTTGGTTCTATCGCCTATGTCTGCTTTCATAGGCACAGGTGGGCTGACGTCAGCAGTACGCCAATCCCAACTTTGAGACGTCGCATATCAGGGAGAATTCATATGTCATTGAAATCATTAGCTGCTGCGGGCGCCTTTGCGCTGGCCGGCTTTGCCGCCAGCGCCGCGCATGCGGCTGATCCGATCAAGATCGCGATCAATGAATGGACGGGGCAGCATATCTCGGCCCACCTGGCCGGTGCTGCGCTGAAGAAAGCAGGTTTCGAGGTTGAGTTCGTGACGGCTGGAGCTGTGCCGCAGTTCGCGGCGATCTCCCAGGGTCAGATCCACCTCCAGCCGGAAGTGTGGGATAACAACGTGGGCGACGTATATCCCAAGGCCGTTGAGAAGGGTGACATCATCAAGGTTGGTTCGCTCGGACTGAAGCCGCGCGAAGGCTGGATGTATCCTTCCTACATGAAAGAGAAGTGCCCGGGGCTGCCGGCGGCGGATGCGCTTGTGAAGTGTGCGCAGGCATTTGGTACGGCTGAGACGTTCCCGAAAGGACGTCTGATCACATACCCCGCAGACTGGGGCACGCGTTCCAAAGATTTGGTAACGAATGCTGCGCTACCGTTCCAGCCAGTTGCCGGTGGTTCCGAAGGTGCGATGATTGCAGAGCTTAAGTCCGCTTACGCGGCGAAGCAGCCGATGCTGATGATGTTTTGGGCGCCCCACTGGATTCACGCCGAGCACGATTTCGACTGGGTCGAGCTGCCAGCTGCCGCACCGAACTGTGACAAGGACCCGAAACCAGGGTTTTCTGCCACCAAGACCAATGACTGCGGTTTCGCCCAGGCGAGCATCGGAAAAATCGTCTCGAAGGACTTCAAGACGACATGGCCGGGCGCCTACAAGCTCGTTGAGGCCATGAGTATCGATAACGCGACGCAGAACGCGCTGATCCTCGAAGTCGACAGCAAGAAGCGCAAACTCGAGGAGGTCATCGCGGAATGGATGTCCAAGAACGAGGCGACCTGGAAGCCCTGGGTCGACGCTGCCAAAAGCTGATCACGCAGATGATCTGACACAAGACGAAGATGGGGTGGTCACCGCTGGTGGCCGCCCTTTTTTTATGCGGTTGCGCTGACGGTCAATGCAGACGTGACGATGGACGCCGAAGGCAGAGACGGGGGGAGAGAAAAGATGATGGGCAGCGAAAGCGCATCGCGCGTGGATGAAAGTGTGAAGCTGTCCTGCCGTGACGTGTGGAAGGTCTATGGGGGTAATCCGAGTTATTACTTCGATACAAAGGGCTACGAAATCCGGCCTGCAGAACTCGCGGCGCGCATGCGTACCGATGGGGCCATTCCAGCTGCAGCAAACGTCTCATTCGATGTCCATGTGGGTGAGATCTTCGTAATCATGGGGCTTTCAGGTTCCGGAAAGTCGACTGTGGTGCGGTGTCTGTCGCGCCTTGTCGAGCCGACGCATGGCGAGATCCTGCTGGACGGTGATGATCTGCTGAAGGCCTCGGCGAAGGAGCTGATCCAAATCCGTCGTCACAAAATGGGGATGGTGTTTCAGAATTTCGGACTGCTGCCGCATCTCACTGTGATGGAGAACATTGCGTTCCCGCTGAAGCTGCAGGGGTTGAATGCGAATGAGCGCCGTGACCGAGCGGCGCGTGTGATTGATCTGGTGGGCCTCACCGGCCGTGAAACCAGTTTCCCGCGACAGCTCTCCGGGGGCCAGCAACAGCGTGTCGGCATTGCGCGATCCCTCGCCGTCGAGCCGGAACTCTGGTTTCTTGATGAGCCGTTTTCGGCCCTTGATCCCTTGATCCGTCGCCAGATGCAGGATGAGTTCCTACGAATTCAGCAGGTGCTGAAAAAATCCATCGTGTTCATTACGCATGACTTTCTGGAAGCACTCCGGATTGCGGATCGGATGATGATCATGCGCGATGGGATGGTTGTCCAGATTGGGACACCGGCTGAACTGATCGTCAATCCGGCGGATGATTACGTTGCCGAGTTCACCGGCGATGTGCCGATGGTCCGCGTGTTGACGGCGGGCGATGTTATGGATCCAGCTGTGACAGCGACGAGCGGAGACACGTCTCAGCGTAGGTGCATCGATGCACGCACCACGGTGGAAGATCTCCTGCCTGAACTCAATCGCTCGGATCGTGGGCTGACGGTCATGCGGGATGGCTCAGCAATTGGAGCGGTGACAGCCCGCTCGGTGATCGGGGCACTGGCGCGGGAAAGTGAAAGTGCCGCCGATGGATCGCCGGCGTCGGCCCTAATGACGGCGGCCTCCATCGCAGGAGCGGCTTCATGACAGCGCGTTTCGACACGACAACTCTGGCTTGGCTCGCGCTCCTCTGCTTCACGATCCTGGCGCTGTTTGCGTTCCCGCAGGTCGCATGGCTGAAGACATACCCGGAGGCGCTGACGCTGCCGGTGCAGGCTCAACTCAACGTATTCATGGACGCGGTGGTCGCGTTTTGCGGGCCATTTTTTCGTGCTGTCTCCGCTGCGCTCGATGTGCCGATGGGGCTGGTTCGTGACCTGCTGGCATTCCTGCCGTGGCCGGTTACGGTGATCATCTTCACGGGCCTTGCGTGGGCCGCGACCGGCTGGCGTCTCGCAGCGTTTACGCTCGCGACGATGCTCTACATGCTGGTGATCGGCTATTGGGCGGAATCGATGAATTCACTCGCGCTGGTCGCGGTATCCGTGCCAGCGGCGGTGATGATCGGGTTTGGTTTTGGTACGCTTGGTTTTTTCTCTGAACGCGCGCGCAAACCAATCGAGATGCTGCTCGATCTGCTGCAGACCGTTCCGGCGTTTGCGTATCTCCTACCAATTCTTCTCCTCTTTGGTTTCGGTCCGGTGGTCGGGCTGATTGCCAGCGTGATGTACGCTTTCCCCCCGATGGTGCGGAACACGATACTCGGTCTGTCCCGCGTTGGCTCAGACGTGATTGAGTCCGGCGCCATGTCCGGTGCGACGCCCGGTCAGCTGTTCTGGCAGGTCCGGGTTCCGAGTGCGAAGCGTCAGCTCCTGCTCGGCGTTAACCAGACAACGATGGCGGCCTTCTCCATGGTCATCATCGCCTCGATCATCGGTGGAACCGCGGATATCGGATGGGAAGTTCTGTCAACCATGCGCAAAGCGCAATTCGGCGAAAGTTTGCTCGCCGGGATCGTTATCGCACTGATGGCCATGGTGATGGACCGCATCACGGCAGGCTTTGCCAGCCGCGATGTCGTCGACGACATTGCGCCGGATGCCGCGTTTTACGAGAAGCATCCCGTTCTGCTGATCACCGCGATCGCGGCGGTGACGGCATTTGTGTTGGCCCAGATTGTGCCGGCGCTCAAGGCGTGGCCGGAAGCATGGGAATTTTATCCGGCGGATATACTCAACAATGCCGTGACATGGCTCACGGTGACCTATGCGGCGAGTATCGCGCTCATCAAGCAGTATGCATTTTTCTTCCTTATGCTGCCGCTCAAGATCGGTCTCAAGCAGACGATCTCTCCGTTTTCGTGGGGGTTTGAGTTCACGCCAACGCTTCAGGCGGTCTACGTCATTGCGGCCGCGTCGATCTCGCTTCTTGCGGCTG
>JBCBXF010000035.1:0-19270 GCA_039816705.1 Pseudomonadota bacterium | reverse complement strand
TTTGCCAGTTCAGCGTTCGTCACGCAGGTGGCAAAGAAGATCGACACCTCCGACGAATGGATCACCGAGCGCACCGGCATCCGCCAGCGCTATCTCGCAAACGACAGCGAAACGACGGGGAGCCTGGCGGTGGCCGCGTCGCGTCAAGCGATCGTCCGCTCTGGGATCGATCCAGAGCAGATCGATTTGATCATCCTTGCAACGTCCACGCCGGACCAGACATTCCCGGCGACCGCTGTGACCATACAGGCGAAGCTTGGCTTGCAGCGCGGTGCGGCGGCCTTTGATCTCCAGGCAGTCTGCTCCGGCTTCGTTTATGCACTATCCACGGCGGATGCGATGCTGAAGGGCGGTGCCTATCGCCGAGCACTGGTCGTCGGATCGGAAACGTTCTCTCGCATCCTTGATTGGGAGGATCGGGGCACCTGCGTGCTGTTCGGCGACGGTGCCGGCGCCATGGTGCTTGAGGCTCAGCCGAAACCGGGCACAATCGGCGATCGCGGCGTTCTTTCCTCCCGTCTGCATGCGGATGGTCGCTACACCGACAAGCTCTATGTCGATGGTGGTGTGTCGAGCACGCAGACGACCGGCCTGCTGCGCATGAACGGCCGGGAGGTTTTCCGCCACGCCGTGGGAAAAATATCCAGCACGATCGAAGAGACCCTCGTGGATACAAATCTCACCGCGGAGGAGATCGACTGGTTTGTCCCCCACCAGGCTAACAAACGGATCCTTGACGGCATCGCAGCAAAGATTGGAATTCCGGAGGAAAAAGTCGTCATCACAGTCGACAAGCACGCCAACACCTCTGCTGCATCAATCCCCCTCGCGCTGAACGCAGCTGTCGAGGATGGACGAATCAAGGAGGGCAATTTGGTGATGATCGAGGCGATGGGCGGCGGCTTCACCTGGGGTTCGGTCCTGGTGCGCTGGTAGCGTTTACGGGTTTGGCAAGTCCGTGTTTTCCAGTGTGGCGCATGCGCACATGCAACCCGAAAAACACTCGGGAAATCAGTCCGTTGCAAGCTCAGTCGTTGCCCTGATGTGCCCCCTGATCTACGGTCCGCGCCGGGTTTGGTAGAGGGCTTGGTTGGAGGGCTTGATGGGTAACAAGACACTCACGCGTGCGGACCTTGCAGATGCGGTTGTGCGTCGCGCATCGATCATGCGTCATGAGGCGCAGGACATCGTCGAGATGGTTCTGGGCGAGATTGCAGACTCGCTCGAGAAGGGGGAAACGGTGAAACTCTCATCGTTTGGATCATTTGGCGTACGCGAGAAAAGTGAGCGGATGGGGCGCAATCCACGGACAGGCGAAGACAAGGTCATCACGCCGCGGCGCGTCCTGTTTTTCAAGGCGAGCAACGTCATGAAGAACAAGATCAATCGTTATCATGGCAAACAGCGAAACGGCGCCAAGCCGTAGGCACGTGCCGTCGCCCGTGCGGTTGTCGATTGCGCAAAAAGCTTTCGACCCACGGCGAGTATGCTATCACAACATCTGAGCCGCGGAGCACCCTCAGATAGGCGCCGCGGCCCGTAAACGGCGGAGAGCCGTGCGTCGGAGCGTGGCGCAGCCCGGTAGCGCACTCGCCTGGGGGGCGAGGGGTCGGAGGTTCGAATCCTCTCGCTCCGACCATTTTCAATGTCTCTTGGCGCTGGCGTGACCGTCATGTGCGGCGAGATCACCTCGGATGGCGGACAACGCCGTCCCTGTCCATGTTGACAGGTAAGAGCGTGCTGCTTGCATCCGGGCCACACATGCAACACTTAAGAGTTTCTGAACGATCGTGCCGCAAAGTCGCCACGCGTGTGCGGGAGGCCAGTGAGTGGTCCGTCGCGGGTTGCAATGACGCTGCGGAACGCGCATCCGGCTCCCGCGTTTGTGACACGCCCCATCCTCTTGGGTCATGCTAAGGAAATCGGTGCTTCGGCATCTCGCTTACCGCCCTCACGGCAAGGCATTATGAAACGCACATCCCGCAAATTGACCCGCGCACGGAAGCCCAGACGTCAGGGCGCCGCGCTGAACGGCACAATGTTCGCGATCACCACCGTCGCAGCCCTCGGCGTTTCGAGTCTGACGCCGGCGTATGCGCAGTGGGAACGCAATGGCGGTGTATGGGGCTCCAGTTGGCCGAACTTCAACAAGAGCAGGGCGGAAACGCCGGAGGTGCGAAAGGAGCAACGCGCTCAGCGTCGCGCCCGCGATGTCGAGCTCGATCGCGCGTTTGAATCGACCCAGGCCCTGCTGAGCGAAGATACAGCCTATGCCATGAGCCGGGCGGTGCATCGGTATCAGCGCATCGTTGCACAGGGCGGCTGGAAGAAGATCCCGAAGATCAAGGGACGTTGGCTTCGTGAAGGGGTCACCGATGATCGCGTCATGGGCCTGCGACAGCGCCTCGTGACCACCGGTGACATGCAGCCCCACCGCACAAACGCGCCGAACACGTTCGACAAGGGTGTGACCGCCGGGCTCAAGCGTTTTCAGGTGCGCCACGGTATCCGTCCCAAAGGCGTCGTCGACAACCGGACATTGCGAGCGCTGAATGTCTCAGCGCAGGTTCGGCTTGGACAACTCCGGCTCAACCAGCAGCGGTTGCGCGATCTGCTCGATCACGTCGCGAAAAATGCGGACGCGGGCCGGGATCGGTATGTGTTCGTCAACGCGCCATCCTACGAGTTGCAGGCGGTACGCGGCGGCCGTCTGGAGCTCGCGAGTAAGGTCATCGTCGGCAAGCCGACAACGCAAACGCCAGCCATTCACGCCGAAATCAAGGGACTGAACTTTTTCCCCTTCTGGCGGGTGCCGGACAGCATCGCCAATCGCGATCTGATCCCGACAATTCTCAAGAAGCCGGATTATCTCCGTGAACAGCAAATTCGTGTTCTCGATGGCTGGGGCGGTAATGAGATTGACCCGGCAACAATTGACTGGCGCACGGCAGCGGGTCGCGGCTTCAAGTTCCGGCAGGATCCCGGTCCGCAAAACGCGCTTGGCCTTGTGCGGGTTAACATGCCGAACAGCGAGATCATTTATCTCCACGACACACCGATGAAGTCGCTCTTCAATCAAAGCGCGCGTGCGTACAGTGCCGGGTGCATCCGCGTGCATAAGGTGACTGATCTTGCAAAGTGGATTGCGAGCGATGAACCGGAATGGGATTCGCGCCGTGTCGCATCAATTCTGAATGCGGGTATTGCAGAGGATATGCGGCTCACCAAACCGATCCCCGTGACGCTCGGGTATCTGACATCCTGGGCATCCGATGCCGGGATCGCGCATTTTCGGCCGGACATTTATGGCCGCGATGGCGTATCTGTGTTGCTCGCAGCGGCTGAGCCGCTCCCCGGCTCTTCGTTTCAGCTCTCCCCTTGAGAGTTGGCAGGCGCGCGCTGCAGAAATGCCATGCGTCGTTCCGGAATTGTCAACGGACCTGTTGGCGCGAGTGAGAACCCGGTTACGACACCCGACAGGATGAAGAAGTGCCGCCAGTGGTCTGAATCGACCACGAGCCCGCCGATAAGCGTCGCAACGTAACCAGCAAAAAACACGACAAACAGGTCTTGCATTGGCGACGGCTTCGTCAGCCGGCGAAAGCCATAGATTGCGGTCCCGATGGTGAGGAGAAAATAAATCAGCCCTCCCGCCCAACCGGTGTTGAGAAACATTGCCAGCCAGACGTTGTGGGGTTCCTCGTGATGAAAGCGTGGCCGAAACTCCAGCGAACCGATCCCCAGCGGCGATTGAATGATCACCTGCATCGCCTTGGTCATTCCGCCAAAGCGCCCTTCCGGCCCGACATCGTGGCTCTGCGACAGCGTTGCGCGCTCCGCGAGAAGCTCGGAGACGCTCGAGAACTGTAGCGCCCCAAGCAGCAGCACGACGCAGAGGAGTCCGCCCCCGCCCGTCATCGCCAGTAGTGTCATCCGTCGCTTGTTTGACGGAGCCACAAGGATCGAAAGATACAGGTACATCGCGATCGCTGCGAACGACGTCAGCCATGCACTCCGCGAGAACGTAAGCAGCAGTGCGAGTATGATGATGACAAAGCCGGTGACATACCAGGCGCGCACCGCGCCGCGAGCGTGCAGTGAAAAGTGCAGAGCAATCACGATGGTCGCGGAGAGAAACGCACCCAGCACGTTTGGATCTTTGAAGCCCCCGCGGGCCCGCCCGTAGAGCGTGAACAGATCATAGCTGCCGGGCACAACGTCAAAATATCCTATGATGCCCAGACACGCGCCGATGACAGCTGCCGCAAACAGACCGGATCCGATCAGTCGTCCGTGTCGCGCTGGGTCCGACATCACAAACCCGGCGAGCACAATCACAATCAAGGAGAGATAGAGCGTGATCGCCGTATGACGTGCAGAAAGCGCAGCATCTGTCGCTGTAAGTGAGGCAAGAAAACCGAGCGCCGCGATCAGCAGCCAGCCACATAGCGGTAAGGCCAGAAGTGGAGAAAAACGCACAAGACCGACGATTGGAAGAAAGATCAGTAGTCCGAACAAAAGTGCGTCGACCGGAGCGGGTTCGCTGAAAACAATCGCTGAAAGGGCCATCGTCAGCCAGACAACACCAAGCGCAACCTGTCGCGTGTTGAGGTGTTTGGGAGGGGTGTCACCGACACGCGCCCGCGCCGCAGAAGAAGCGTAAGCAATCGCATGCGAGACGCCAATCTGCCGCTCTCTCGGCGAGCCAGACGAGAAGCTGGAAGTTTGCCCAGCCGTCATCAAATATGCCCTCGCTCTGCACTTCGAAGAAACGGTCGAAATCATAAACCAATGATGACCGCGGATGCCTGCACCGCCTATGAGCAAGAACTGTTCCGGCCCGCCCGGGCGGATGCGACGCGCGTAAGGACAAGCGCCCAACCTCTGACGCGAAGCGGCTGTGGGCAAATCTGGCTCGAGTTTCGTTTCGAGCTTGAGGCGGGCAATACAACGCGATAACGTTATATCATAACGTTTCCGCTGCCGGCGCTGCAACATGCAACAGCACCGCGGCCCCTCCTTCTCCTCACGCGACAAAGGATGGTCCGATGACCCCCGCCTCCGACGATCGCCTGCCCGTGACCGTTCTCTCCGGCTTCCTCGGCGCCGGTAAAACGACACTGCTCAATCACGTCCTCAACAATCGTGAAGGCCAGCGGGTCGCGGTCATCGTTAACGACATGAGCGAAGTCAACATCGATGCCGATCTCGTCCGCGACGGCGGCGCCAACCTCAGCCGGACCGACGAAGCGCTGGTTGAGATGTCGAACGGCTGCATCTGTTGCACGCTGCGCGAGGATCTGTTGGCCGAGGTGCGCACCCTCGCCGCTGAAGGACGCTTCGATTATCTGCTGATCGAATCCACGGGCATCTCCGAACCACTCCCCGTCGCCGCGACGTTCGAGTTCCGCGATGAAGACGGTCTGAGCCTGTCCGATGTGTCACGACTCGATACCATGGTCACCGTTGTCGACGCCGCGAGCCTCCTGAAGGACTACGCCTCACATGACTTCTTGAAAGACCGCGGCGAAAGCCTCGGTGAGGACGATGAACGCTCGATCGTTGATCTGCTCGTGGATCAGATCGAGTTCGCAGACGTGATCGTGCTCAACAAGACTGATATTGCCGAGCCTCATCAACTTGATGCGGCGCGCAAGATTATCCGGTCCCTGAACGCCGGCGCGGAGTTGATCGAGACGAGCCACGCGTCGGTCCCGATGGATCGTGTTCTTGGGACAGGGCGATTTGATTTCGACGCCGCGCACGAACACCCGACCTGGTTCAAGGAGCTGAACGGCTTCAAGGATCACGTGCCCGAGACCGAGGAATACGGCATTTCGAGCTTCGTGTACCACGCACGCCGTCCTTTCGTGCCGGAGAAGCTGCACGCCTTCTTCAACAAGCCTTGGCCAGGCGTCGTACGCGCAAAGGGCTTCTTTTGGCTGGCCACGCGCCCGGGCTTTGTCGGTGAACTCAGTCATGCCGGTGCAGTCGTCCGCCATCAGGCGTGCGGGTTCTGGTGGGCGGCAGCGCCCAAGGAGCGTTGGCCTGAGGACCCCGAAGTCATCGCGCGGATCAGGAAGGGATGGCACGAGACATGGGGTGATCGGCGTCAGCAGCTCGTTTTCATTGGCGTGCCTGAAATGAACAAGGAAGAGCTGATTGCCGAGCTCGACGCGTGTCTCATCGAAGTGGTTGACGGAGAGAAAATCGATTCGCGTGAATGGCGCACCATGCCCGATCCGTTCCCGCACTGGGGCGCAACCGAGGCCGCGGCATGAGCGCGGTGCGCGAGAAGATGCGCGATGCAGATGCCGTCGTCGAGGTGGTCGCAGCACGCAGGGATCTGAGCCTCATCTGCCGCTCTGATTGTCCCGCTGTGATCTGGCAGCGTCGCTTGAGTGCCAACTTTGAGCGCTGGATCCAGGAGCTTGATCCCGCGCGTCTGCCAAGCGCGCGGATAATGTTGAAGCCAAGCGAGGCGCACGCGTCCATTGCGAATGTTTTCACTGCGGCCGATCTTGCGAGCGCGCCGCAGGGCCGATGGCTTGTGGAGGATATGTCCGCCCTCGCTGAGGATTTCGCTGCCATAACGGGCGCGCCGTTCATGCGCATCCGGATGGATGTCGTCGACACCGACAAGTGCCGCAAGTTCCACACAGACGTTGTGACCAGTCGCCTGCTCTGCACCTATCGTGGGACGGGCACGCAATACGCATTCAAAGTCGATGGCGCAGAGCCGGAACGCATTTTCACTGCGCCCACAGGCGCTGCGATGATCCTGCGTGGCACATTGTGGCCAGAAGTCCCCGCCTCAGGCTTCGTCCACCGCTCGCCTCCGATCGCCGGCACCGGCGAAACCCGTCTCATCTTCGTCCTCGATCCGCTCGATGAGCCGGAGGATGAGGCGTAACTGATCAATCGCACTGTCCTCTATCGCGAACTTTTATCGCGAACGTCCTCAATACGCGTTCTTGTTGCCCAGCAATGAGAATGGCGTTTTAGCGAGGATGAAAATATCAAAGAGAATAGACCAGTTCTCGATGTAGTAGAGATCGTGCTCGACACGCTTTTCGATCTTCTCGCGCGTGTCGGTCTCGCCGCGCCAACCGTTGATTTGCGCCCAGCCGGTGATCCCCGGCTTCACCTTGTGACGGGCGAAATATCCGTCGACGACATCGGGATACAGTTCGTCGGCCGCCTTGGCCTGTGTCGCATGCGGGCGTGGCCCAACCAGTGAAAGCTGACCGGTCAGAACGTTGAAGAGCTGAGGCAACTCATCGATGCTCGTCTTGCGGATAAACCTCCCGACCGGCGTCACGCGGGGATCATCCTTGGTCACCAATCTCGACGCATCGCGATCGCTCATGTCTGTGTACATCGAGCGAAACTTGTAAACCTCGACCAACTCGTTGTTGAAGCCAAATCGTTTCTGCTTGAACAGCACCGGCCCTTTGCTCGTCGCTTTGATCGCCACAGCCGTAGCGATCATGATTGGCGCAGTTAGCATGAGCGCGCCAACGGCAACCACCTTGTCGAACACGGCCTTCACGACAAAATCCCAGTCAGAGAGAGGTCGATCGCTCACATCGATCACGGGAATCCGTCCGATGAAGGAGTAGGCCTTCGGGCGGAATTTGAGCGCATTGGTATGCGCTGCGAGGCGGATGTCGACAGGAAGCACCCAGAGCTTGCGAAAGATCTGCATCAGCCGATCTTCCGCCGTGATCGGAAGCGTGACGATCAGGAGATCAATTCGACTTTTCCGCGCAAAACCGAGAAGATCATCGAGCGTACCGAGAAGTGGATAGCCGGCGGTGGCCTTCCCCACACGGTCACTTCCCCGATCATCGAACACGCCGCACACGCGGATATCCGTATCCGGCATCTGCTCGAGCTGGCTGAGGAGGTTCTCGCCTCCGTCTCCGCCGCCAACGACCACCGCATATCGATTGAGCCGCCCTTCGCGGCCCCATCGACGCACCCAGTTGGCGACAGAAATGCGGACTGCAAGGATGGCTGCACCGCCAAGCATAAACCACGATACGAACCAGACGCGCGAAAACGTTGCCCCGAGCTTCATGAAGAATGCGGTCGCGGCCAGTGTCGCGAATGCTAGGCACCACGCCGAGACAAGTCGCGGGAGTTGACGCGGGATATGTGCGTAGGCGCTCACCCTATAGAGCCGAAACCCCTGAAATGTCGCGATGGTCAGTAAACCGGCAAGGGCACACGCCACGCCATAAAGTGCTGCGGCATCGGGCGTAAGATCCGGCACATAGAGGACGGCGATCAGCAGCCCGGTTGCGAAGGCGACTGTGAACTCGGCAAGGCGAATGATGCCGCTCATCACTTCGGGGGAAATATGTGACAGGCGACCGATCTCGCTGAGATCAGCGAAGAGCCGCCGTGCCATGCCGCGCGCACCCGTCTGCCCCGTCTGCGATCTGTCAGGTTGACCGCCACCCGACCCGTCAAACGGGATGGCAAATGTGGCAGGGTTGCGAGGAAACTTGTCGTCGGGCGAGGACATGGGCGAGTCCGTGGTACAAGCAGTATCTGCTGCAACACGGTGCACAGCGCATGCCATGCAACGTCACCATCTCAGGCATAGTTGCGTTACGCTGCGACGCGCTTGTCGTGGCCTCCGGCAATGGTTGATGCCCGGTAAACATCGACGATCGCGGCTGCCATTCCGGCAGTCGAAAATTTCTCCCGGACACGTTCGCGAAGCGCGATGGTGCGTGCGCCGAGTGCTTCCGGTTCGTCGAGGGCGTTACGCATCGCACTGACCAGTGCGTCGAGATCGTCGCCGGGCATGAGATACGGGTCGCCCGGTGCGGTAATCTCCGCCACTCCACCCACGTTTGTCACAAGTGCTGGAATGCCCTGCGCCCCGGCTTCCAAAACCACATAGGGAAAAGACTCATTGCGGGATGGCATCACAAAGATCCGGCCGCGCTTGAACGCTTCGCCCGCCGGCAACGCACCGGGCCAACTCATCAAATCGCCGACACCGCATGCCGCGGCCCGCGCCATCATTGTCTCACGCAATGGCCCATCACCGACAACGCATACTGTCGCCGCATGACTTTCTTTCAGGGCGGCGATGGCATCCACGAGCAGATCGACACCTTTCACTTCCCGGATTTCACCGAGAAAGACGAAATCTGCAGCGTTGTCGTTGAGCTCGTGCGGGGTGAATTCCGCAGGTCGCACGCCGTTCGGGATGACGCTCATGGCGCAACGCGGCGCCCCGACCACGCTGGAGAAGCGGTCGCTCGCATATTGGCTCTCGAAACACAGACCATCGGTGATCGGGAGCAACTGTTTCTCGATGGTCAGGAACACACGCGACGCGAGACTGCCCGGGCGAAAATTCAGGGTGCCCCCATGCGGCGTGTAAAATGAATGTGCCGGAATGCCGACGCGTCGATTGGCGCGTGAGGCGAGCCGCGCATACACACCACCCTTCGCCCCGTGACCATGGAGAATATTGCAGTTCAGCTCACGAGCCAGAGAGATCGTGCGGCGCAGCGCCATCGGATCGGTATGGCTGACCATCCGGCTCATCGCCGTGCGATGCACACCAAGCTGACAGACCGTACCGAGCGCATCAAGACGGGCGCCGGTCAATCTGTCACTGGTCGAGGAATCGCAAATCACGCCGACAGCATGGCCTTGCGCCGCCTGCTCCTCGGCGAGATCATAGACATGGCGAAAGAGGCCGCCCACCGGGGCGCGCAGGCAGTGAAGAATCCGAAACTTGGTCACGTCGTCCTCATGGCGGCCCGCACTGTGAGGCCGTTTAGAAAAAGCGTTCGTCCACCATGATCACATCACCAGGGCGAACATATTCACCCGGGGCTGCTGCCATCGTATGCCGCGTACCTTCGATGGTGCGCACGACACGGATCCCATTCTTTGCAGCACGAGGAGAAAAACCACCGGCAGTAGCAATCGCTGCTTCCATCGTCAGGCCGTAGACGTATGGGAACCGACCGGGGCTGCGAACCTCTCCGTGAATGAAGAACGGACGATAGACGGCGATCTCAACGGCCACTTGCGCATCCTTGAGCACCTTGCGCTCAAGCCCACGCTTGATGACCCCTTTGAGAGCACGGGTCGTTCGCCCCCGTGCAAGAACGGAACCAAGCAGTGGGACGGAGATACGCCCCTGACCATCGACATTGTAGACACGCGTGATCTCCGGTTGCTCAAACACGAGAATGCGGACGCGGTCGCCGGTGTCGAGTTTGTATGCGGGCAGCGGGTCGACGGCGTGAGGTTCCTCAAATGCGTAATCACGCTGGAACAGCCGACGGCGAGGTTGTGGTGCATACGCCTCGTCAACACCGCCCTGCGTGACATATTCATCCGTTTTGTAGGGCTGCGCGGTCGGTTCCACATAACGAATACCGTCATCGTCGACCACGGTGCCGTCAATGTCGGCGACCGCGGTCGTTTCAGAGCGCGGTCCAAAAATCGCATCGCCGAGGCGGGAGAGCGCTGAAGGTGATGAGGAGGCGGGAGCGGCGGTTTGACCATGCACCGACGACGTTATGGCGCTGGGGCCATGAAACTCGGTGTAACTGTCACGATGCTTGCAACCTGTGAGCGTTGCAAGGCTCACAACGCCAACGATCATCAGACGCGGAAACATACTGGCCATCCTTCGTACACGGCACAAAAACGCTTCCGCGCATTACGCATGACCTTGGTTAAGAAAATCTGAGCGCCTGACGCATTTCGATCCGTTCTGGTCTGGGACAAAATTTTCCCCCGATCAGACGGTCACCGCACAGGCCAGTAAGTGTAAAGCGATGACATACATGAACACGACTGCCTCCCCGGACGACATCGATATCACCGCCCTCTGGCGCGCCGTCATGGACCGCAAAAAGACGCTGCTCGCCTCATCGTTCGGCGTTGCCGCCCTGACGTTTCTCGCGCTGTCGCTCGTCACACCGCAGTACACATCGACCACCCGGCTGATCATCGAGAATGACCAGTCGGTGTATGATCGTCCGACCGGCCAGCAGAACCAGAGCAACGATGTGGTCGCTCTCCTCGACAAGGAAGCGGTGCTGTCACAGGTGCAGGTGCTGCGTTCCAACGATCTTGCCCTGAAAGTCATCGAAGATCTCCGGCTGAACATGAGCCCGGAGTTTAACGACGGCCTCAAGGCGGGCGGCGTTCTGGCTGGCATTGTCGGCGGAGCCAAAGGCACGGAAGAAGAGCGCGTACTCCGCGCGTTCACCGATGCGCTCACCGTTTATCCGATCAAAGATTCGCGCATCATCGCTGTCGATATGACGTCGCAAGACCCAAAAACGGCTGCCAGCGCCGCCAACACGCTCGCGGAGAAATATCTTGAATGGCAGCGCGGTCGTCAAACAGACCAGACGAAGGATGAAACGGAATCACTCCGCCGCCAGCTCGCGGACCTCAAGGCGCAGGTCGAGGCAGCCGACTTCAAGCTCGAGAAGTTCCGCAGCGAGACAGGGCTGTACTCCGGCCAGAACAATACGACCCTCAGCCAGCAGCAGCTTTCCGAAATCAACAGCCAGCTCTCGCGCGCTAAAGCACAACGCAGCGAGGCCGAGGCGCGCGCCCGCCAGATCAAGGAAATGCTCGGCAATGGTACGGTCGATTCCGCGCCGGATGTTCTGCGGTCGCAGTTGATCCAGCGTCTGCTTGAACAACGCGTTCAGGTCCAGCGCCGTGTGTCGGAGCTGTCGGCCAGCCTGCGCAGCGGTCATCCCCGGATGCGTCAGGCGATGTCCGAACTCGGAACCATCAACAGTCAGATCCGCCGCGAAGTACGCAAGATCGTGCGCGGTCTCGAAAACGAAGCCCGCATCGCCAGCGCTCGAGAGACGTCGCTGCGCCAGAGCCTCGACCAGGTGCGTGAACAGGCGTCAAAAACCGGTAACGACCAAGTGCGCCTGACGTTGCTGGATCGTGAAGCGACGTCGAAGCGTGAGCTTTACGATGCCACGATCCGCAAGTTTGATGAGGCGCGCTCGGCCGCGTCCCGCCGCAATGTGCCGGTGTTCGCACGTGTGGTGGAAAAGGCCCGCGTCACCAGCATCCCTTCTTTCCCGCAGAAACTTCCAATGGCGATCTTCGCCGGCGTCGCGACACTGCTGCTTGGGCTCGCCTGGTTTGTCACGCGAGCACTGCTCAGCGCGGCACGACCGGCGAATGTGGCGATGCAGGCAGGGCCGATGGGCTCCGGCGGTCCGTCCGGTAACGGCGGTGGCCTCATTGATCGCACCGGCCGCATCATCGGCGGCGATGCAGCGGGACATGCGCCAGTGGCTGCGTCAGGTGCCGTTGCAGCTGGTGTGGCGACCGCAACTGGCGCCGCTATGTGGGCGGAGAAAAATCCTGTGCGATCCACGCCATCGACAGAAACAATTGGCGGTCTTGAAAGTCGCACCGCGCGCATCGCGGACACACTACTTGAGCGCGGCGACGGCAAGGCCGGATACCGAACGATGGTGACGACCACGCTGAAAGGGCACTCAGCGCTGTCCACAGCGTATGACGTGGCACGGCACCTCGCGCGTGCCGGTGCTCGCGTGGTTCTGATTTCCGCCGAGCCAGGCAGCGCGGTCATGCCAAATGCACAGAGCGCTGCAGCAGGCCTGACAGACGTCCTCTCCGGCAACGCGACGTTGCAGGATGCGGTACGCCACGCCACGCTGGAGAGCGTCGATGTCATTGAGGCGGGAAGCAAGAACCTCGACTGGTCCGATGCAACGCAGACGGAAACGGTCAATCGTTTCCTCGACGGCCTCGATGCGCATTACGATCACGTCCTCGTCGCCGCCGAGCCGGACGTTGGTGCGCAGGTCTTCAGTCTTGTCGAAGGTCGTTTTGATCACGGTCTCGTATCAGGCGCGGGCGCCGAAGCGAGCCGCGACCGCGGATACTTCCTCGGTTTCCACATCCCGGAGTTTTCCGTCGCAACGCTCGAGCCGGCCCAGCGCATCGCTCGCAGCGATATCCGGGCGCGGTACGCACCTGCCCCGGGTCTTACGACCGCCGCTCCGGGTCATAACGCTCCGAACGGGACGTAGGGCCGTCACAGGTTACAGGGTGAACAGCGAAGCGGCCGGGAGATGAGGATCTCCCGGCCGTTTTCGTGTTCGCCCGCATAGGAAAAGACGTGCGCGGCACTGTCGGGGGAGGGGGCGTCGCGGTTGGTCAGGTGTTTGAATGGGTACGCCCTGCAATCCGCGCCCTGATGAGCGAAAGCGCCCGGAACAGCCGCGTGTTGCTCTTGAGCCGTCGCATCACGCTGGACGTCGTACGGCCCCAAAAGATGACTGGCCATGCACGTGGATGAAAAACCAGCGCCACACTGTAGAGCGTCACGGGCCTCATGTTCCAGCGCAGCTTCTGCGGGCTTGCACCCGGCCCGAAATCAAAGACACGAACGTCGTCGGAACAAAGCTGGGCAATGACATGTTCGAGAAGATGCTGTCCGGGCGAGGTCCGCGCGATTTCGTCAAGCGTGATGGCGCTCATCAGCGTGGTGAAGCGATCATTATCACGCACGCCAACCAAGGTGGCGACCAGCTTGCCGTCAACACGCAGCCCCGCGTAGATCGGCGTCATCGCGTTGGCCTGCGTCACGCTTTGGAGCGCACGGCGATAGAATTGCCGCATCTCGGTTGATGCAAATGGATTGGCCGCGCCGATTTGATCGAGCTGCGCCGTCTTGAACGAAAAAAAGGCCGCGAGAATTTCCTCTCTCTCGGCGTCCGTTGCTGCAACGGACATTTCTACAGAGCCAAACTCCAGAAGGCGCCGATGCTGGCGCGCATGGTTGCGACGCTCGCGAGAGGTGAATGTATCGTTATAGAGCGCAGTAAAGTCCGCGTGGAGTTCGCGCTCATAGTTTGCGTTCGGCGCTTCATGCGCCGCGCTAGCCGCGAAAGGGTTTTGAGCGCCGGCCCAGCTTCCCGGTTGGTTGCGCAAGCGCACCGCATCAAAGCCGCCGTCAATCATCTCGCGAAGAGCAAGGAACATTCGCTTGATATCGTCGGGTGTTAGCACGCTCCGAATCTCATCGGAACACAGAGGGTTCTGGACAGCGAACGTCTCCTCGCCAATCCAAGTTAGAACCCGCGCACCGCCGGTAAGGCGCAGGAACAACGGGAGGAACAACGCTGGTTGACCTGCCGCATTGCTCGCGGAAAGAAAGACCGGCGTTCCATTGTGGTTCAAGTCGCCACGGCTCAGCCAGGCTTCGATCCATTCCGGAGAATTAAACAACGTGCGGCAGGCGGTGTCCCGCAGGGCCAAGATCGTCTCCCGGCCATCCGCATCAAGCGTCTCGGCAATGCGCACCGTGAGCCGGGTCCCATCTGAGAGTGTGAAAGGACGCGATGATACAACGCTCGCAACAGTGACCGCGCGCGCTGTGTCTGGTGCTGCATCACACGTCTCGTTGGACGACGACGGGATAGCCTCGGCCGAAGCAGTATGGCGTTTGGCAGTCACGGCCATCCCGTTCTCCGGCGCGCGTGCGGCGCGGCTCTTGCTTCACGGACGTACCGCCTCACCATCGGCGCGCAATTTGTGCGCACGGGTCTAGCGGCGTTCCGCCTCCACCTTGCAAAATTTACTCCCAGTTCATGACACAGCGACATTCTCAGATCGAAAACGTTCCAACAAGACTGTTGCTCTTGGTTAACACGACGTCGCGGGTCGTCTCGGTTTCGCGTGGGGAAGGGTTATGAGTTTTGCCGCGTCGACAAAGCTGCTGACGCTACTGCGAGGCATGCATGTGATCGGTGCGCACCGTTGGGCCGCGCAACGAACACGCGGGCTTGGCGCGATACTGATGCTCCATCAAGTTTGTCCGCCGACAGGCCGGGATTTCGAGCCGAGCCGCATTCTTCAGGTCACGCCGGAGTTTCTGGACGATGCGTTGACGCTAATGCGGCGCGAGCACTTCGAATTCATCCCGTTGGACGCCGTGCCGCAGCGGATCAAAAAACCGACCGATCGGCCTTTCGCATGTTTGACGCTCGATGACGGCTATCGTGACAACCTGGAACATGCGCTTCCGGTGTTCCGGGCGCACAACGCGCCATTCGCGATTTATCTCCCTGATACATTTGCGGATGGCGATGGAGACGTCTGGTGGCTCACGCTTGAAGCGGTGATCCGCTCAGCTGAGCAGCTGACGGTCACGCTCGGCGAAAACGCCAAGACCTTTCAACTGACGACCCATGCTGAGAAATCTGCAGCACACGGGGAGCTCTATTGGGCGCTTCGCAATATGGACGAGCCCGCCGCACGCGCAATTGTCGCGTCATTGGCTGACGAACACGGCGTGGACGCCTCGGCCATCGCTGCAGAATTACTGATGACGTGGGATGAGGTGCGCCGGATCGCCGCCGATCCGCTATGCACGATCGCGGCACACACGTCGCGACACTTCGCTGCGGCCAAACTCGATCTTGCCGAGTTGCAAACCGAGATCATGACCAATGCCGCCCGTCTTGAACACGAACTTGGAAAGCGCCCGAGACATTTCAGCTATCCATACGGGTGCGCTCAATCTGCGGGTCGTCGCGATTTCGATCTGGTGCACAGTCTTGGTTTCGACACGGCTGTCACGACGCGAAAGGGAATGATTTTCCCGGAGCACGCGGACCATATGACCGCATTGCCCCGGCTTTCGCTGAACGGCGATTATCAGGACGTGCGTGCATTGGAGGTGCTGTTGAGCGGTCTCCCGTTCGCACTCCGCAACCGTGGACGACGGCTCGACGTCGCATGATGTTTCACGCGTCCGGCTTTGCCATCCATTTGATCAAAAGAGCACCGGGGATGGCCCATCCGGCACCAGCGATCGCGTAAAAGATCAGTTGCAGCGACCAGTGCGTGTCGTCGGTGATCAAGGCTGGTGCCAGTGCGAGCACGAAGAGAAAGTAGACGAAGATCAGCACCACCATCATCGCGGTGCCGGTGAGTTTGCGCGCGTTGCTCGTCATGACGAAATCTCCGGTGACCGTGCTTGGTGGGTCGCGCCGTTGTGGCGCATTGAGAGCGGCAGTGTGATCGCTTAGCTCCACGAGAAACAACGACGGTGTGTCCAATACGACGCCCGTTCGTGATGGCCGCCTCATGGAGCGCAGATATGCCGTTCGATACGCCGCAGCACAACACGTCGATCTCTCTCCCGGTGCGCGCGTGGCTGTGTTGTGTGGCCGCACTCGTCGCAAGCATGGTGCTGGTGGGCGGGGCAACCCGCCTGACCGACAGCGGCCTCTCGATCACGGAGTGGCTCCCGATCATGGGGGTCATTCCGCCCTTGAATGCGGAAGACTGGCAAATCGCATTCGACAAATATCGCCAGATCCCTGAGTACCTCCAGGTGAATGCCGGGATGTCGCTCGACGATTTCAAATTCATCTATTGGTGGGAATGGGCGCACCGGTTTCTCGGCCGCGTCGTTGGTATTGTTTTCCTTCTGCCGTTCCTCTGGTTTCTCGCCCGCGGTGCCATACCCAAGCGGTTGGTCTGGCCGCTGTGGGGCCTGTTTGCGCTTGGCGGCGTGCAGGGCTTTCTCGGTTGGTACATGGTTCAGAGCGGGCTCACAGAACGGGTCGACGTCTCGCAGTATCGTCTTGCCGCGCACCTTGGCCTCGCGATCGTGATCTATTGCGTTACCGTGTGGATCGTCCTGCGATACCGCGGACGCAAAGCGCACACTGACCGCTGGCATACCCTACCGACCGGGCTCGCATGGTCGGCGGTTGGGCTGTCGGCTGGCATTTTTCTCCAGATCATTTCAGGCGCGTTCGTCGCCGGTATGCGTGCGGGGCTTGCCCACAACACATGGCCGCTGATGGATGGGCAGTTCATCCCCGACGGGCTCTTCATCATGTCACCGGCCTGGGCCAACCTATTCGAGAACGCGATGACGGTTCAGTTCAATCACCGCATGCTGGCGTACGTTTTAACCGCGTGGGCATTGCTTCACGCCGTGCAAATCTTGCGACAGCCATCGCTCGCCGCCCGTCGCTCTGCCATCGCGTTGGCAGGCGTCACACTCGCGCAGGTAGCGCTCGGCATCGCGACGTTGCTCGCGATGGTTCCGGTCTGGATGGGTGTCATGCATCAGGCTGGCGCGCTCGTCGTGCTCACCGTTGCGCTTGTGCACGCCGCATCGGCGCTGGATGCGGCGCGCGCTACGCAACCTGCACCGAAAGCTGAGCTTTTGCCCGCCTGAGGTCAGTCGACTGGTTAGGGAAACAAAGCGACCTGAGTGAGCCCGCTCGTTTCGTCGAGCCCGCACATCAAATTGAAATTCTGCAGCGCTTGGCCGGCGGAGCCTTTCACAAGGTTATCGAGCGTCGCGATGACGATGGCACGGTCCGCAATGCGGTCGGCAAATACACTGATGTGGCAGTGATTTGAACCGCGCACATTCTGGGTCGCCGGCACGGTCCCGGCCGCCATGACATGGACGAACGGCTCGTCGTCATAACGCGCCATCAGCGTGGCCCGCAGATCATCAGGTGTCGCCCCATTCGCCAGGCGCACGTAACACGTGACCAGCTCTCCACGTGACATCGGGATCAGATGCGGCGTGAAATTCACCGTCACATCTTTCCCCGCGGCCCGGCTCACTTCCTGCTCGATCTCCGGCGCATGACGGTGGGTGCCAACAGCGTATGGCGAGAGGCCTTCGCCAGCCTCGGTGAAGAGCGTGTTCTGTTTGAGCGCCCGACCCGCCCCTGAAACACCCGACTTCGCATCGACGACCAGATCGCTTTCGTCGACCTGACCTGCGCCGACGAGTGGCAGCAGCGCCATCAACGTTGCCGTCGGATAGCAACCGGGACACGCAACCAGTCGCGTGCCGGCAATGCTCTCACGGTAGTGCTCGGTCAGCCCGTAGACAGCGGACGGCATTAAGTCAGTCGCTTCATGCGTCAAACCGTATGTTGTGCGATAAACCTCCGCATCTCGCAGACGAAAATCGGCCGACATGTCGATGACTTTGAGCGCGTCCGGCAGACGCGAGATGATCTGATGTGCCGTACCGTGCGGCAGCCCACAGAACACGGCGTCGAGCGCGTCCCACGCGACATCATCGCTGTCGACCAGGTCAGGCAGGCCGTACGGTCCGAGATGTGGAAACACGTCGCCCATCGGCTTGCCTGCATGTGTTTTCGCCGCAAGCACCTCGATGGAAATCGCCGGGTGGGCCAAGGCAAGCCGGATGAGATCGGCACCCGTGTAACCGGACGCACCGATAACTCCGACTTTAATCTTCTGCGTGCTTGCCATGCGTCCGCACCTTGGTTGAACCTATCAATTCAGCCCGCGTCGGTAGCACGCCGTGCGTACACCAGCACCCGATTATTCGCGGGAACCACATGGGCGGCCTGGCGGCTTAGTCCGTGCGTCTCGGCAAGGCCATCAAGATCGTCGAGCGCTCGGATACCCCAGCGTGGATCTTCCGCCCGCAATCGCGCGTCGAACGCGAGATTGCTCGCAACAGTCGGCGTGTCTCGGTCGATAAACGGGCCGTAGAGATAGAGAAAGCCGTCGGTCTTCAGCGACACCCCTGCGATCGCAAAAATGCCCTCGGCCGCCGCCCACGGCGCGATGTGGATCACGTTGATTGCAACAATCACATCAAGACGACCGAGAGTGGTGGGCATGTCCTCCATCACATCCAGATGAATAGGTGGCATGCAATTGGAAACACCGACAGCCGTTGCCTCCTCCCGCCACGCCGAGATGCTCGCAATGTTGACGGGTGAAATATCACTCGGGTGCCACGTGATGCCGGGCCATGCGCGCGCAAAACCGATCACATGCTGGCCGGACCCGCTCCCGATTTCGAGCCCGCGGCCTACCCTGTCAGGCTGGATGTTCTGACGTATCGCGTCGACGATGACGTCGTGGTTCCGGTGAAATGTCGGGGTATCGCGTTTGGCGGTCATTGGCGTCATCGGAGAGATAAAAGAAGGCGTGGACGGGGAGTATGGCGCATCTCCTGCACATCGTATGTGCGCGCTAGCCTCGCCAGCAGATTGGATCGCGCGCGCTACACTGCGTCAATGTCGCAAGAAGGTGAAGGCCGGCCTGGCTTGTCGGGACGCATGCGGACTTGGTAGGGATGGAAAAGCCCGGAGGCGGCCGGTTGTCCCATATTCTCGGGTTCCCGCGACGGAGGATGCACCAGATGCTGAAACAGATCGTCCGATACGGCTACGTGCCGGTTATG
>JBCBXF010000034.1:0-19451 GCA_039816705.1 Pseudomonadota bacterium | reverse complement strand
CGGCCAACCGTCGCGCAACCGGGCGGCTCTTCCCGCGAAATCTCATCCGCAGCAAGGGCAAAGCATTGGTGTCGTTGAGGCGACGCAAGGGCAACACTGGTATGACCTGACACTCATCGGTCAGGAAGCCCACGCCGGACCGACACCAATGTCATCCCGCCGCGATGCGCTGATGGGTATGAGCCGGATTGCCCTTGCTGCGGATGAGATTTCGCGGGAAGAGCCGCCCGGTTGCGCGACGGTTGGCCGTGTCGAAGTCTTTCCGAACTCACCCAACACCATCCCAGGGCGCGTGATGTTCTCCTGTGATCTGCGCCACCCGGACCGGCAAAAGCTGACGAGGATGGATCAGCACTTTCGCGATCGCGCTGCGGAAATCTCCGGTGACATGAACTTGACGCTCGAACTCTCGCAGCGCGTCTACATCCCGCCAATGCCGTTCAACGTCCCACTGGCTGATGCCGTCGCGGACGCCGCCCAACAAGTCGGCGAACCATGGCGCCGGATGTACACTGGAGCCGGCCACGACGCCTGCAATGTTGCGCGTCACCTGCCGACGGCCATGGTTTTCATTCCCTGCCGGGATGGCATCAGTCACAACGAGGCCGAACACGCAGAACCCGAGCACGTCGCGGCCGGCGTACAGGTGCTCGCCACCACACTGCTCGCCGCCGCCAACGGCGAGATCAATTTCGCGTCGTAGCTGCCCGCGCTATCCCGGTCGTTCACCTAGCAATTCGCCAATGCAGGCGTCGAGAAACGCGTGAAATCCGGGCACCACCCCCGGGCTTGCAACACAATGGCCGAAAGGGGACGCATACGGGCGCAAACTGGCGTCCGGCATCTGTTGCACTTCAATCTCATTGTCCTCCGGAGGAAAATAGAGATCGTCTGTGCACGGGATCAAGATGGCCCGCGCCTCGATTGCGCCAAGCGCTTTCGCGAAATCGCCACCATAGATCGGGTTGTCGCTAATATCGCCGAGCTGCCACGTCTTCAGCTTGGCCAACAGGTTGTTCGCATCCCAATTCGCAGCATGATCCTCGGCCCAATCATCAAGCAAGGCTTCATGCGTCTCGAAACCGAGCTGGCGGAACAGCCCTTCGCGATAGAACGTCTGCGAGAACGCCCATCCGGCATACACCCGGCCGAACGCCCGCAAACCACGCACCGGTTGAGTTGTATAATCTCCCCCATTCCACGAGGCATCCGCGCACAGCGCAGCCTTCACCCCTTCGAGAAACACAGTGTTGTGCGGAGACGTTTTGGCCGACGCACAGAATGGGAGGATGGCTTCGACCATCTCGGGGTATTGCGCAGCCCACTGGTAGGCCTGACATCCAGCCATGGACCAGCCCGCCACAAGCGCAATCCGCGAGACACCTAGCCGCTCGGTGAGCAGCCTGTGCTGACAGGCAACATTGTCCCACAGCGTCACATCGGGAAATTTCGCTCCCCGGCACTCCGGTGCCGCATTGCTTGGAGACGACGACAACCCATTGCCGAACATGTTCACGCAAACCACGAAATGCACCGCCGGATCAATCGCACGCCCAGTCCCGAAAAATCCTTCGTTGCGTGTGTGCGTCCCCGTATAGAACGTCGGCAGCACGACGACGTTGCCGCCATCCGCGTCCAGCGCACCGTACGTCTTATAGGCCAGATGCGCGTCCGTCAGCACGCCGCCACGCAGCAGCGGAACATCCCCGAGCGCGAAAGTCTCGTAATCGCAAAGCGCAGTCATCGCATCGGTCTCAATACAGACGGAGGTATTCTTTCACCTCCCAATCTGTCACGGCCTGATGATAGCGCTCCCATTCATCCGTCTTGTAGGCAATGTACGACGCCCGCATCACCGGCCCCATCACCTTCTCCGCGAGACTGTCCTTCGCTAGCGCCTCGATCGCCATCATCAAATTGCGCGGCAAGCGACGAATGCCGAGCGCCTCAAACTCCGCATCCGTCATTTCATAGAGATCGCGGTCGGTCGGCGGTCCGGCATCAATCTCGTGCTGAATACCGCCAACCGCAGCCGTCACCGTCATCGCCAGCGCGAGATAAACATTCATGCACATGTCCGCCGCTCGGTTCTCGATGCAGTAGCGGCTTTGAGGCAGGCGAAACTGTGCGGAGCGGTTGTTGTAGCCGTACGTGATGTTTGTCGGCGCCCATGTAACGGTGCCACCCTCAAACCCGCCAACGCGCGGCACAAGACCGTTGTAGGAGTTGACGGTCGGGCAGGTGATCGCAGTCAGGGCTTCTGCATGCGCCATCAAACCGCCCACCGCATAACGCGATGCATCGCTCCATCCATTGTCGCGGGAGCCGAACAGGTTCTCACCTTCCTCGTCGACAGCCTGAAGCGAGAAATTGATGTGCGCCCCCGAGCGCCAGTCGCCAACTGTCGGCTTTGGCATGAATGTGATGAACATGCCGTGCTCTTTCGCCACCTCCTTGAGCATGATGCGGAGGAAAACAAGGCGATCGGCCATTTCGAGCAAATTGGTATAGTGAAAATCGAGCTCGAATTGCGAGTAGGCTCCCTCCGCCACAACGTCATGCAGGTTCCATCCAAGCCCCTCCAGCATGTCAATCATGTCTTTCAGGAACGGCATGGAATCGAGTGAGTATTCGACGTCATATCCGAACGCTTGACGACGCGGTTGCACCCCGTCCGTCGGATCATCGTCGATCGCCTTGACGGGCCGCCCCTCATCGTCATAGCGCATCGCGATGAACTCAGGCTCGACCCCGGCGTAACCGACGTAGCCCTCGTCTTTCGCATCCCGTATCGCCCGCTTCAACGCCTGACGCGGGCACACATTGTAAGGTTTATCTTCCCAAAAGAGATCCGCGAAGATGATCGCCGTCGACGTATCCCACGGGCAGACATAGACGGCGTCCAGATCCGGCACCATCACCTGGTCGCTGTCCGCCGGCGTCAGTTCCGGCACATAAGAAATCGAGTGCACGGCGAACTGAGGACCCTTGCCAAGACACAGGTCTTCGAAATCGCTCATCGGCACAGGCTTGGTCTTCGGGATGCCGTGCAGATCGATCCAGCTTGAGAGGACATATTTGACGCCCGCATCCTCAAGTTGCTTGCGCACTTCCGCGATCCGCGATTTGGAGGGAAGTGCTTCTGCGAACGTCTCGACATACTCGGTCATACCAACCCCTTCCGTTTCAAAATGCGTGACAGGCCGCACCGCTCAAAGCGTTAAGCGTGATTGCGCCTATCCCCAGTTCTGCTTCAGCAAAAACTGGTTCTTGAAATTCTTCAGCCCCGTCATCGTCTCGACGTCGGCGATGTCTGCCTGTTTGTGGATCGCTTCATCAAGGAAGCGGAGAAATTCATCGCGGGTCTCACTCACGACCTCGACCAGCAGATCATAGCGACCACTCGTCCAGAGCACGTAGATGGCGTCCGGATAAGCGGCGAGCCGGGTGGCGACGTCTTTGGGGCTATGGCCGGGCGCAACGGTCAGGCCGAGCATTGCGTCCGTCTTGTACTCCGCAACGACCGGGTCCGCGATCGCGACAATGCGCAACAAGCCCGCCTGCTTCATGCCGCCAACACGATTGCGGATCGTCCCCTCGGAGACGTTGAGTTCCTGCGCGATTTCAGAAAACGCCATGCGGCCGTCCTGCTGCAGCATCGCGATGATGGAACGGTTGAGGGCGTCATCTGGCGACGAGGCATCGGACGACCGGAGGCGCCCTTCGCCACGGCTGGTGTGCCGCGGATCGTCATTCTCCAGAACCGGCGTCTCGGCCATTTACCTACCCTTCAGATGCCAGCGAGCATGTCTTGAATTCGAATTTGACTACGAATTTCGCAATTCAGCAAACGGAAAATCCGAGATTACCGCTTGAAGGTCTATTGACCACGCAGAACGGGTGCGGAAGATACAATCCATCATGATGCCGTGACCCGCGCCGTCACGTGTCGGTCCTTACAGGGGAGGAAAGCCCGGATGCCCAGTTCAACACCCGTTAGCGCACCCCAGGCACCGCGCGGCAATTTCGGCGGTTACGAACGTGCCGAGGGCGCAGAAATCGATGAGGTCATCTCCCGCGTCGGCCCCGGCACACCGTGCGGCGACTATCTGCGACGCTTCTGGCATCCCGTGTTTCTGACCGAAGACCTCGGGGAGTTGCCCAAGGCAATCACCATCCTCGGCGAAGAACTCGTCTTGTTCCGCTACGGCGCGGAGGGAGACATCGGGCTCGTGCACAAATATTGTCCGCACCGACGTGCATCACTTGAATACGGGCGCTGTGAACCACGGGGCATTCGCTGCTGCTATCACGGCTGGCTGTTCGCGCCGGACGGAGAAATTCTCGAGACACCCGGCGAGGCAGAGGACGCTGCGCCGGCAATCGAGGTGCGAAAGCGAACGCGGCTTGGCGCCTATCCGGTGATCGAGTTTCGCGGGTTGATCTTCACCTACATGGGTCCGGCGGACCGCATGCCGGAATTTCCGATCTACGACGCCTACGAGATCGACGACATGACGATGCGCCCCTATCGCGCGCCCTACAATTGCAACTGGGTGCAGGTGCTCGACGCCATCATGGACCCGGTGCACACGAGCTTTCTGCACAGCCAGAACAGCCACCCGCAATTCTCCGACGGCATGGCCGAACTGGGAGAGCTGAAATTCTACGAACGCAACGACAATCATTACCTCGGTGTCTCGACCCGGCGTGTCGACGACAACGTCTGGGTCCGCGTGAACGAACTCATCCTGCCGAATTTCACGCAGGCGGGTTCGGCCTATGCCGCTGATGGCACCGAGCCGCGTTACTTCGGTCGATCGTGCTTCACGCGATGGGTCGTCCCTGTCGACGATGAGCATGCCATCGCGTTTGCCTGGGGCAATTTCGGATCTCGCGGAGATCCGCACGCCTACAATACGCAGGAGGGATGCGAGCTGATTGAGCAGGGAGAAGTGTTCGATCGTAGCGCGGAGGCAAAACAACGCTATCCGGCTGATTCCGAAGCTGTGGAAGGCATGGGACCGATCTCCACACACAAGGGTGAGCACCTGATGCCGACCGACAGGGGGATCTCACTCTATCGACGTCGCCTGCGTCGGCAGATCGGCGCACTTGCTGAGGGTGTGGAACCACCGCAACCTCATCGTCACGGCCATCATTCCGTCCGCACGTATGGGCAGGATACGGTCCTGAATTTTCCTCCTCGTCACGCAGGAGCTGATGGCGCTAAGAAAGATCGCCATGACCTTGCTGCGATCGGCGCCGCAGTCCTCGACATTGCGTTCGCCCACGAAACACAGTCGAATGACACGCGCGATGCTGACATCATTGCCGACCTCAAGGCCTTTGAAGGCGAAAGCTACGCCGCATCCCCATTCGTCACGGACGCGGAGGCGACATCATGAGTGCCAAGGTGCACATCAAAAACAATCGCTGGGCGGAAGGCTCATTTCCAAACACGCCCGAGGGTGAAGAGGTCTTCACGATCACACCCGCGCGCTTCGACGAGGCGCTCGCGCATTTCCCCGCCATTGCCGACAAACTGACACGCGTCGTGGACTGGGACACCGACAACTTCGCGAGCTCCATGGCGGATGCAGACGTACTGCTGACATGGGATCTCCCAACCGAAAACCTCGCTCAGATCGCGCCCCGTCTGAAATGGATTCACTGCATCGGCGCCGGGGTCGAGCACATGCTGCCCATGGACTGGCTGCCTGAAGGCGTCACATTGACAAACAACAAGGGCGTGCATGCCGCAAAGGCCGGTGAATTCGGTCTCATGGCCGTGCTGATGCTGCACTCGAAGATCCCCGCAATCGTCACCAATCAGCGCAACGCCGTCTATGACTCGCTCTACGCCTCCCCCATCGCCGGGAAGACGCTCGTCGTACTCGGCACCGGCAGCCTCGGTGGGTCTGCGGCAAAAATGGTGAGCGAACTTGGCGTCCACGTTATTGGTGTGAACCGCAGCGGGCAACCCGTTGAGGGCTGCGATAAGGTCGTGACGGTCGATGAACTGGATTCCCAGCTACCGCACGCCGACTTTTTGCTGATCGCGACCCCGGATACGCCCGAGACCCGTGGCCTGATGGACGCCAGGCGCCTCGATCTGATGAAGCCGACCGCGGGCATCATCAATATCGGGCGTGAAGCGGTGATGAACTATGCCGCACTGTGCGCGCGTCTCGAAGATGGGCGGATCGGTGGCGCTATCCTCGACGTGTTCGATCCCGAACCCATCGCAAAGGAGTCTCACCTCTGGGAGACAAAAAACCTGATGATTACACCGCATGTGTCCGCCGACGACGGAGACGCTTACATCCCGCTCACTCTCGGACTTTTCTTCCGCAACATGGAATTGTTTCTGGCGGGGAAGCCTCTCCTCAACCCGATCGATCCGAAGCGCGGCTACTGATCCACGACCCGGCAGATGCCTATCCGCGTTCGGTTCAAACCGACGTCAAGAAGATCAGGCGCCCCGCAATCTGCTCAAGCCGCTGTGTCCAGTCCCCTCCTCTGCACCACTAAATCCGCATGTCTCTGGATCGTCTCAGGCACCGTTGGGCGCATGCCGATGGTACTGGCAATCAACCTCGCGCAATCCGAAGACCCGCAGCTGTGGCAAGCGCAATACCGTCAACGACATGCTGCAAGCGGACCGTAAATTCATTCGGCAGCGACTGTGGATGTGCGCGCCACAAAAAGTCGAGCGCCTTGATAGCCCATTGATGCCCCGGCTTTGAAACCGCAACGAACCACGCCACAGTATCGGGAGACAACGGACCATCGCCTACGTGCAGCCTGAAATCAGGCTTGCCCCGCACCGCATCACCTTTCGGCAGCCCGCGCGCGATTGCTTGCCCAACCACCACTGCGTGTTCCGCCTCCAGGTCGAATCCGGCCCACGCGACAATCTCCGGATCCGGCGCCTCGTTGCTCTCACGCAAATGCACGCGCAAGTGCTGGATCACATAGTCTTTCGAGTGGCGCAGCATGTCACGCGGTACGGCGATCCCCGCGGCGCGCAGTTTCTCCCGCGCATAACGTTCGGCTTCATATTCACGACGATAGGACGGTATGGGTGGTACGGGACCACACCCGTACACGTCAGGTCCGTGCAGCATCCAGTGCCCGATCTCATGGGCGAGAATGTAAAGTTCGACGCGATTGGTCGTCGGCCACGGGGCCAACATTTTTCTCTGCCCGCGCTCATACCAGACACGACCGTGAAGCAACGTTGCATGCTCATGCGGTTCGGTAAGCCCCGTCTCACGGATCAAAAGTTCGCCGGTCCGTATGAGGGCCGCACGGGTAACCCGACTGGCGGGCCGTCTGCCGCCTGACACCCCGTACCGCGCAAGCCAGTGCTCACCGGCCGCCGCCAATGACTGAAATCTCTGCATGCGTGCAAGTCTACATACAAACGCGGCGCAATGTGGAGGCCGCAAGTCAGAATGACATCGACGATCGGGCCCTTTCTCTCCGCCGGTCCGCACGTCCATATCCAGCCCCGATCGTCGGGACCGCTGAAGGCACGTTTCTCCAGATTGTCTCAGGCAGCAGTGGCGCATGCCAAGCCCTTCATACGGGCGATCGAGTGTTATGTTGTAACGCCGCCACAACGGGGCTCCAATCCAGTCTCCTGCATCGCTGAATACAACGACGCGACTAGCGAGCCGGCCTTTCCCTCGTTAGTAATGTAATAACATAACGGTGTGCGTTGGAGTGGGTGTGATGCGTAGTTTGATGGCTATCGAGCGGTTGGGGATGGTGCGGAGCGGTGGCAGCCGCATCCTTCCAAGATTTATCCTCTCCAGTGCGATCAGTGCACTCTTTGTGCTCCCGGCAGCAGCTCAGACCGCGCTTCCCGGCATCGTCATCACCAACCCGAGCCCCGTTGATCAGGCCCCCGTAACGACTGAGTCTTCAACTCCCGTTCAGGTGCCACCGACGTTCAGTGCACTCATCATTGCCGACGAGAGCTTCGTTCCCGTGACAGTTGTCACCGAGCAGGATGTGCTCGCAACGCAGGGCGCGACCATTACGGACACGCTTCAAGACCGCCCCGGCATAACGGGTACCACATTTGCGGGGGGCGCGAACCGACCGATCATCCGCGGGCTCGACAATGGCCGCGTGCGCGTTCAGGAGAACGGTGTCTCGACGCACGATGTGTCGACGCTGTCCGAAGATCATGCCATCCCGATCGATCCCAACGCCGTCCGGCAGATAGAGGTCATCCGCGGCCCTGCGACCTTGCGCTTTGGCAGTCAGGCGATCGGGGGTGTTGTCGCGGTCGAAACGGATCGGATACCCACCAGCGTTCCGCGCAACGGTTTCACCGCAGAGGTCAAGGGCGGTTATTCCTCCGTCGATGATGGGGCCGATGGCTCTTTCGCCACGACAATGGGTGCACAGGGCTTCGTCATCCACGCCGATGGATTCGTACGCAGCGCCGACGATTACGACACGCCACGAGGTAAGCAATTCAACACCTTTGTTGACAGCGATGGCTTTGCGCTTGGTTTCTCACTCGTCGGGCGCAACGGCTTCGTCGGCGTCTCATACACCGAGTTCAACAGTCTCTATGGCATTCCAGGCGAAGAGGCCGCGGAAAAACAGCCGCGTATCGAGCTCCAGCAAAAGAAGGTTCAGGCCAAAGGTGAGCTGCGCGTCGGAGACTTCGGCATCGACACGCTGCGGTTCTGGTTCGGCACCACCGACTACACACACGATGAAGTCATCTTCGAGGATGGCGAAGGCGACATCGTTGGAACGCGCTTCAACAATCTCGAAACCGAGGCCCGGGTCGAACTGCAGCACACAGCCATCGAAACCAGTCTCGGACGCCTCAAAGGCGCGCTTGGTGTTCAAGCGAGTGAACGCAGAACAACCGGATTTGGCGTTGCAGAACCCGTAGATGGACTCCTCGATCCGGCCCAAACGCGCTCGATCGCCGGCTTCCTGTTCGAAGAGCTTCAGGTCTCCCCGAACCTGCGGCTTCAGGCGGCCGGTCGTGTCGAGCGCACCACGGTCGACGGGCGAGGCATCACGGACTTTTCCGACGTTAACAACCCAATCTTCTTTGATGGGGAACGGTCTTTCACGCCGGTGAGCGGAAGCGTCGGCGCGCTTTTGGACATGCCGATGGGTCTCACCGCAAGCCTCACCCTTCAGCACACGGAGCGCGCACCCGAAGCGCAGGAGCTTTATTCCAAGGGTGTGCACGAAGCGACGGAAACGTTCGAAATCGGTAACCCGCTGCTCGACACGGAAGAGGCAAACTCGATCGAGCTGGGGCTGAAGAAATCCGAAGGTCGGTTCCGCTTTGACAGCGCTCTGTTCTACACCCGTTTTGAAGGCTTCATCTTCAAGCAGCTGACAGGTGTCGGTTGCGGTGAAACGCTGGCCGATTGCGGCGTTGAAGACGAACTCGATCAAATCGTGTTCCAACAGCGCAAGGCGACTTTTCATGGGCTGGAGATCGCGGCTCAGCTCGACGTCGCACCTGTCTGGAACGGCATCTGGGGCATCGATGGCCAGTATGATTTTGTCCGCGCACGCTTTGAGGGCGACAACGTTCCGCGTATTCCGCCGCATCGTCTCGGTGGCGGTATCTACTATCGCGACACCAACTGGTTTGCGCGGCTTGGCGTGCTGCACGCCTTCGATCAGGACGACGTGAATGCGGAGTCTGATGAAGAGGAGACGCCGGGCTACACGCTGATCAATGCCGAGCTGTCCTACACAGACACGTTTGCAGGCGGGGCGCTCGGGAGTGATACGCAGTTCACGTTTGGTGTACGAGGCGAAAATCTCGGAGATGAAGAGGTTCTCAATCACGCCTCATTCAAGCGCCGCGATGAAGTCCTCCTTCCAGGTGCCAGCGTGAAGGTCTTCGGAAAGATCAAGCTCAACTGACGACACGGCGTCGCCACCGACATCAGCAATTGCCGGTTGCGCACGATATAGTCATCGAATTACGGGGTTTCACCACGCCAGAGCAAAGGAACGAGCGTGACTGAAATCCCGATGCCGCCGAGCGTGCGTCTTGATCGCCCGTGGCTTGCGCTCGACCTTGGACAGCCGATGCAGGTGCTGAGTTGGGCCATCAACAACCCCGGCTTTGTAACGACTGATCGGATCGTCTGGCGTGAAGTGCGCAACGCCGACTTGCCACAGGAACTTGATGTCCACGCGTGGTTTCAAGGCGAGCTTTCGCGTTGCGGAGAAGAAAACAGCGTCGCCTTTCTGACGTCGCGCAACCTCGAACGCTTCCAGACGTCCAAGGCCATTGTCGATGGCATATCCGCCTTTGTTGTAGCGACAGTCGGGCTGTCGAATGCCGAACGTGTTGGCAGCCGGAGATTAAAGCCCCCAAACAGCCATGGCACCATCAACGTTGCCGCGGTTGTGAACGCAGAGCTAAGTCCAACCGGCTTGCTCGAAGCGCAGAGCAGTGTCGTGCAGGCGCGGACAGCGGCCGTCGTCGATACAGGTGTCACTGTCCCTACCGGCCGTGCGACAGGAACCGGAACTGATTGTGTGGCCGTCGCTTCACCGGTCGGCGAGACGAACTACGCTGGGCTGCACACGGTTATCGGGGAGGCACTCGGACGCGCGGTTTACCGTGCGGTTCAGGCCGGTGTCGCCGCCTGGAAATGTGAGCAAGACGTCACAACCGCAAATTGAACGAGACGTCACCGCCGAAAAACGTTGACGCCGCCTCGCCGCCTCTCCACGGTCTATGGGCTCAGGTTCCAGTCGCTTCAGGAGGCGGCTGGACAATAGGGAACACGGTGCGGAGACGGCGGATGCCGAAACCAAGACCGTGGCTGCCCCCGCAACTGTGAGCGGTGAGTTTGCCTCGCCTCACACCACTGACGGCCGTACGCGGACGTTGGGAAGGTGCGAAGCAGACGCTGGAACCGCAAGCCAGGAGACCTGCCCGAGCATGGTCGTTCTTCCCTCGTGCGGCGGGCACGTCGGAGGCGGAAACGCTGTAGCGGCCGACGTGTAACCCTTACGGGAGCGACCGGGCATGCGTAGCGTTGGAGGACCTGAAACACGCACCACGACATGACACGTCACGGATCCTGAGAGCGCTGTAGCCTCTGCTCGATTGGTCCGCCGTGACGGCCTGTGCGCTCCCGAACGTTCTGTCGGGAGAATAAAAAGTATGTATCGCGTAAACGCCCTCAAGGGCATTGGTATCAGATCGATCATGGCCGTGCTGAGCGGAGCGGGACTTGCCGCAGCAAGCACACACGCGGATGCCCAGGTCGCGCTTGAAAGCATCGTGATCGAGGGCGCAAGCCTATCGGGCGAACCGGTCGACGCCACAACCGTTGGCAGCGCTGTTTCCGTTGTCACACGTGCAGATCTCGAGCGCCGCCAAATTCGCAACGCAGCCGAAGCGCTGCGGACAATCCCGGGTGTCACGGTCGGTCGGTCCGGCAGCGTCGGGGGACTGACACAGGTCCGCATCCGCGGTGGCGAAGGCAATCAGGTCAAAGTCATCATTGATGGGGTCGATGTGCGCAGCGTCGAGGCCGGTGAGTTCGACTTCGCAACACTTCTGGCAACGGACATCGAGCGGATCGAAGTTATTCGCGGGCCGCAATCCGGTATCTACGGGGCGAACGCGCTGACCGGTGTGATCAACATCGTCACGAAAAAAGGAGGTGCGCCACGGCTCAGCGCCACAGCGGAGGGAGGCTCGCTCGGCACGTCCTACTTCGCTGCCAACGGATCCGCCGGCACCGAGGACGCCTACCTTAACATTAGTGCCGCGCAGAGAAAAACAGAAGGCTTCAACGTCGCGCGCACCGGTTCGGAACGGGATGGCGCGGAGCAACGCACATTTTTCGCCCGTGGCGGCGCATCCCTGAGCGACAGCTTCCGCATTGGCGGCATGGCACGAATGCAGAACAACTTTGCGGAAACAGACCGTGGCGATCCCACCGACACGCTCGGGGCGACTGACGAGAGAGAGCAAAAACTCGCAAGTGTCTTTGCCGAACTGGATACGTTTCAAAAGGCTTGGACGCACCGCGTGTTCGCGAACCATCTTGACGACAGTTTTCTCAGCATCACGGCAGGGTCACCGTTTTCACCATTTACAGCGGTTGGGAAACGCACACGTTTTGGCTATCTGTCGACCTTCGACTTCGCAACCGACGCTGGCGTTTCCGCAAAACACAAGATCGTCGGACTGGTCGAGCGAATCACCGAAGAGGCAGAGTTCAGTTTCCAATCGCGGACCGCGGAGCGCTCGCAGGACGCCTACGCGCTCGAGTATCGCGGAGCCTTCGCCACGTCGCTCTTTCTCACGGCCAACATCCGGCACGACGACAAAGATGCCTTCGATGACGCAACCACATATCGCGTATCTGCAGCTTATCTCACTCCACGGACAGGGACGCGGCTGCATGCCAGCTACGGCAAGGGGATCACGGATCCCACGTACTTCGAGCTGTTCGGACGAACGACAGACTTCGCAGGCAATCCGAGCCTGAAACCCGAGGAGTCGATTGGTTGGGACATCGGGATCGAGCAAAAGTTTCTGAGCGATCGTATGACCGCTGGAGTGACTTACTTTCAAGCAGACCTCACCGACAAGATAGGGACGGTTTTTAACCCCGTCACCTTCGCCTCAACCCCAATCAATCAGGACGGCACGAGCGAACGCCGAGGAGTCGAGGTGACTGCATCGCTGCAAGTAACACCCGATCTTCTGTTGACCGGCGCGTACACGTACACAGACGCAACCAATGCCGCCGGAGTCCGCGAAACAAGACGGCCCGAGCACTCTGGCAGCGTCAGCCTCACGTACGGGTTCGACGAAGGCCGGGGAAAAATAAACGCAGAGATGATCTACAATGGCGACATGACCGACGTGTGTTTCAGCTCCCTTTGCGGCTTCACACCACCTGCGCAGCTTGATGAGTACGTTGTGGTCAATGTCGCCGCATCATACCAGCTGGATGATCACATCAGGCTCTTCGGACGTGTCGAGAACCTGTTCGATGAGAATTATGAAGAAGCATTCGGGTTTTCGACGGCACCCGTTGCCGCGTACGCCGGCCTCACCTTTACGTTGGGTGGCGATGGCGCATCGACCGAATAGCGCTTGCAAGTCCTCGCGGCGAAGGAGACGGGTGTGCACAGCCGTGTTCGCAACGGTCTGCTTCGCCGCGGTTGGATTTTCTATCTCCACCACGCAAGCGGAACCCGCCGCCCCCAAACGCGTCGTCTCCATGAATGTCTGCACCGATCAGCTTGCGATGCTGCTAGCGGCACCGGGGCAGCTTTATTCCGTGTCGCATCTCGCCAGCCGTGCTGACACATCAGTGCTCGCAGACCGCGCTCGTGCGTACGTCACCAATCATGGTTTCGCCGAAGAAATTTTCTCAATGACACCGGATCTGATCATCGCGGGCACATTCACGACACGCGCGACGGTCAATCTTCTCAAACGGCTTAAATTCCGCGTTGTGGAGTTCCAACCTGCCAACTCGTTTGCCGACATTGAAGCGAGCGTGAGGCGAATGGGACGGCTGCTTGGACGCGAAGCTGCTGGCGAGGCGGCTGTCGACGAGATGCGCCGCGAACTCAACAAACTGACCAACGCTGAACGACGCAAAGCTCTAACCGCACTCTACTACGCCAACAGTTATTCGTCCGGCGGCAAGACGTTGGCATCCGAGATCGTCCGCCGAGCGGGGCTCGAGAACCTTGGCGACAAGCTTGGGCTAAAAGGTACCACGCGATTGCCACTGGAACTACTGGTGACCGGCCAGCCGGAATTGCTTGTCAAAGGTCGCCACGACGGCACCACGAAAAGTCGATCGACCGACGTGCTGGAGCACCCGGCACTGGCTGCAGCAACGTCATATTCAAAACGCGCGCTTCTTTCCGATCGGACCTGGATTTGCGGTGCGCCATTCACCGTCGAAGCCGTTCGCAACCTCGCGCGCGCCGCGAAGAAAGTGATGCCGTGAGGTCACCGTCTGTCCTGACTGTTGGCCTTATGATCCTCAGCATCTGCGGGTTCCTCGGATCGCTTATCGTTGGCCCTGCCGCGCTGACACTCAGCACATCACTCGCGGCACTCTTTGGCGGAGACAACGAAGCCGCACGCATCGTCATGCAAGAAATCCGGCTGCCGCGCGCCATGCTCGGCGCGATGATTGGCGCAACGCTCGGCCTCGCCGGGGCAACGCTGCAGGGATATCTGCGCAACCCGCTTGCAGACCCGGGTGTCCTCGGGATCAGTTCAGCTGCAGCGCTCGGAGCGGTACTCGCCATCTATACAGGCGCATCAGCTGCCTGGACCCTGGCGCTTCCACTTGCCGCCATTGCGGGGGCCGGCCTTGCAGTCCTGCTGCTGCGCGTTCTGGCCGGACGGAACGGGGGCACGCTGACACTGATCCTCGCCGGCGTTGCCATAAGCTCCCTCGCCGGTGCCCTGACGACGCTTGCGCTCAACCTGTCGTCCAACCCGTTCGCGGCCCTTGAGATTGTGTTCTGGATGTTGGGGTCTCTTACCGACCGTTCGATGCAGCACGTCTGGCTTGCTGCGCCCTTCATGCTTGTTGGCTGGATCTTCCTTTTCGCGTCAGCACGCGCGCTCGATGCCATGACGCTGGGTGCCGATGTCGCACAGACGCTCGGCATCAACATCCAACGCGTCCAGCTTCTGATCGTTGGCGGCGCCGCGGTGGCTGTGGGTGCCGCAACAGCTGTCGCAGGGGTGATCGGCTTTGTTGGACTGGTCGTCCCGCATCTCCTGAGGCCGTGGGTGGGTGCACATCCGTCGCGGCTCTTGCCCGCCAGCGCGCTAGGTGGCGCAGCGCTTGTGCTCGCGGCAGACATCGCGGTCCGCGTGATTGCACCAACGCGCGACATTAAACTTGGCGTGTTGACCGCGCTTGTCGGCGCTCCGTTCTTCCTGTGGCTGGTCATCAAGACGCGGAGGGAAGCATTGTGAGCACCACCTCGCTTTCTGCCAGCGATGTCTCCGTTCACCTCGGAGCACAAACGGTTTTGAACCGCGTCGATTTTTCGGCGCACGGCGGTGAGGTCGTTGGTGTCCTCGGACCGAACGGCGCTGGGAAGTCAACATTGCTCAAAGCCGTACTCGGTCTTGTTGAAAGCTCCGGAGCGATCACGATTGACGGGCAGAACATACGTGACATCACATCACAGGAACGTGGAAGGTTGATCGCGTATCTCCCGCAGGACCGGGACGTTGCGTGGCCGATGACCGTCGGGTCGGTGGTTGCGCTCGGTCGGCTTCCACATCGTCAACCGCTCGCACGTCTGAGTAACGAAGACCAGGAAGCCATTGGTGACGCGATGGCGATGGTCGATGTCACAGACTTCGAAAGCCGCCGGATTTCAGAACTCTCAGGCGGCGAGCGCGCCCGCGTGCTCGTGGCGCGCGCGCTCGCGCAACGCGCGCCGATCCTGCTGGTCGATGAGCCGACATCTGGTCTTGACCCCGCGCATCAACTCTCGCTTTTGGCGCTCTTTCGCAAACGCGCCGCAGAAGGCCTGCTTGTCGTTGTCACGCTGCACGAACTTCACTTTGCATCGCGTTGGTGCGACCGCATACTCTTACTCGAAGATGGCCACATCGTCGGTGACGGTGCGCCCGCTGACGTCCTGTCGCCGGAACGTGTGCGCGCGGTCTACGGCTGCAACGTGCGCATTATCAAGGACGACGACGGGGACGTCGTCTTGCCAATCTCGCAGAACACGCACGACCAAGCTGAAAGGGAGGTTTTTCCGTGAGCCTCGTTCAAGAGACATCGACGATCCACGATACGATTGCCGCCGCGCTGACAGATCCAGAAGTCGGGTGGAGCATGGGCAGTTTTGGTGCACTGGCAGAATTCCACCAGGATCAGGGCGAACCAGACCTCCCGACCACGGGCAAGGGGACGGCGCGTGCAACGCAACGCGGTGCCATTCAACTGAACGACGACATGGTCGCACACTGCACGCCTGTCGCTTATGAGCAGCTCTCGAAAAATCGGGCGCGTTGGGGACAGGGACTGGCCCTCTGCCTACCCGAAGAACGGGCCATCGCAGCGCGAAGAAAGACACTGACGCGCCTCGGAGTTGACACCAGCGCAATCACCGAGAAGGACAACGACGCGCTATTGTACGACATGGGTCTCGATCTTCAGCAGTGTGACTTCTGCGTCCGCACTGACAATCCTGAACTGATTACGGTGCTTGATGACAACGAAGGTCGCTCGCTTTTCGAGCCCGACAATCCGGCAATGGCTGCAATACTGCGTCACCACCCTCATCGTGTTGTCCTCACCCCACTTGGCCGCGTGGAAGTCTTCCAGAAAATCGGCGGGCCAGACACCGGCGGCAAATCACCCCCCGGTCCACACACGCACGTTCTCCCGAATCTGATGCGCGCGAGGAAAACCCACGCGGCAAACATCACAGTCCCTGCAGGCTTGATCCCGTGTGCGTATCTGCATCCTGGCAATCCACTCGTCGACAGCCTCGGCGCAGAGCGCGCCTATCGTGCCGATCTGGCGCACGCATTCGATAAACTCTACACGCTCTATGCTCCCGAAGACTTGCGCGCGCTAAAGTTGCAGGTCAGCTCTGAGATCGACGCAGGCAACGGACCTCAAGCCTTCAGCGAACCGACGACACGCGCCGGTCGCCTCACGCTCCGGGTCGCCCTGCGCCAGCTCGCCCAATCCGCAAGCGCTGCCGACGACACCGGGCGCGTGACACGCATTCGATCATGGCTCTCGACATTTGACGGCGCTGACCGCGAATTTTCTGATGAACCTGACGAGCAGGCGGAACACGGGTGATCAAAGATTTCAATCCTGCATGCACCTAGCGCAACACGTTGTAAAATGCCCTTTGAACCGCTGAAGAGAGAGATTGGCGATCGCTGATACACGTTCAGAGTTTGGCGTTCTCCGACCAACATACGTGGCTAAGAAGAAGCTTTTGGCAATGCTTGATCCCTTGGTTGTGATGAGAGTGACCACGATGAAGGCGACGGAAAATACCTGCTATTTTCTCCATTCCAATAACTTTCATCCGCAGGCTGGCACTCTGCTGCAGATAATCTGCAGGCGTGCCGGACGCGGCTTACAAAGCTCATAAAGATCTTTTGAGATTATTTTATAAGATGATCTGCAGCGCAGATCCTCAAGTCGTAACTCTCTCATGCTCAGCCCGCTTTCCAACCCCACATATGCCCGCCTCTTCATGGCGCAGGCGATTGCGATGTGCGGAACCGGGCTCGCGACTGTCGGGCTCGCGCTTCTGGCGTATGACATCGCCGGGGCGGACGCGGGACGTGTGCTGGGCACTGCACTTGCCATTAAAATGGTGGCTTATGTCACGCTCGCACCACTTGCAGGCGCGCTCGCCCAGCAGCTGCCCCGGCGCGCATTCCTCATCGGATTGGATCTGGCGAGAGCAGGACTTGTTGCCTGTCTCCCGTTCGTCACCGAGATTTGGCAAATCTATACCCTAATCTTTTTGATCCAATCATGTTCGGCTGGCTTCACCCCTACCTTTCAGGCGACAATCCCGGATATTTTGACGGACGAAGCCGAATACACAAAAGCTTTAGCGCTCGCACGCCTCGCTGGCGATCTTGAGTCACTGGCCAGCCCAATACTCGCCGCTGCTGCACTGACACTCGTGACTTTTAATGCGTTCTTTGCATTCAATGCACTCACCTTTCTAGCGTCCGCAGCACTTATTCTCACGGTCGGATTGCCAATTGCAGCACGGCGCATTGAAGCGATTGGCTTATTGCAACGAACAGTGGGGGGCCTCACAGCCTATCTTGCGACACCACGTTTGCGGGGTTTGCTCGCAATATCTATGTCTGTCGCAGTGGCGAGCGCGATGGTGTTCGTGAATACCGTCGTTTATGCGCACGGGCAGCTCGGTCGAGGAGGTTTTGAGACAGCGCTGCTTCTCGCCGCGTTCGGTACCGGCTCTATGTCGGCCGCGCTGGTTGTTCCTCGAGTTCTCGACCGATTCACTGACAAGGCCATTGTGCTCAGTGGCAGCGGTGCAATGATTTTCGGATTGCTCTGCGGTACCCTCTTACCGACACTCCCTGGCGCACTTGCGATCTGGTGTGTGATTGGTACCGGATATTCTGCCGCGCAATTGCCTGCGGGACGCCTGTTACGTCGATCATCCACGCCCGATGACCGCCCCGCGTACTTTGCAGCACAATTTTCATTGTCGCATGCCTGCTGGTTGTTCGCCTATCCGCTCGCCGGAGTGCTTGGCGCATGGATTGGCATGTCGGCAACTTTCGCGGTTCTTGCCACGATCGCCCTTGCCGCCACAATCGTCGCACTCTTAATATGGCCCACGGAGCATGAGAACGCCTCATGACAGTCTTCAAGGCAGACGGTCGCAAGCAGACCGCCACCGACGGGGCTGAGCCCCTCTAAACCGGTGCGGATCGCGCGGCGCATCGCGATCCTTCGCCAAATGACACTGCGCAGCATCGGAAAAAATGGTGCCCAGAAGCGGAATCGAACCACCGACACGCGGAGCCTCAATTGGCCGGAGCGGCGCTATCGATCCGTAATGCGGGGGCAATCTTCGCGAGCCGGTCGAGCGTTTTTCAACCGGATCTGGACTTTAACCCTTTAATCTCACGTACGCGTCAGGGTTGTCTCGTTGGCATCGCCAATACTCTTGACGCGCTTGCGCAGCGGTTTGGATACACAACCCCGCTGGTTTGGTTGCCGAGCTTATCGGCTGCTGCGCGGCGTGCGAATTACTCTCCTTGGAAGTCGTCAGATTGCGAGGTCAGCCAGGGATCGTCCGCAACTGTGTGAGCTTAGCTTTGAGTTGTCGCTGCTTGTCATGGACGCCCTGTTCCTCACATGAGGCCACAGCGGTTCTGAGAACGACTTCCGCCTCCTTTTTCGCATGCAACGACAAGAGCAAGTCTCCCAACTCCAGCGCAGTGACACCGAGCGCATCAACCCGTTTGAGTTCCCGCGCGAGCTGGTAAGCAGAGATTAATGGCTCAAGCCTCGCCTCCGCCGCGACTTCTCTCACAACGCTCTTGACCCTCAGGATCCGGGCGATGCGCCAGTAGACATGCATAAGACCGTGCTTGTCGTTCAGTGCATCATAAACTGGCAACCGCTCGTCGCGGTGAATGCGAAGCGCCTCGTCGAGATCCCCTTGTGACTCAACGACGTCGGCAATTTTACCCAAGGCGACTGCGATTGGCCGTTTGTCAGTGTCTCTGTCAAACGCGGGAACTTGTTTCTCCCGGCGAATGCGCAGTGCTTCATCCAGATCGCCCGCGTGCACATAGATGTCAGCAATCTGGCCCCAGGTCGCCGCCACAGCACGCTGATCGCCAAGTGCGGCAAATGCGGGAAGCTGTTCTTCGATGCGGATAC
>JBCBXF010000033.1:0-19774 GCA_039816705.1 Pseudomonadota bacterium | reverse complement strand
CGGTAAAGACACTGCGCTTCCAGTCGTTGTCCCAGACCGCGAATTGCTCGCCCTGTGCTGCGGCCATCATCAAAAACCGAAGCGCGCCGGCATTTGGCCCCGCGGTGACGCTATCGAAACAGTCGGTTGCGCCGTCGGAGCGGTTTGTGATGATGGCCGCAGCACAGGGCGAGCAATTCGCGGTCTGGGACAACGACTGGAAGCGCAGTGTCTTTACCGACGCGCTTGTCAGTGGGCTCTATGGCGAGGCCGACGCAACGCAGTTTGCAGGCAACGGTGATGGTGCGGTCACGCTTGCAGAGCTGCGCCAATTCGTGACCAATCGGATTTCGCGCCGTCTTCGCAAGGTGAACCCAAGCGAACGGCAGGACCCGGATATATTTGGTGGACGCGATGAAATGGCGTTGGTCTCGGTTGGCGAAAATCTCGCCGAGTGGCCGGATATCGTGCGGCGACGACACACGGAAAAGCTTCAGTCCGCGATGCTGAAAGTGTCTGCCGACCCGGACAAAATTAAAGATTATCTCTCCGCGTGCCTTTATTGCCCGGACGCCGACACGTTGCGCGAAAAACTCCGCACAGAGGGCCGTCGCTCCACCGTCTGCAAGCTCGAGCGCTCGATGGCCGACAGTCTGATTGCCGCCAAGGACGCGACAGGTCTGGCATCACTGCTCTCGGTCGCGCAGTGCGCGCGAAACAAGCCGGAACTTAACCGCCAGCTCGCCGCACTGCGCACACCGACCAACGCGACTGTGCCGACGCGACCCGAGGGCGAGAATGAAATACCCGCTACGCAACAAAAGCAGAAACCGGAACGTACCGCAGCGCTTCAGCCCGATCAGACAACGTCGACCGGCGACAGCTCCGCGACCAGCGGCAATCGGCAGATGCGCCAGCAACGCCAGCCGGATGAAGACCCGATTGATCTTGGGGAGCCGCCAGTTCCACCGCATCCGAGCGGCGGTATTCGTCGTAGGACTGCAAGCCTAAACCAGGCCACCAGTGGCTCGGCGATCGACCAGGTCGATACGATGACGAGTGCGCAGATCACGTGGGGGCTCCAGCGTGAACTGGCGCGGACGGGATGCCTCAAAGGGCGCGTCGACGGAATATGGGGCCGCGGCAGTGTCGCGGCGTTGCGCCGGTTCGGGCGCGTCACCGGTCAGCGCTTGCGCACGACGGCACCAACGGCACGGATGCTGCGCCTTGCACTGCAGACGATCGACAATGCCTGCAACGCCTTACGCGGCGGGCAGAGTTGGCGAAAGCCTCAGGGCTAGGAGGGCTGGCCACGCCCGCGCTGTCACTGCGTAACTGTTGCCGGGGAAACGCGCTGACCCGTAGCGAGCATATCGCGCCGCTTCCGCAGCAATGACGGCGCTTTCAACAACCGGTCAGCAATCGCGTTGGCAACGAGCCTGTTGCCGAGTTCGTTCCAATGCCAGTCGTAGGGAAATTCAAACCGCTTTCCATGCGCCGCAAAGTGCTCTGCAAACACGGGTTGCAGGTCGACAAACGGCAGGTCAAGGTTGGCAGCCGTGTTGTAGGCGATCCGGTTAAGCTTCCCGACAACGTAATCATCGGGCGATTTGTTCGCGTACACGGCCTCGCGCACACCATCCATCGCAAAGACAAGCTGGAACCCGTTTTTCTCCGCAAGTGCCTTCATCTTCTCCATGATATGGAGTGTGTAGAACGCGATCTCGTCCATGTCTTCGAGTTTGCGAATATCGACAGCGGAAGAAATAAACTCCGGTTGATAGCTTTCGTTGCCGCCCCAGAAGAATCGACTCACGAAGCTGCGAAGATGGAGATAAAGGTTGGTCTCGTAGTAGACGTAGCGAAACGCAGCCGACTTTCGCAGCGTATCGGCAAGGCCCGGACGAAACGCGGAAGGCGCAATTTCGCTGACATCCCCATTGGCATCACGACGGACCTTCATGAACGAGGAGGCATACCGCGTTTTTAGAAAGCGGAAGCTCTCGTCGAAGTCGTTATGAATGAGCGGAATGACGACCACGTCTGGCCGATATGCAGAGACCTCTTTGCGCAGCATGTGAAGATATTGGCTGAGCGGCGCGCCATCCATGCCGAAGCGCAGCACCTCGACAGACTGCAAACCGCGCTCATTGAGCTTGGTCTCCAGCAACTCCGGAAACCCGTCCCGAGTGTCGATGAATGCGCCATGCACATAGCTGTCGCCGACGACGGCGACGCGCACCCGACCAGGCGGCGGGGAGAGACGATAATACGGTTTCGTCGAATTCCAGCCGTGTTGGTTGATTGTGACCGTGGACGTCCGCCCATCTGGATGTCGGAAGGTCGCGCGCGTGTTCGGCACATATCGCACCACCCCGTTCGCAGTCGCGTTAGGCAGAACATCGTCCGGGACGAGCACATAGCGAAAAACGACAAATTCGGCGATCAGCGCGAGGACGAGCAATGATCCGCCGAGCAGCGATAGGTTTCCAAGCCACTGCTTGACACGAGGTGACATGTTTTTCTCCCTGCGACGCGAACTTATCGCAGGGGTGAGCAAGCGACATGCCATGGGCGAGCGCGGGCGGAAGATCGCGCGTTTCACATCACCGTGAAACCGCAAAGTCTCCTCGTATCCGTCACCGGACGCTGCCAATCACGCCGAAGAGTGTGACGCAGTTCGTGCCGCAAACAATTCCCGACCACCGACGGAAAACAAACCCAAAGGGCAGATGCCAAGAGCCTCAGAACGGGATCTCGTCGTCCAGTTCCTTCTCGAACTGGTTGCCGCCACCACCGCCGGAATTGCCGCCGCCGTAGCCTTGTCCCCCACCGCCACCGTAGCTCTGGCCGCCGCCGCCGCCGCCATAGGAATTGCCGCCGCCATAGCTCGACTGGCCACCGTCCTGCATGCCAGCACCCATGCCGCCGCCTTGGTTGTCACCACGGCCATCAAGCATGGTCAGGGTGCCGCCATATCCTTGAAGCACGACTTCGGTTGAGTAACGGTCAGCGCCGCTGTTGTCCTGCCACTTCCGCGTCTGAAGCTGTCCCTCGATGTAAACCTTCGAGCCCTTTTTCAGATAGTTCTCGGCGACCCGGCACAAGCCTTCACCAAAGATGACGATGCGATGCCATTCGGTTTTTTCACGCCGCTCGCCGGAATTTTTGTCACGCCAGTTTTCACTCGTCGCGATGCTGAGGTTTGCGACCGGCCGCCCGTCCTGCGTCTGACGAATTTCAGGATCCTTGCCGAGATTGCCAACCAGAATAACTTTGTTCACTGAACCGGCCATGATGGCCTCCTCTGCTTCGGACCTGTGCGTTGTGGGCCGTCAAAATCGAGGCGACGGACTGCAGTATCCCAACGGCGCTTCGCGTCACGCTGCTCATCACCACACCAATAGCGGAAACAAGCCGATCGGCGCACCCGTCCCGCCGCGTTCTCCACACGTGCGCGGCTTTCGATCGCTCGATAATATGTTCTTTGTTTGTTCCATTCAAGTGGCGCGCGCTGCATTGCTGATAGGGTTAATCGGCGGCAACGCCTCGCGCAAAATCACTCTGTTGTCGGTTGCGGGTTACTTTCAGTGGAGCCGTTGGTTCCGGATACGGACTGTATCAACGCGTTGGCACGTGCCTCGACCACGCCGGACAGCTGTTTCGTGAGTTGCGCGGAGAGATTGCCTGCCGCCGGGCAGTCGTCGCTTGTAACCTGGCGATAGATTTCGGCTGTATTGCCGGCAAAGTCCGACGCCATTGCGCGCGACATCACCCCATCGGCAACCGATCCGTCCGCCCAGCGACGCTGACACGCAAGGAGGCCGAGAAAGTCGGTGATCTGCTTACGGTAAACCGGCGAACGACGCGCCCCGTTTGCGACAAGCTCGCCCCAGACCCTGCCGCCGATGCTGTCTTTCCATCCCTCTGTCGTCACAGTCTTCAGCATGTCGTCGAGACGCTTGCGCGCGAAAAGGTTTTGCAGTCCGCTTGTCGGGAGGCTGTTGCGGATGGCGCGGATATCCTCGGCAACTTCGGCGCTTAATGGTGAGAGCGTCACGTTGTCGACCCGTGCCAGTGAGAACACGAACGGGCTTGGGGGCTTCGTCTCCCAGAGCGTCGCATTCGACAGGTCTGTTCCAAGCATGGACGCATTATCGAGATTGGCGCCCTGAAGCTGCGCCCCACTCATGAACGCGCCATCGAGTTCCGCGTTCGACAAGTCCGCCCCGAAAGCGTTGACCCACGCCATGTACGCTGCTTGCAGCTTGGCGTTCGAGAGGTTGGCGCCATGCAAGTTGACACCCCCCAGATAGGCGCCGCGCAGGTTCGCCCCGGGAAGCTCCGCGCCATAGAGGTTGACCTCGTTTGTAAGCCTTGCCCGACGCAGGTCTGCGCCGCTCAGGTCGGCTGCTGTCAGGTCTGCCGCTGAAAAGTTCGCGTTGCGCAGGTTCGCCGCCACGAGGCGGGCGCCGCGCAGATTGGCGCCTTCGAAGTTCGCACCGTCAAGCTGGGCAGATGACATCTCCGCACCGCCAAAGTGCGTGCAAAAGCGCGGCGAGCAACTGAGGTTGGCGCGTGTCAGGATCGTCCCAACCAGCGACGCGCCCTTGAAGTTTGCACCAGCCAGATCAGCACCGCGCAGGTCCGTGCGATCAAGTTTCGCGTTCTCGAGATTGCGGTTCCGCAGCGCGAGCGTCACTTCGCCATTGCGCAACGCCTCACCTTTGACAATGTCCAGATCGGTCACGATCAGGTTGCGCGAGAACATTTGCTCAAGCGCGATTTTCATCGTGTCCCGACCGCTGGAGAGATATTCAGTCGCCGAGGAGAGGAGACCGGTCGCCGCAAACGCGGGATGGTCGGCCCCGACCGCTCTTTCCTGCGCTGGTTTCGGGCGGATGCGGTCGAGATATTCTCCCGGGATTGTCGCGACGAAGAAAGAGAGAATGATCAGGATGATAAAAAGCGAGCCGGTGATGAAGAAGTTCGCCGGATGCCGCTGCATCACCTTGAACATCGCGGTGAAGAACGAGGCTTCCGTGCGGCGGAGAAAAACCCCGACCGCCGCCAACATCGCCATATCGATCACGAGGACGATCCGGTGAACCCACGTGATGAAGGTGTCGTGGTAGGGCAGAAACACGACCTGCGTGAACAACATGATGAGTACGGGCAGCACGACCAGCGAAATCCAGATCATCGCATGCAGGAACGCCGCGAGCAGCCATCCGCGATGCGGCCCCGCCAATGCCTGCGTGAAAAAGTAGGAGTTCAACTCAAGCCGAAGCGGATGCGTCGCCCGCCGATCCGGCTCCATCGCCCTTATTGCCCGGTCGAACTCGAGTGTCTTTCGCGACAGCATGACGTGCTGGATCAGCATGCCGAAGTGCACGAACATCAGCAGGATCGGCGCAAATAGGAAGAAGCGCGTCAACTCGATCTCGACTTGGAGAATGGGCAGGTCGACCTTGGTATTCAACAACAGGTCACGGTGCGTCACACCGGCAACCGCGACGAGAATGAACGTGGCAATCGCTAGAAAAATCACCCACCCGCCGCGGGCCGCAGCACTGGATGAATTCACTGCTTCAAGCAGGCTGTAGGGGTTAACGGGAATGTCAGCGACGGGCGTTGCCCGCACACCGGTCGCGCCGAGCGGAACATCGCTTGGTCGCTGTTCCGAAACCGGGTCCACAAACGTCATGACCCAACACCCTCCTTATACCAGTCCGATCCAGCCTCGGTCTCATGCGGCCAGACACCGTGTCACGTCGATGGAACAGCGAGACGACCTGACCATCAAGCCTCGCCCCATCTCCTGCCACATCGCGGATCGGGCGCGCACATGTTACCTGTCATCTCTCCGACATACATTGGTAAATGCAACACAAGTGGTGCAACTGCGCCGCAGATCGGGCGCGGCACGGCATGCGGATCCGTCGCTGTCTTTCCGCAAGACTCTGACCCTCCTGCGCGGTAGGCTGACATCGAGATGAAAACGGATCGAGGCGAAGGCAGATGGCAGACGCAACGGCAAAGTCAGACGTGCAACGCGCCAATGATCGCTTCTACGATGCCGTCCGCACGGGCCACTTCGCCCAGCTCGATGCGCTCTGGTCGCGCGAGCGCCCGGTCTCGGTCAAACATCCCGGTTGGCCGCTTCAGCGGGGACGCGACAACGTCATGGCAAGCTGGGCCGAGATATTCGTTGCTGGCAACGCGCCGGACGTTTGGCCGTTGGATGAAGTGATCATCATGTCGGACCGCACTGCCATGGTGTACTGCACCGAAGTGCTGGGCAATGCGATGATCTCAGCAACCAATGTGTTTGTCTGGGAAACCGGGGACTGGCGTCTGACGCAGCACATCACGATGACCGCCAGCGAGTAGCATTCGTTACGCTGGGGCGTCGTGCCCGTACTTCGCCTGCCAGGCGGCGACTTTCGGATCCATCACCCGAAACCATGCGGGCGGCAGCAAGGCGAGAACCACCATCCAGCTGTAGCCGTAGGGGAGCTGAGGCGCCGTATCGTCCGGATGTGCCTGCAACAACGGATAGCGACGGATCGGATTGCGATGATGATCCGAATGTCGCTGCAGATTGATGAGCATATAGTTCGAGAAGCGGTGATTGGCGTTCCACGAATGATGCTCGCGCGTCGGCTCGTACCGGCCGTTCTCAAGCTGGCGACGTTGCAGGCCGTAGTGTTCCAGATAGTTCACGGTCTCGAGTAGCAGAACCGCGACCACCGCCTGCACGACAAATACGGCGAGCCCGGTCCATCCCGCGATGGCGTACGCCAGTGCAAACCAGAAGACCGTCCACGCCGCGTAGCGCCAGAATGCATTGCGCCAACTCCAGACCGGTTGCTCACGCTTCTCGAGTTGCGCCCGCTGGATCGCCCATGACGAGCGCCACGTCCCAATGAGTGTCCGAGGGAGAAACCGGTAAAGCGACTCGCCCGGTCGCGCCGATGCCGGATCACGCGGCGTCGCAACATGTAGATGGTGGCCAAACACATGCTCGATGCAGAAGTGCCCATAGAGCGTTGAGCACATCAGGATTTCCGCCAGTTGCTTTTCGAGACGGTTGCGCTGATGCATCAGCTCATGCGCGTACGTGATGCCAATGCCGCCTGTCGCGAGCCCAAGCGTGGCCGCCATCGCAAGCGCCTCGACCGTTGTGAGTTGGGCTGTCTGACCCACGGTGAAGAGGAGCGCTACGATCAAACCGAGCTGTAAGGGCACCCACGCCCACGTTAGCCAGATGTGCCCACGAATTTCATCATCCCCGGTCGCAGCCGAGGCATTCGCCGAGTTGAGCGGCACGAGCGTATCCAACACCGGCGTTGCGAGGAAGGTGAAGACGAACGCCCCGACGATCCACCATCCCCCATAAGCCATGCCGCCAAGCAGCAGCGGCACAAGCGCGAGTGTGATACAGTACGGCAGGACGGTGCTAGCCGGCGTGCGTGGTGTGAAGGTGATTGCCATGACCCAACGTTTTCCGCCGTTGCACCGATGTCAAGATCCAGTTGACGTAAACGTCACATACGCATGCCAGCGATCATTTCGTCGGCATCTGTAGCACGTCGACATAAGTAAGAACGCGGAGAGACGCGCATGCCCCGGACGCCTGACAAACCCGACGACACTGCGAACGAGGAGCAGGGCCAGAACGCGGCACAAAGTGGTTCGGCATCCGAAGTCGGTTGGGTCGCGTCCGATCTTCAGGACAGCTTTGATGAAGAGCTGGAAATGGAGATGGATGACGAGCGTATTCCTGAGGAGCTCCGTCATATCACCACATTGAGGCCAGGTTCACCGCTCTCGCGTGCGAAATACTTCAATGACCTGTTTCGCTTGCAGACAGAGCTGGTGAAGCTCCAGGATTGGGTCATCCACACCGGCTACAAGCTCGTGGTGATCTTTGAGGGGCGCGACAGTGCCGGCAAGGGGGGCGCGATCAAACGCATCACCCAGCGTCTCAACCCGCGTGTTTGCCGCGTCGCGGCCCTACCCGCTCCCAATGATCGCGAAAAGTCACAATGGTATTTCCAGAGATTTGTCTCCCATTTGCCGGCCGGTGGCGAGATCGTTCTGTTCGACCGTTCTTGGTACAATCGCGCCGGCGTCGAGCGCGTCATGGGTTTCGCGGATGACGATCAGATCGAGCAGTTCTTCCACGATGTACCGGAGTTTGAGCGCATGCTCGTGCGCTCTGGGATCAAGCTGATCAAGTACTGGTTCTCAATTACCGATGAAGAGCAACAGCTCCGCTTCCTCACCCGTATCCACGATCCGATGAAGCAGTGGAAGCTCAGCCCGATGGACCTGCAAGCCCGCGTCCGTTGGGAGGATTATACCGAGGCGAAGGAAGACATGCTGCAGCGCACGAACATTGCTGAGGCGCCCTGGTACATCGTGGAGGGGAATGACAAGAAACGCGCCCGCCTCAACTGCATCGATCATCTGCTCTCGATGGTTCCGTATGAAGAGGTCACCTTTGATCCCGTCGAGTTGCCCGAGCGCGTCTTCAACCCGGACTATGAGCGCAGCGTCATGCCGAGTGATCTTTACGTGCCGAAGAAGTACTGACGTGGCCATTCACCGCCAGTTCAGGCGATTTGCCGAAACGTCGTAACGATCGTGCACGCAAACAGGAGAGAGAGGAAAGAAATGCGCACTCTTGCCGCCACCATCGTCGCATCCGTCATGACCGCGACCGCCGCCATTTCGGCGCCGGCCCTGAAAGACTGTGGCGCCGAGGCCAGCGTGATGTTCCTTGTCGACGAGGGGAAGAAAGGCGTGCGCAAGTTCGCCAATGGAGCAATCCGGCTGTACTACACAGACACGTTCGGTGAGCCCGTATGTTGTTCAGCCTACCTATCCATCATAGCCCCCGACCCGGACGAGGAACTTGCAGGCGCGCAGTGCAAGACGCTGCACGACGACACCCTCGGCGCCGGGTTTGCCGGGATCGAGTTTGAGCGGATCCGCGCAAGCTATGATGCCAGCAAGGGTTTGTTGGTTCGTGTGCCGGTGCAGTATTTCGATCCGTCGGGCGCGGGAGATGTGCCAGGACCAAAAAAGACGATCGGCGTGCGCATCAACCAGGCGACTGGCGCAATGACGATCGAATAGGTCCTCGGCCGACGCGCACCTCAGACACCGAGATATTGCTGCTGTATCTCGCTATCGTGCATCAGTTCCGCCGAGGAACCACGCCACACGACCCGGCCCTTCTCGACGATGAAGTGCTGGTCGGCGAGGCGCACGAGGTCTGCAACATTCTTGTCGACGACGAGGATGGAAATCCCGTCCGCCTTGATGCGTGCGAGACAGGCCCAAATCTCGTCACGCACGAGCGGAGCAAGACCTTCGGTTGCTTCATCCAGGATCAGCAGACGTGGATTGGTCATCAGCGCGCGGCCAATTGCGAGCATCTGCTGCTCGCCGCCAGACAGCAGGTTGCCCATCGCTGTGCGCCGCGCCTCGAGTGCCGGAAACATGTCGTAAATCCGCTTCAGCGACCACGGCGTTCGGTCCTCACGGCGGTTGGCTGCCGTTGCGATCAGATTTTCCTCCACTGTGAGATTTGGAAAGATCTGCCGACCTTCCGGCACGAGGCCAAGTCCGCGCTTTGCCACACGAAACGATGGAACTCCGGCGATTGAAGTGCCCTCGAACTCCACAATGCCGGAGCGCGCCGCGACAATCCCCATGATCGAATTGATCGTGGTCGTCTTGCCCATGCCGTTGCGCCCGAGCAGCGTGACGACCTGCCCGGCTTCGATATCGAGCGACATGCCGAATAGCACCTGGCTTGCGCCATAAAACGTTTGGAGATCGCGGACGTGTAACATTAGGCCGCCTCGCCCAGATAAGCGGCACGTACATCCGGATTGCTGCGAATGGCTTCGGGATCGCCCGTCGCAATCACACGGCCGTAAACCAGCACGGTGATCCGATCCGCGAGTGCAAACACCGCGTTCATATCGTGCTCGACCAGCAGCATCGCCTTACCCTCGAGCCCCTTGAGGATGGAAATCATGCGCGCGGTTTCCTCCGCACCCATGCCGGCCATGGGCTCGTCGAGGAGCATCAGTTTCGGATCACCCGCAAGCGCCATCGCGAGCTCGAGTTGCCGCCGCTCGCCGTGGGAAAGATCGGAGGCAAGATCGTCTGCCCGTTCTGCGAGCCCGAGATGTTCGAGGTGGCGCATGGCAGGATCCCGCAGCGACCGGTCGCGACGCGCTGATGTCCAGAACTTGAACGAATGCCCTGTGTGAGCCTGGACAGCGATCGCCGCATTGTCGAGCACGCTGAGCCCCATGAACACGGACGTGATCTGGAACGAGCGGGCGATGCCGATGTGAGCACGACGATGCGCTGGCTCGCGCGTAATATCGCGATCGCCAAAGCGGATGCTGCCGGCATCGGGTGGCAGGAGGCCGGACAGTTGTGAGATCAGTGTCGTCTTGCCCGCACCGTTCGGCCCGATGATCGCATGCAGCTCACCGGCCATGACATCGAGCGACACATCATCCGTCGCCGTGACCCCGCCAAACCGCTTGGTCAGTCCGCGCACACTCAACAGCGCTTCGCTCACGTGCTCACTCCGCTTCTCGCTCGGCCAGGGCGCCAACTCTCTGCTGCGCCGCCCGCTATACGTCAAACCGTGCGCAATGGTGTCGACAAAGTGCAGCAGCCCTGATCCGGCCTTGTCCCGCCTCGAAACAGGGCGGCTTTGTCGCCTTGCCCGATCCAGCCGAAGTCCTCACCTTGTGGGTTACAAATGTTTAGCGATGGCAGGGTCGTGGGCCCCAACGGCATCTGAGGAATGACAGGGATGGTTGAGGTCAAATCGCATGACGCGGCGTTGCGCGCGCTGCGTGTGTCACTCGACAAAGAAGATGCGCAGATTGAGGCGTTGCTCGCGACCGTCGGCACACGTGTGCGCGCTGCACGCAGTGCCGCGGGGTTTTCGCGCCGTGTGCTCTCCGAGATGTCAGGTGTCTCGCAGCGCTACCTCGCTCAGCTTGAAAGCGGTCAGGGCAACATTTCAATCGCATTGCTGATGCGGATCGCGAATGCACTCGACCTGCAGCTTGAAACACTGATCGGTGAAGCGACACCCTGGGACACCAGCGCGGATGACGACGAGATCCATACACTGACGCGGCTGCTCCGGGGTGCAACACGTGAGCAGCGCGATCGGGTGCGGAACATTCTCGACCCGCGGCGCCCCGAGGTTTTGCGTGCCCGCCGCATTGCATTGATCGGACTGCGCGGTGCCGGAAAGTCGACGCTGGGGCGCCGCGCCGCCACGCAATTTGCAGTTCCGTTCATCGAGTTGAATCACGAGATCGAGAAGAGCGGCGGCATGCCTGTCCACGAGATCATGGCGCTCTACGGAGCCGAAGGCTACCGCCACCTTGAGAACCGTGCCCTTCGCCGGATTGCCGCGAGCCATGAAACCGTGATCCTCGCGGTCGCAGGCGGCGTCGTGACCAAGCCGGACGCGTTCGATTATCTTCTCCGCCACTTCCACACCGTTTGGCTGCACGCTGACCCTGAGGATCACATGTTGCGGGTTCGCGGGCAGGGCGATGAAAGACCGATGGCGGGAAAGCCGGATGCAATGGTCGAGTTGCGCGAGATACTCACATCACGTGAGGCGCTCTACCGGCGCGCCGACGCTGATGTCGATACGTCTGGTCGCACTGTCGAGCAGAGCCTCGCGGATGTCGTCGCCACGGTTCAGCGCGAGAACTTCCTGACCGGCGGTTGATTGGGCCAGAGACTGCGGGAGCACCTGACCCTGTCAGTGTGTCAGCTCTTGTTCGCGCGTCTTGACGAGGGCGGTCACGGCGGCGTCAACCGCGGCGCGGGTGAGGTCGAGATCCGCATCAGTGATGGCGAGAGACGGGTAGAGTTTTCCCGGCGACTTGAAAACACCGTTCTGGCGAAGCACCGCATTGTAGACCGCGTTGTCATTTGGATCATCGTGCTTGGCTGTGCGGTAATCCCGGCAGGACGAAGCGGTGAACAGGATGTCGAACAGCGTTTCATCGCCGCAAACGCGATGCGCGACCCCGGCGGCCGTTAGCGCTTTCGATTGCATGTTCTGCAGCGCAAGACCGGTGGACCGCAACGTTTCGTAGGCTCCATCGCGCCGCAGCACTTCCATGGTTTTCAGGCCTGCCACGGCGGCGACCGGATTGCCGGAGAGTGTGCCGAGCTGCATCAACCAGTGCCCGGCGTCAACGGCGCCTTTGTCGAAGTGCTTCATGATGTCTGCGCTTGCACCGAGCGCAGCGAGCGGAAACCCACCACCAATAATTTTTCCCAGCGTGCAAATGTCCGGCGTGACGCCATAGCGCTCCTGCGCGCCGCCAAAGGCGAGGCGAAACCCGGTCACGATCTCATCAAAGATCAGCAGGACGTTGTGTTTGTCACACAGAGCCCGCAACCCCTGAAGAAATCCGTCCTCGGCTGGAATGATCCGCTGTAGCGGCTCCGCGATAATCGCTGCCACGTCATCGTGCTCATTCAGCAACGTCTCGACCGCGGCGAGATCATTGAACGGCGCGATCAGCATGTCATCGACGACGCTCGCCGGAATGCCGGCACTGTCCGGCACCGCTTGAGGAAAGTTGACATGCCGGTCCGGCGCGAGGCTCATCTGCGCTTCCGCGCACATCCCATGGTAGCCGCCTTCGAATTTCAGGATTTTATTCCGCCCAGTGAACGCCCGGGCAAGCCGCATCGCATACATGTCGGCCTCCCCGCCGGACGCGACAAAGCGCACCTGCTCGCAACACGGCACGGCCTCGACGATCACCTCGGCCAATGCGATGCCCTTGGCGTTGTTCGCAAAAAACGTCATGCCGCGCGGGAGCTGCGCAAGCACGGCTTCCATCACTTCCGGGTGCCCATGCCCCAGCAGCATCGGGCCGGATCCGATGAGATAGTCCACATACTCCCGGCCATCCTCATCCCAGATGTGACTGCCTTCGCCGTGCGAGATCACAATACCCGGATCAAAATTTCCGAAGCCGCCAGCCGGCAACACATCATGCGCCCGCGCGATCCACTCTGACTGTGTCTGAATTTTCTGCATGGTTCAGGCGATCTCCAGAACAGGACGACCAAGAAGACTCACATCAGGCGTAACCCCGAGGCCCGGCCCCTCCGGCGGCGCGATCCGCCCATTCGCCCGCGTTGGAGCATCCGGGCAAAGGCGCGGCGCAACATACGAGGCGAGATCACAGGTGTTGAGCAAGGCGCCGTGTGGCGTTGACGCCGCAAAGTGTAGGGACGCAGCCGTGACGATGTCGGAGCCCCACGTGCACTCAGCGCAAATCTCCGCACCAAGATGCAGGCACAGATCCCGCGCTCGCCGCATCGCAGAAAGCCCGCCGAATTTCGACAGTTTCAGCGCGACCGCATCGAGACACCCGAGCTCATGTGCGCGCAGCAACGATGCGAGGTCGAATGCGTTCTCGTCGATCTTGATTGGCAGGCCGGTCGCCTGCCGCACTGCCGCACAATCCTCGAGCGTCGCGCAAGGCTGCTCCAGCATAACGTCGAGGTGCGCCACCGCGCGCCCGGTCCGCGTGGCGTGAAGACGGGAAGCGCCGCAGTTCCAATCGCCATAGACAAGTGGACCAGGGCCGACGGCTTCGCGGACTTTTATAAGTCGCTCCGCATCGCTCGCCCAATCCGCATCAGCGCCGAGTTTAACTTGAAACTGCCGAATGCCGGTGGCGTACGCGTCTTTCGCAATCGCTGCCATCTCGTTGGGCGCGACACACGTGATCGAATGATAGAGCGGCATGTCCCGTCGTGTCCGCCCGCCAAGCAGTTGATAGAGCGGCAGCTGTGTCGCCTGCCCATAAAGATCCCAAAGCGCCATGTCGACGATCGACTTGGCGTGATGGTGCCCCAACAGGAAGCCGTCGAGTTTGCGCATCGGCGCGTCGATACCAGTCGGCGTGATGCCGAGGATCTCCGGCGCCATTTCGGTGATCGCGCTCGGCACACCGTCCGCGAATGCTGGCAGATAATGCGGGATCGGGCAGACCTCACCCCAGCCTGACAATCCCGTGTCCGTATCAAGTCGTAGGACATGCGTTGTCACCGTCGCGCAGGTTTTTCCCTCCGCCATGTAGTATGTCGCATGGCTCGTCAGATCGACGGACCATAGGGTGATCCGGTTGACCTTCATGCATACCTCGCAACGGGAACTTCAAGCGACGCTTCGTCGGGGATAACCCCCAGCCCGGGAAGCTCAGCCAGGTACACCGCGCCATTCTTGTTGCGCGCACCCTGACCCGGCATCAGGTCTCCAGCCAGATGATCGTGACACAGCCACGAAGCAAGGCGGTTGGCATCCGGTGTCGAGGCTGCGAGATGCAGTGCTGCCGTATCGGCCAGCACCGTGCCGCCGACATCTTCAATGTGCATTTGCCACCCAACCTCGATGCCGAAGTCACGCACACGCCGCGCCTTGGTAAGCCCACCCAGCCGCGCGGGCTTCACCTTGACGCCTTCGCACGCATCGTCCTTCCACGCTGCAAGATGGTCGGCGAACGTCTGCATGCATTCGTCGAGCATGATCGGGTTTTTCACGCGGTGCGCGACGTGACGACATTGCTCAAGCGTCTCGCACGGCTGCTCCACCCAATCGCGCGAGGTCGTTGCGTTTAACACCTGGATGGCAACACCTGGTTGCCACGCGCGATTGACGTCGAAAGTGACCTGATGTCCGGATGCCAGACCTGCAGAGATGGCATCAATGCGCGCAATATCCCTGGCAACATCCGCGCCCCCGATCTTGGCGGAATGCACCGTGTAGCCCTTCGAAGCGGCATCGCGGATCCGGTCTAGCATCTCCTCCGGAGTGCCGGTCGAGATCGACGAATTGACCAGCACGGTTGCGGGGTCTGCTGCACCGAGCAATCGCCAGAGCGGATGTCCACTCGCCTTGCCCGCGATATCCCAGCACGCGATATCAATAGCCGACTTGGCAGAGGGGTGGCCTGGAAGCTGCACGTCCATGACACGGTTGAGATCATCGAGCGCCAGCGGATCGAGCCCGAGTAGAGCCGGCGCCAGAGTTTTTATCCCTGCACGCACTCCCGGGCCATGTGCGGGAAGATAGGTGTGGCCCCACGGTGTGCTCTCGCCCCACCCCACCACGCCTTCATCTGTCTCGATCTTCACGAGTGTCGCATCGAGCATCTCGAACTTCAGCCGTCCGCCAGACAGCCAGTAAGGATGCGCCAGCGCCAGATCGACCTGAAAGACGGTGATGCGCGTGATCTTCATGCAGGTTGCAGTGCCGGTGTCACAGCGGTGGTCACGTCTGCGCGCGGACGCAGGCTTTGCGGATCGTACGCCGGTGCTTCGAGCACGCGCGCGGGACGTGCGTCACCCTGCACGATCACTTCAAGCTGGGTATCCGGAGCGGCTGCTTCCGGTTTCACGTAAGCGAACGCGAGCGTCTTGCCGACACTGTGACCGTAGGCGACCGAGGCCGTCGAGCCGACGACAGCGCCGTTCATCAGTACGGCCTCACCACCGTGCCCATCCGTAACGCCGTCGCTCTCGATCGCGAGATAGACGCACACCCACGGACGCCCCTCGGTGTTCAACGTGGCATCGCGGCCAAGATAATTTTTGTCCGTGCGCGCAAAACGCAGAACATCCGCTTCCGCGAGCGTGACCTCATTCGTCAACTCGCCCGCGCCTTTGAACGCTTTTTCCATCCGCATCACGTTCATCGCGAAACTGCCGTAGTTGGCGATGCCATGCACATTCCCGGCTGCCCAGAGCGCGTCGTAGACATCGCGCATGGCGTTCCTTGGCATGTGCAGTTCCCAGCCAAGCTCACCCGCATACGACATCCTGAGCGCCCATACGGCATGCCCCGCGACATCAATCTCCTGCCCGCTCAACCAGCGGAAAGACGCATTGGAGAGATCCGCATCGGTGCATGCGCCAAGCACATCGCGCGCACGAGGTCCGTTCAGCGAAAGCGCACACCAGGCGTCGGATAGAGCTGTAATTTCCACCGCCTCATCCGCACGGTGTTGCTCCAGGTGATCGAGGAGACGCTGTTCGAAGAACGCGGCACATACCAGGTAAAACCGATCCTTCGCCATGCGCACGATCGTTGTCTCAACCTCGATGCGGCCGCGACCGTTGAGCATGTGCGTCAGGTTGATCGCTCCTACCTTTTGCGGCATCCGGTTGGCCGACAGACGATCGAGCAGTGCGTAGGCGTCAGGACCTGCGACCTCGACTTTCGCGAATGCGGTGACATCCATGATCCCGACGCGTTCGCGAACGGCTTTCACCTCCGCTCCCACGATGTCATGCACCGCGTTGCGCTTGAACGAGTAATGATCCTCTTGTGCAACGCCCTCACGAGCGAACCATCGGGGCCGCTCGAAACCATAAACCTCCTCATGCACGGCACCCTGCGCCTTCAGATGATCGTGCAGCGGAGACGGTTTGACCGGACGCCCGGCAAGCCGGTTGAAATGCGGGAAGGGTATTTCGTGGCGCAGGCAATAATCTTCCTCCGCCTTTACGACCTGCCAGTCCTTCGTCGCGTAGGCGCCAAACCGGCGCGGGTCATATTCCCGCATCGAGATATCGGCTGCGCCATGCACCATCCAGCGCGCCAGCTCCCGCGTCAGCCCGGGGCCCCAGCCGATGCCGATCTGCGTCCCGCAACAACACCAATAGTTCCGCACGCCCGGAGCCGGTCCGATCAGCGGATTGCCGTCCGGGGGATGGCTGATTGCGCCGTGAACTTCTCTCTGGATGCCGAGCTCTGCAAAGATCGGCATCCGGTTCAGGCTCTCTTCGAGCCACGGCATCACGCGGTCATAATCCGCATCGAACAGCCAGTTTTCATAGTCCCACGGGCAGGCATCGTGCCACACCGAGTTCGGGTTGGCCTTTTCGTATATGCCGATCAGACCGCGCTTTTGCTCCATCCGGATGTAGCCGGACACCTTCTTGTCATCTCGGATGACAGGAAGTTCCGACACCAGATCCTGAAACTCCGGCACGGGTTCGGTGACGAAATAGTGGTGCGTCATCGACGTCATCGGCAGTTGAAGCCCCGACCACTCGCCCATTTGTCGAGCGTAGGTGCCGCCGGCGTTGACCACATGCTCGCAGCTGATCGCGCCGCGCTCGGTTTCAACGCGCCAGCCGCGGCTTTGATCCTGCGAAATGTTCGTCGCTCGGCACTGGCGGACAATCTGAACGCCCTTCGCCCGTGCGCCCGCCGCCATCGCCATCGTAACGTTCGTCGGATCGACATGACCGTCATCGGGCGTGTGCAGCGCGCCGAGCACGCCGTCAAGATTGTAGAACGGATGCAATTCGGCAATCCGTTCCGGCCCCACCAGTTCGATGTTGAACCCAAGCGCGCGCCCCACCGAGAGCGTATGGCGCAGCCAGTCCATCTCGTCCTCGGTATACGCGAGGCGGAATGAGCCGCAGCCATGCCACGTGACCGCCTGGCCCGTCTCGGCTTCAAGCGCCCCCGAATAGAGCCCGATATTATAGTCCACGCATTTGCCGAGCCCGAAGCTCGACGTCGAATGCGTGATCTGTCCAGCGGCGTGCCATGTGCTGCCGCACGTAAGCTCACCCTTCTCGAGAAGCACGACATCCTCACCCCACCCTTCATGCGCAAGGTGATAGGCCAAGCCGACCCCCATGATGCCGCCGCCGACGATCACCACCCGCGCCTCGTTTGGAAGTTCGCTCGCCATGCTGCGCCTCACAGGGGGAATTTAACTCTCGACAGGCTATTTGAACAAACGTACCATCGTCAATCATGAATGACACAAATATATCAAGCACTGTTCTCGAACGTCTCGCAGACGAGTTGCCGGATCTCACGCCCGAGGCCCGCAAGGCTGCGACCTATGTGTTGGAGAACCCGCGAGATGTCGGCGTGTCGACCGTGCGAGAGATCGCGGACGCCGCCGACGTCAAGCCGAATACGCTTGTGCGGATGGCGCGGCAGGTCGGCTTCGAGGGCTATGAGGACTTTCGCGCACCGTTCCGCGATGCCATCCGCCGCGGCGCCGCAGACTTTCCGGATCGCGCGCGTTGGCTGCAGGAGATCCGCAAGTCAGACGATCTCGGTGGGCTTTATGCCGACATGGTGCGTGACGCCCTGCGCAACATCGAGGAAACGTTCGCCGGCATATCAGCCGACGATCTGAAATCCGCTGCCGCGGCAATCTGGGGCTCGCGCAATGTCTTCGTGCTCGGGGTCGGCTTGAACAACGCGAACGCGCGCAACTTCACCTATCTCGCGTCGACCGGCATGGTGCAGTTCCACGATATCCCGCGCGCGGGCTCAACACCGGTCGACGATCTTGCATGGGCTGATGCGCGTGACGTCCTCCTGGCGATCACGTGCCGTCCCTATCGCAGTGAAGTCGTTGAAGCGGTTGCGATTGCACGTGAGCAGGGCATGACCGTCATCAGTCTCTCCGACAGCCCGGCAAGCCCGATCCTGCGGGACGCCGATCACGGCTTTCTTGTCTCCGTCGATACGCCGCAGTTCTTTCCATCGTCCGTGAGCGTGATCGCGCTTCTGGAGACCCTGCTCTCATTCGTCATTGCGGTTGCAAGCGATGAGATTGTCGAACGTGTTGAAACATTCCACAAGCGCCGCCATCAACTCGGCCTCTACCATGCGGATGAAAAATGACGGAGCCGGTACGCTCGCTCGCGGCGCACTATTACACCGACCCTGAGGTCTTCAAGATCGAGTGCGCCGGGCTTCTCGCCCAGACATGGCAGTTCGCCTGTCACGTCTCCGAGCTCGAGAATCCGGGCGACTACACAACGTTCGAGATTGCAGGAGAGAACCTTTTTGCGATCCGTGGGCGTGATGAACAGATCCGCGTGTTTTACAACGTCTGCCAGCACCGCGCGCATCAACTCGTCAGCGGCTCCGGCACCGCACGTGTGGTCGTGTGCCCTTATCACGCCTGGACTTATGAGCTGACGGGCGCGTTACGCTCCGGTCCAAACATCCGCGCAGTCGTGGGCTTCGACAAATCCTCCATTTGCCTCACTGAAGTCCGCGCAGAAGAGTTTGTCGGCTTCCTTTTCGTCAATCTCGATCCCGATGCGGCTCCTATGGACGATTGGTTTCCCGGTGCGCGTGACGAGCTTGGTGAGTGGGTGCCGAATTGGAGTGAGCTCAAGCCGCTCGAATGGGTCTCCATCCCGGAAAACTGCAACTGGAAAGTCTCGGTCGAGAACTACTCCGAGTGCTATCACTGCTCCCTCAATCACCCGACGTTCGCCAACGGTGTGGTGAAACCGGAGACCTACGACATCCAGCCTCAGGGAATGTGCCTACGCCACACCACCGAATGTCAGGCGCTCGAGAATATGACTTACGACATCAACTCCGGCTTCGCCCATGCGGAAGAATATTCAAGCTGGTTTCTCTGGCCGATGTTTTCGTTTCAGGTGTATCCGGGCAATGTGCTGAACACGTATCACTGGCGAGCGATCGACGCGTCGCACGTGGTTGTCTGGCGCGGCTGGTATGCGCCGGGCGGCATCGATGATGCAAAGATCCGCCAGCTCGCCATTCAGGATCGGGCGACGACGGTTGAAGAAGATATTCATCTGGTTGAGTCGGTCCAGCGCGGTCTCGGGTCACGAGGCTATCGCCCGGGTCCGCTTGTCGTCGATCCGGCCGGCGGTGTGAATTCTGAGCACCCGGTCA
>JBCBXF010000331.1:0-501 GCA_039816705.1 Pseudomonadota bacterium | reverse complement strand
CTCGTCAGCGGCGAAGCGGGCGAGGTCGGCCTCGGCCCGGATGGTGGCAAAGCTTTGATCGTAGATCGCGGCGCCGTTGGTCTCGTAGGTGTAGGGCATAGGGGTCAGCGTGTCGTTTCTGTGGTCCGGAGCGTGGCGTCAGCCTGCGCCCCTTCGAGCAGCATGGAGCGCCATGGGGTCAGGCGAACGGCCTGCGCCCCGCTTTGGTCGATCGCGCGGGCGAGTTCAATGGCGGATATGGGGCCCGGCCGCAGGGTGAGCGTGTGCAAGGCGTGGTTTGGTGGGGCTGCGGGCAGGGGTGCTGTGCCGGTGAAACGGTCGGGCAGCGTGTGCTGTGCGGTGATCTGGGCCATCCGGCGGTGATCGGTGGTGATGTGGGCGAGGGCCCACTGGCCGAGGGCGATGGCGGTGTCCCAGACGGTGTCTTCGGTGACGGTACAGCCGGTGGGGGCACCGTCGGCGCGGAGGATCAGGCCCGAGGTGCTTTGCTCGATGCGGATG
>JBCBXF010000330.1:0-507 GCA_039816705.1 Pseudomonadota bacterium | reverse complement strand
CCGCAAGGTTTTGCGCCACGCTGGTTATGGCTTGGCCCGACGGCGAAGATGAAGTTTTCGAAGGCACGGTCGCGGGGCAAGTCGTCTGGCCCATGCGCGGCGAAGAAGGTCATGGATACGATCCGATGTTTATGCCCGATGGCTTCGACATCACATTCGGCGAAATGGACCGGTGGAAGAAAAACAAGCTGTCTCACCGCGCGGTCGCCTTAGAAAAATTCGTCGCCGCCCTTGGCCGTTGAAGACTGGCAGTATGCGGGCTTTGCGCTTTATGTGCACTGGCCGTTCTGCGCGTCGAAGTGCCCGTATTGCGATTTCAATTCCCATGTCGTTGACCACGTAGATCAATCGGCCTGGGCGGATGCGCTTGTATCGGAAATCCGTCGGGTGGGTGCCGAATTGGGGCCGCGCGCCCTATCGAGCATTTTTTTTGGTGGCGGCACACCCAGCCTAATGCCGGCCGCGACCGTGGCCGGTGTGATCGATGCTGCAACAGATGTGTTCTCG
>JBCBXF010000032.1:0-19796 GCA_039816705.1 Pseudomonadota bacterium | reverse complement strand
CAGTGCAGGTGGGTGGTACTCCGGCAGCGGTCTCGACAGCGGTCGGATCGGCCTCTACGGCGTCGCGGCAGCTGGTAAGTCACTGAATGACATCGAAACCGCGATTGATGCAATCGTTGCCGATGTTATGGTGAATGGTGTGACAGAGGCGGAGTTGCAACGCGCAAAATCGGCGTATCTGGCGGACTATATCTACGGCAATGACAACCAGTCTAGTCTTGCCCGGCGTTACGGGTGGACACTCGCGACTGGAGGCACCGTTGAGGATGTCGAAGCCTGGCCGGACAGGATCCGCGCGGTGACGCTTGAACAGGTCAACACGCTTGCGAAGACCGTCTTCAACATTCGCGCATCCGTGACATCCCGGCTCACACCGGCGAATGACGCGACGCCGAGCCCTGCAACGGAGGATAAGTCATGACCATGTTCCGCTCCCTTCGCAACATCGGACTTGCAGCAGCTCTTGCCACCTTTTCTCTCCCGGCCATGCAGGATAACGCACACGCCATGAACATTCAGGACGTCACCAGCCCGGGCGGTATCAAAGCCTGGCTGGTGGAGGAACATGGCCTGCCGCTCATTGCGCTGCGCTTCGGTTTCAAGGGCGGTGCCTCGCAGGATCCGGACGGCAAGGAAGGCGTTGCCAACCTTCTGACCACGCTGATGGATGAGGGTGCCGGTGATCTGAAGGCCGCAGCATTCCAGCAGCGGATGGAAGAACTTGCGGTCAAGATGAGTTTCGATGCGGGGCGAGACACCTTGAGCGGCTCGTTCCAGACTCTTACCGCGAACCGCGACGAAGCCATCCAGCTCTTCAAGATGGCGCTGACGAAACCGCGCTTCGATGAAGATGCCGTCGCTCGTATGAAAGCGTCGGTGATGAGCTCGCTTGCGTTCGATGCGAAAGACCCGAACAAGGTCGCGTCGCGGGCCTGGAGCGAAGCGGCATTTGCGGGGCATCCGTATGCGCGACCTGTGAAAGGGACACTGGACAGTCTCAAGGCAATTACGGCGGACGATCTCGAGAGCTATCGCGAACGCGTGATGGCGCGTGACACACTGCGGGTCACGGTGGTCGGTGACATCACGCCGGAAGAACTCGGGCCGATGCTCGATGACATGTTCGGCGGCATCTCCGAAACATCGCAGCGGCGCGACATTCCTCCTCTTACGATCCCCGAGACAGGCGCGACAAAGCTTGTCGAGATGGATGTTCCGCAGTCGGTTGCGCAGTTCGGTCACCGAGCTTTCGCGCGCGACGACAAGGATTTTATCGCATCCTATATTCTGAATTACATCATCGGTGGTGGTGGATTTAACTCCCGACTGATGGAAGAGGTGCGCGAAAAGCGTGGACTGGCATACTCGGTCTACAGCTATGTGGCGCCCTATGAGCACGCCGCCATCTTCCTTGGTGGGGTTGCAACGAAGAACGAAGAGATCAACCGCTCGCTGGATGTGATCCGCGATGTGCTGACCCGGATGGCCAATGAAGGGCCCTCGCAGGTCGAACTCGACAATGCAAAGCAATATCTGACCGGCTCATACGCGCTTCGCTTTGACTCATCATCGAAGATCGCGTCGCAATTGTTCTGGGTGCAGATGGAGGATCTGGGCAAAGCGTACATCACGGATCGTAACTCCCTCATCGAGGCCGTGACACTCGACGATATCAAGCGGGTGGCCAAGCGGCTGCTGAAGCCCGACAGTCTTATCGTGACGATCGTAGGCAAGCCGTCGAAGAGCTGAGCTAATCGAAGCTCCGGCGCTTGCTTGCGGTGTCTGTGCTTGCGGCGTGTTCCGGAGATTTCGTATATCTTTTTCCTATGGCATCCTTTGTGCTTGATCGGTCCACTGACAAATGGTGAACGCTTGAGCAGGGTGCCCGACATGACACTGCATATGCCAACGGCACGCGTGGTTGATGATCAGCGGTCCCCTTCTCGGGCGGCCATAGCTGAAGACCGCCAACCGTACCTACACATCCTAGCTGGATGCGACGCGACGGCGCTTGGCCGTGACGATCTAGTTGGAGCCTGGACGCCGGAGCTTTCCGCGCGGCTCGATGCTGCGGTGCAGGCCATGCGGAGTGATTATCTCACGGGTGGTCAGCCCTTCATGCAGATCGCGCGTGCCAGCGATGATTTGCAGCCCGCCCGTGAGGCGCTCGCTCGTCTGTCAGTCGATGCAAAGACGATCGTGTTTTTCGGCACCGGCGGTTCCAGTCTCGGCGGGCAGGTGCTGGCGCAGATTGCTGGGTGGAACATCCCGGGAGATCGCGGGGAACGTCGGCGCTCTCCAGTTGCCCAGGCAGACATGCCACGGCGGCCGCGAACCCGTTTTTACGATAATCTTGATGGGCGGACCCTGGCGCGTACGCTTGCCTCTCTTGATCTGGCTACCACCCGCTTCGTGATCACGTCGAAGTCGGGGAACACGGCGGAGACGTTGGTTCAGATGGTCTCCGCGTTGCAGGCGGTGAGCGACGCTCAGCTCAGCTCCCGCATTCCGGAGCTTTTTCTGTGTGTCAGCGAGCCGGCAGACGAAGGTGCCGGGAACAACGCGGTGCGACGGCTCTGCCAGCGCTATGGCATCCCCTGCCTTGATCATCCGACCGATATCGGTGGGCGCTATTCGGCGCTGACGGTCACAGGCATGTTACCCGCGCTTGCACGCGGGCTTGATCCTGCAGAGATCCGTGCTGGCGCGCAGACGGTCGTGGACGCGATGCTGAGCGATGCTGTGGCGAATGATGCGCGCAACTGGGCGCCGGCTGCAGGCGCACTGGCCGTTGGCGGGTTACTGGTCAACGGTGGCGTCTCGACTTTTGCGCTGATGCCTTATGGCGACAGGCTCGGGCGCCTCGCACCTTGGTATGCACAACTCTTTGGGGAGAGCCTCGGGAAACAAGGCCGTGGAGCTACGCCGGTGGCCGCGCTCGGGCCGGTTGACCAGCACAGCCAGCTGCAGCTCTGGATGGATGGCCCTCGGTCCCACATGATTTCGTTTGTGCGAGAGCGGGCCCAAGAGGGAGGGCCCGTGATCGATACTGATCTCGCTGAAGTGGCCGGGCTCGGCTATCTGGCGGGCAAGCCAGCTGCGGCGCTTGTCAATGCGCAGGCGGAGGCGGTGCCCGAGGCGTTGCGTCAGGCGGGCCGTCCGCATCGTATCTTTGACGTCGAGAACGTGGATGGCTTTGTCGCTGGCGGGCTGCTGATGCATTTCATGGCCGAGACCGTGCTGCTTGGTGCTTTGCTTGACGTCGACCCGTTCGACCAGCCGGCCGTTGAAACCGGCAAAAAGCTCGCCCGCGATCTGCTAGGTCGCACCTAGATAGCGCTTCATCTGGCCGGCGCGTGGCCGCCGATCGGGGCTTCTTGAAGACTTTGAACGCTATCGAAGTCCCGCCGCTGCATCCGCTATGGTGCCGGTGACCGATCCTCCGATTCGCCGAGACCTCGACATGCCTTTGCGTCAGCTTTCCGCTTCGACGATCAACCGCATTGCGGCGGGGGAGGTCATCGAGCGTCCAGCGAGCGTCGTGAAAGAGCTCGTCGAGAACGCTATTGATGCCGGCAGTCGTCAGATTGACGTGACGACGGCAGATGGCGGCTTGTCGCTGATCCGTGTGGTCGATGACGGGTGCGGGATGGATGGCGCCGAGCTGGCACTGGCCGTCGAGCGGCATGCGACATCCAAGCTCGACGATGACGATCTTTTGAACATTGCCTCACTCGGATTTCGCGGGGAGGCGCTTCCATCAATCGGATCGGTCGCGCGGCTTGTTATTCGCAGTGCGAAGGCGTCTGGCACTGGTGCCGAGATCGTTGTGGATCGAGGGCAGAAAGCGGCCGTGCGGCCAGCCGCGCAGAACCCCGGGACAGCCATCGAGGTCGAGGATCTTTTCTCCGCAACGCCTGCACGACTCAAGTTCATGAAGTCCGAACGTGCAGAGAACGCCGCGATCTCCGATATGCTGCGTCGGATTGCGATGGCGCATCCGGATGTCGGGTTCTCACTGGTTGCGGGGGGGCGGCAGATATTTCGTCTTCCAGCGACGGGGCGTGACAGCGATGCGCTCCTCGCCCGGCTTGGTCGCCTGCTTGGCGCGGATTTCATGGAGAACGCACTGGCGATCGATGCCGGGCGAGAGGGGCTGCGGTTGCGTGGTTTTGTCGGGCTCCCGACGCTGCATCGCGCAACAGGCGGTGGCCAGTTTCTCTTCGTCAACGGCCGGCCAGTACGGGACAAGGTGCTGCTTGGCGCGGTGCGTGGCGCGTATGGTGATCTGATTCCGCGTGGACGGTATGCGACGTTGGCTCTCTTTCTGGAAATGCCGACCCGTGAGGTGGACGTCAATGTTCATCCAGCGAAGACGGAAGTGCGGTTCCGCGACAGTGGGCGCGTGCGTGGACTGATGGTCGGGGGCATCCGCGAGGTGCTGGCAGAGGCAGGGCATCGCGCGTCGTCGCATCTCGGCAATCAGGTGTTTGCGGGCGATCTTGCCCGTCTGCCGGGCGCACCGATCGGTGCCACCACGCGCGGTGGCTCATCCCTTTTCGCGCGTTCCGACGACATTGGCGTGCCACCCGGTATGACGCCTGCTTTCGCAGAAGAGATACAGGCGCCGCTCGCCCGGTCACTCGATGCACCGTCCGGCGCGGTGGCAGAAGAAGACGCGACTGGCGCGCAGGCGATCATGCGTCCGCTCGGGGCCGCACGCGCGCAGGTCCATGAAAACTACATCGTCGCGCAGACCGAGACCTCGATCGTAATTGTCGATCAGCATGCGGCGCACGAGCGTCTTGTGTACGAGCGGATGAAAAAGGCACTGGCAAACGGTCGTGTCGCGCGTCAGGGGCTACTGCTGCCGGAGGTCGTTGATATGGACGAGGCGGCGGTCGCGCGGCTGGAGGCTGCGCGCGATGATCTTGAGGCGCTTGGCCTTGTTGTCGAGGCGTTTGGACCGGGCGCTGTTGTTGTGCGCGAAGTTCCGGCGCTGCTCGGGGACGTTGATGCCAAGGGGCTCGTGCATGATCTCGCAGACGATTTGGCTGAGAACGGCGGCGCGCTCAGTCTGCGTGAACGCCTTGAGTATGTCTGTGCGACGATGGCCTGCCATGGAAGTGTGCGGTCCGGGAGACGGCTGTCCGCGCCGGAAATGGACGCGTTGTTGCGCGAGATGGAGGCGACGCCACATTCCGGTCAGTGCAACCACGGACGCCCGACGTACGTCGAGCTGCAACTCCAAGACATTGAGAAATTGTTTGGGCGGCGGTGAGCTCAGACAGGCGTGGCGGTGAACCGCCAGAACGCGACTTGTGTCTCACCCCACGCGCGCACCTCAATTGGCACGAAACCCGCCGGGCAGACCAGATCGACCCCAGCCTTTTCCTCCAGAACGACGATGGCGTCTTCTGTCAGCCACCCCCCCTTAGCGAGCGCCGTGACGGCGCGTTCTCCGAGGCCTTTTGAATAAGGCGGGTCGAGGAGGCAAAGATCAAATGGTGCGAGCGCGCTAACTGGTCCGGGGTTGGTTGCGTCCCGGCGGAAAATCTTGGTCTCGCCCATCAGTCCAAGTGCCTCGACATTTTCGCGGATAAGTGCGCGTGCGGCGGCATCGGTTTCCATGAACACGGCGTATCCTGCCCCCCTCGAGATCGCTTCGATGCCAAGGGCACCTGTGCCTGCAAAAACGTCGAGCACGCGCAAGCCTTCGAAGGGCTGTGCGCACGGGCCGTGAGTCAGAATATTGAAAATGGCCTCGCGGATGCGATCGCTCGTCGGGCGCGTGCCCTGCCCTTTCGGGGCGACGAGGCGACGCCCCCGCAGGCGTCCTGAGACAACGCGCAGCATCGCCGGTCAGCGCTTTTTGCCGGTGGGTTTTTGTGGCGCGCGTGCGTTGGTCTTGCGCGTGGGTGCGGATGGTTTCCTGCGTGTGGGTTGGGCCTTGGTGCTCGCAGTCGATTTTCTCTTTGACGCTGTGCGTTGTGATTTTTTCTCGGATGATTTTGCCGAGGCTGGACGGGGTTTGCGTGACTTTGCGCGGTCCGGGCGCTGTGGCCGGTTCGCCGGCCCTGCGGCGGCGTCCTTCGTTGCAGTCAGACCGAGGCGCGTGGCTTCGGTCGTGCCGAGCTGCTGGCGAAGGATGTGGCGACGCACTTCGTCAATCGCACCAGTCTTGAGGTCGCCAAGCTGAAACGGCCCGTATGAAACGCGGATCAGGCGAGAGACCTCGTAGCCGAGTGCGCCAAGCACCTTTCGGATTTCGCGGTTCTTGCCCTCACGCAGTGTCATAGAGAGCCACGCGTTTGCGCCCTGTGTGCGCTCCACTTCCGCTTCGATCGGCGCATACGTCACCCCCTCGACGTTCATCCCGGCAGCAAGTTTCGCGGTGTCGTCAGAGGAGGGATGGCCGAAAACACGCACGCGGTAACGCCGTGTCCAGCCTGTCTCCGGCAGTTCCAGATGACGTGCCAGTTCGCCACTCGTCGTGAGAAGCAGAAGACCCTCGGTATTGTAGTCGAGGCGACCGACCGAAATCACGCGTGGCAGGCTTTGCGGGAGCGCGTCGAAGACGGTGGGGCGTCCTTCAGGATCACGATGGGTGGTGATGCGGCCTGTCGGCTTGTGAAAGCGCCAGACACGCGGCGGTTCGTGCGCGGCGACAGGTGTTCCATCAACGCGCAGATCATCCGCCTCGGTCACGTTCTGCGCGGGGGAAGTGAGTTTCTTTCCGTTCAGCGTTACGCGGCCCGCCTCGACCCAGCGCTCCGCGTCGCGACGCGAACAGAGGCCGGCGCGCGCCATCACTTTGGCCACCCGGTCTCCGGCGGGCGGTGTCGCTGCGCCGGTGCGTTGTTGACGGGGTGGGGCGTGGGACATCACTGTCGCTTTCTGCGGAGATTTCCAGAAGGCGTGCCGATTGGGTGGCGCAGCCGCGGTTGATGAGGCGGTTATGACAGAGGCGATATCAAACGGCCACATGGCGCGCGCGCTGGCGGCTGCTGAACGCGCCGGGGCCGCCGGTGAGGTGCCGGTCGGCGCCGTCATAGTTGATCGGGATGGCGCGGTACTCGCGGTCGCTGAGAACCGGATGCGGCGCGACAATGATCCGACGGCGCACGCCGAGATCGTGGCGATCCGTGCAGCATGTGACGCACGGAAGAGCGAGCGCATTGGCGATTGCGATCTCTATGTCACGCTGGAGCCCTGTGCGATGTGTGCAGCCGCCATTTCGTTTGCGCGGCTGCGTCGTCTCTATTTCGCGGCGTCTGATGCGAAAGGCGGCGCGGTGGAGAATGGAGCGGCGTTTTTTTCGCAAACGACCTGCCATCACGCGCCGGAGGTTTATTCCGGTATCGACGCCATCCGGGCCACGCAAATGCTGCGCGCATTCTTCGCTGCGCTACGCTGAGACGTCAGGCTGAGCGCGACAACGTCTCGAGGTAAGTGGAGAGCGCGCGTTTCAATTCCTCTTTCGACGGGCCTGCCGCATCGAGGATTTCGTCGCACTTGAAGAATTGCATCGCGCGGTAGTCGCCAACGTCCGGCAGGATCAGGACATCCGGGCGACGGTTCTCCAGCTTCTCGCGCATCACGGTCCGTAGCATGATCAAGGTCGATCCGACGATCGACTCCATGGAGCCCGGCACGCCATCATTGCCGCCCTTCGGGACACCGGTCACGTCGACAGCAATCGTGTAAGGAACGCGGTCGAAGAGAATATCGTAGGGTGTCGGGTTCACGAAGCCGCCATCGATCAGGACACGCCCATCGCGTTCCACAGGTTTGAGCAGCGCTGGAAGCGCGGAACTCGCCGCAATCGCAGAAACCAGCGGCCCACTCTCCATGATATGCGGCTGGCTGGTGTTAAAATCGGTCGCGACAACCAAAAAAGGGATCTCGAGCGCTTCGAAAGTGCGGGGCACTTCGTCCGGCAACAGGATCTCGAGGAGTGACTCGGCGTTGACGAGTGCTGGCGTCATCGGGTTGAGCAGATTGCCGAGACTGCCCGGCCACTTCTCCACGATCCGTTTCAGCACCTGTGTGCGTCGGTCGAACAGGTCGCATGCGAAGCTGCGCAACTCTGTCCCGGACATGCCCCCTGCCCAGCATGCGCCGACGATTGATCCCATCGACGTGCCGGCAATGATTTGTGGACGGATGCCGAGTTCATCGAACGCCTCGACCATCGGGACGTGGGCGAAACCCCGTGCGGCACCGCCGCCAAGCGCAATGCCGATCGGCACGGTCTCGAACTGGGCGGACGCCGACTGGTCGATCACGACAGGTTCGGCTGAAGTCATCGTGGGCTGCGTGTCCGGTGAGGCAGATGCTGGCATCTTTGAGGTTCCGAGGTCCAAATTCTTGGCGCGCCCGCATTTGATATATGGGCGTGTCAGGTGTCGTTGAAGAAGCGGAAGATCGCCGCAGCACAAGCATCCGGCGCTTCTTCGGCGAGGAAGTGCCCGGACGGGATTGGTTCAGCCGTCAGGTTGCTACACCAGTGCTCCCACGTTTGTTTGGGGCCTGCCTGCGAGCGCGCCACCAGATAGGTTTCGCTCCACATCATCAGCGTCGGCATGTCGATTTTGCGCCCTGCTTCGCGATCCGCCGCATCTAACTTGCGGTCGAACGTCGCGCCTGCGCGATAGTCTTCGCACATAGCGTGGACGCGATCGGGATCGGCCATCTGTGCACGGTAGGCGTTCAACGCAATTGGATCGAAGACATCGATGGATTGTGCGCCGGTCCAACTCCTCAACGTCCAGTCGCAGTAAAACTCTGGATTGGCGTTGATCAGGGTTTCAGGCAAGGGGTGCGCCTGCGCGAGGAAGGGCCAGTGATAGGCACTGATCGCGGTGTTCCAACGCATGTCGTCCCAAACATCGATCGTCGGGACAATGTCGAACAGCAAGAGCTGCTTCACGCGATCGGGGTGGTCCAGCGCAAGGCGGTAGGCGACGCGGCCGCCCCGGTCGTGACCGCCGAGAGAGAACCGTGCGTGCCCGAAGTGCGTCATGACGTCCAACATATCGCGGGCCATGGCACGCTTGGAGTACGGGGCATGTTCGGCATCTGTCTCGGGGATGCTGCTTGCGCCGTAGCCACGCAGGTCGGCGCAATACACCGTAAAGCGTTTGGTGAGTTTTGGAGCGAGACGGTGCCAGTGCACATGCGTCTGCGGGTAACCGTGGAGGAGCAACAGCGGCGGCCCGTTGCCCGCATGGCGCACGAAGATTTTGGCGTTGCCCGTGTCGAGCGACGTGGAAGCAAATCCCTCAAGCAGGTCGGTTGTCGTCATCTCGGGTCTTCTCTCGCTCGAGGGCGCGCCAGGCAATGTCGTGGCGGTAAAAACCGTCCGGCCAAGCGATGTCATTTGCCGCGGTGTAAGCGCGATGACGGGCCTCGGCAACGGTTGCGCCGCGTGCGGTGATCCCAAGGACGCGGCCGCCCGATGCGCGCCATGTGCCATCGTCATCGCGCGTCGTTCCCGCGTGAAATATCTCAATGTCGTCGTGTGCGGCGGCGGCCTCCAGCCCACGAATTTCAGTCCCTTTCTCATAGGTGCCGGGGTATCCGTTTGCGGCATAGACCAGCATCACGGACGGTTCATCATGCCAGCGCAGGTTGATCTGATCGAGAGTGCCTTCGACGGTTGCCAACAACGCCGTCAACAGGTCTGACTTGAGGCGGACCATAAGTGCCTGACACTCCGGATCGCCGAAGCGAACGTTGTATTCAATGAGTTCCGGACCTGCCTCGGTGATCATCAGGCCGGCATAGAAGACACCGCGAAACGGTGTGCCACGCGCCACCATGCCTTTGGCGGTCGGGTGGATTATTCGCTCCATCGTCTGAGCTACTATTTCTTCGGTCATCACGGGCGCTGGCGAATAGGCGCCCATGCCGCCCGTGTTGGGTCCGGTATCGCCATCATGCGCGCGCTTGTGGTCCTGTGCGGTTGCGAGAGGCAACACGGTCTCGCCGTCGACGAGCACAAAGAAGCTGGCCTCTTCGCCGACAAGAAACGCCTCTACGACAACCTCTGCCCCTGCTTTGCCGAAAGCGCCGTCGAAACACTGGTCGATCGCCGCGCTGGCTTCGTCTCGCGTCTCGGCGATTATGACGCCCTTGCCGGCTGCAAGACCGTCTGCCTTGATCACCACGGGGAGCGCATGATCCGCTATGTAGGCGTGTGCCGGTGCCGCTTCGGTGAAGCGCTCATAAGCGGCGGTCGGTATGTTGAACTCCGCGCAAAAATCCTTGGTGAATCCTTTGGATCCTTCCAGTTGAGCCGCCGCGGCAGACGGACCAAAGACCTTGATTGCTGCAGCGTCCAGAGCATCTGCCAGACCATCTACCAGCGGTTGCTCGGGCCCGATGACGACAAACTCGATCTCACGTTTCCGGCAGAAGTCGATCACCGCTGCATGGTCGCTCGCATCGAGTGGGGCGCACTCCGCGATCTGGGCGATGCCGGCATTTCCAGGCGCGCAGATAAGCGTGTCGAGCAGGGGACTTGCGGACATCGCCCAGGCCAATGCGTGCTCGCGCCCGCCGCCTCCGATCAGAAGGACATTCATGTGGGCACCCTGTTCGGCAAAGCTGTCGATCGTCACCCTGTGTTGTATCATTGCGGCACTCGAGAGCAACCGGAGCCGCGCCGCGTGACCACCACACCTCATCGAAAAATGACCGCGACCGCGTCTGGCGCCTCGACGGGCAACGCGCCGGAGTTCTCCGTCTCCGAACTATCGATGGGGCTGAAGAAAACCATCGAGACGATGTACGACCATGTCCGGGTGCGTGGTGAGATCGGGCGGGTTTCCCGTCCCGCATCAGGGCATGTCTATCTCGATATGAAGGACGATCGCGCGGTGCTCTCGGGCGTCGTGTGGAAGGGTGTTGCAGGGCGTCTGCGCATCCAGCCGGAACAGGGTCTCGAAGTCGTTGCGACGGGGCGGCTGACCACGTTTCCCGGCCAAAGCAAGTATCAGATCGTGATCGATGCCATCGAGCCTGCTGGTGTCGGGGCATTGATGGCGCTGCTCGAGGAACGGAAGAAAAAGCTGCAGGCGGAAGGACTTTTTGACGACGAACGCAAGCAGGCCCTGCCTGCGTTGCCGGCACGGGTCGGGATCATCACCTCGCCAACCGGCGCCGTCATTCGCGACATGCTGCATGGTTTCAACGAGCGTTTCCCGACACACGTTGTCGTCTGGCCGGTGCGGGTGCAGGGCGAGACGTCTGCCGGGGAGGTTGCGGCCGCTGTTCGCGGGTTCAACGCGATGCCTGCGGAAGGTGCAATTCGGCGGCCCGATGTGTTGATCGTGGCGCGAGGTGGCGGCAGTCTCGAAGACCTGTGGGGCTTCAACGAAGAGATCGTCGCGCGCGCTGTATCAGAGAGCGCGATCCCTGTGATCTCTGCGGTTGGTCATGAGACGGACTGGACGCTGATCGATCTTGTTGCGGATGCGCGTGCGCCGACGCCGACGAAGGCCGCCGAATGGGCGGTTCCCCGTCAAAGTGAGCTGATTGAACGGATCGGCGATCTGGATCATCGGATGCGTCTTTCGCTTCGTCGTCGAATCGAGGCGGCCAATGCGCGTCTGACGACGGCGGCACGCGGGTTGCCGCGCCTCACGGAACTTGTTGGGCTGCCACGACAACGCTTTGACACAGCAAGTGGGAGGCTGCAGCGCGGACTGCTTGCCAACGTGCAGGCGCACAGCACACGTTTTGCCCGTGTCGAGGGGCGGTTGCAGCCCGAGGCTCTGCGTCACCGGATGCGCATGGCGGACGATCGTGTGCGGCAGCTCGAAGGGCGGTCAGCGCGTGCCATGCTCAATGCGACGCGTGCCGCGCAACGGACCATCGAGGGGCTATCGCGGGCGCTTCAAGGCGATCTGCTCAGCGCACGGCTTGGAGGTGAGGTCGAGCGGCTCACGGCGGTCCGGGCGCGCGCGGGACGCGCGATGGGTACCGTGATGCGTACGCATCGCCAGACTCTCGAGGCGCAGGGCAAGCTGCTGCAATCGCTCAGCTATCATGGCGTGCTCGCCCGTGGGTTCGCCTTGGTGCGCTCTGGAGACGGGACACCGCTGCGCTCAGTCGAAGCTGCGGAACCGGGGCTTCCAATTCACATAGAGTGGGCGGACGGCAAGGCAGCGGCGACGATTGATGGTGATGGCGAGGGCTGGCCGCGACGCTCGAAGGGCAAGCGCGACATGTCCGGGGCCGGTGCTGGCGGTAAGACCAATCAGGGCTCGTTGTTTTGAGGCGCTGGCACTTCAACAGAACAGGCAATATATGTGCTAAATTCCTGCCACCGCAGCGCGTCTTCCGACGTGTTCAAGCTTCATCACCGGCGTCGCGATTTCATGCTCAACCGTTCGCCAAGTTTCGCTCCACTCCGCACCGAGGCGCGCGTCGAATATCTTGACGCAGACTTCCAGGTCATATCGCCCGGGGATCATGTGGTTTGTGCGGTGACCGGTGTGAAAATTCCACTCGATGCCCTCAGCTACTGGAGCGTGGATCTGCAGGAGCCCTATGCAAGTGCGGAAGCGGGCCTCCAGCGCGTGATTGCGCAGCGAGAGGCCGAGAGCGGCGGCGACTGAGGCGTCTGCCACGCGCTCATCAACGTCAGATGTTGCGTTCCGACGTGAGGGCGAGTTCGAACATCGCGGTCAGCTTCTGTGCGTCGTTGTTTGCAAACCGAAACGCAACATCGATCGGGAGCGCAGCGGCCTGTAATCTGGCACGTGCGCTTTCCCTTGGCGCTCCGGTGAGGCGGACCCAGTCCTTCCGCGTGGTCACGAGCTGCGATGCGCTGTGTCGCGCGGCTTCAAGCAGGCGTTCGGCGTCGGCGTCCGAGTAGGGGTAATGATCCGGGAATGTACGCAGGTCCTGGATATTCGTGCTCAATTGCCCGAGCGTTTCGGCAAAGCGGTCGGGATTGCCGATCCCTGCGAACGCCAGCAGCGGCAGATCGGCGAGTGCGAGCGCATCAGCCGTCGCGGCAATTTCTCCGTGCAGCACGACTTTCGATCCAAGCGGAGGGAGTGTCGTTGCAGGTTGTCCGTTGATCACGATGGCGTCGACGTGTGCGAGCTGGTCTTCAAGCGTGGCGCGCAGCGGGCCGGCCGGGATGCTCAGACCGTTGCCGAGCCCTCGCGCTCCATCGATGACCGCAAAGGTCAGCGATTTGGAAAGCGTCGGGTTTTGCAAGCCGTCATCCATGATGATGACGTCAGCGCCGGTCCGTTCGATCTGTTTTGCGCCGGCTGTGCGGTCGCGTGCAATGGTCGTTGGTGCCTGACGTGCCAGCAAGAGAGGTTCATCACCGACGCGGTCGGCCGTATCACGGGCGATATCGACATCGTAGGGGCCGAATGTTTTTCCTCCGTATCCCCGGGAAAGAAATGCAACGCGATGGCCGCTCGCCTGGAGCATTTCGGCAAGTGCCAGCGCAAGCGGTGTTTTGCCGGTGCCGCCCGCGGTAAAATTGCCGATGCAGATCACCGGGATTGAGGGTGAATAATCTGCGTTGCGTGCCATCCGGTGGGCGGTGACCCCGCTATAGAGGCTGCCGAAAGGGCGCAGCATCTGCGCGATGACACGCTGAATTCCTGTGCCATTTCCCTCCGGGTACCACCACGCGGGCGTCTCAACCGGCATCGTCATCCGCCTTCGCTGGGTTTGGGGATGGGGATGGGGAAAGCCATGGCCGGATGTGATCTATCGAGAGGGTCAGTGCGCCAGAGAGTTGGCGCAAGGCCATCGCACTATTTGTGATCATCGTCTCGCGCGTCGCTGGATCATCGAGAACGGATAAGAGCGCGGTGGCGAGCGCGTTGGCGTCAGTAGCTTCAAGCCGGATAATAGCGGCAGCCTCGTCCAAGGTATCATAAATCTCCCTGAAATTGTGAACATGCGGACCTGTCAAGACCGGGATGTTCTGGCGCATCGGCTCGAGCGGGTTATGCCCGCCGTGCGGGATGAGCGAGCCGCCCATGATGGCAAGCTGCGACACGTCGAACCAGAGCGGAAGCTCCCCGAGTGTATCGGCCAGGTAGATTCCGGTCTTGGCTGTAATCGTCTCGCCTTTGGAGCGTATGGCGACGTCATGCCCGGCGGCCCTGAGCTGATCGGCAATCTGTGGCCCGCGCTCCGGATGGCGGGGTGCGATGATCGTGAGCAGGTTCGAAAATTCATTGGCGGCAGCAACGTGGGCGTCGGCAAAGATCGTTTCTTCTCCGTCATGCGTGCTGGCCGCAACGACAACTGTGCGTTCGGCGACGAGACGGCGTATGTCTTCCCGGGCCTCCGCATCAATCTGTGGCACGTCGCCGTCACTCTTCAGATTGCCAGCCATCACGATGCGGTGCGCGCCGAGACGCATGAAGCGCATCATCACGGCGGGGGACTGAGCGAGGATCAGGTCGAAGGCGGTAAAGAGCGCTGCACCTGTTCGTCGGCTCCAGGGTTTGCGCCACGCCTTGATCGATTTGTCTGAGACGTGCGCATTGAGCAGCGCCATCGGGATCTTGCGACGTGATGTCTCGAAGATCAGGTTAGGCCACAGTTCGGACTCGACAAAGAACGCGGCTGCCGGCTGCCAGTGATCGAGAAAACGCGACACCATACGGGGGCTGTCGAGCGGCACATACTGGTGGAGCGCAACCTCAGAGAGTTGCGATGCCGCTGTGTTTGCGGAGGTTACGGTGCCCGTCGTCAGAAGAATGTGCGTATCGGGGACGGTGGCTTTGACGGTTTTGAGCAGCGTGCGGATCGCGTTGAGCTCTCCAACGCTGGCCGCATGAAACCAGACGAGATGGCCATCCGGGCGGGGAACGATGGGTTTACCCAGCCGCTCATTCAGTCGTGATTTATCTTCTTTTCCACGGGCTACGCGGCGCGCGAGAAGCGTTGCGGCGGCGCTCTCGGCACAACGGGTGATTACAGCATAGAGCTTTGCGGCAAGTCCGGGCGGGGTCGCGCGACCGCTCAGGGGTGCTGAAGACGCATCCTGCGGGTACGCTGTCGCGGTGAGATGATCGAGCGTCCGTTCGAGGTCGCCGCGTAGCATGTCATAGGTGTCTGCCGTCTCGTTTCGCGGAACATGGAGCGGCGCACCGATCCGCACCCTGATTGTCGAGAAGGGCAGATTTATCGTCATGCGGCTCCACGTGTTCAGCACGCGGAACCGGGAGGATGCGACGGCTGCTGGAACGATTGGGCAGTGCGACAAACGTGCGAGCGCGATGATCCCGTCTCCGACCCGACGCGCCGGGCCCGGCGGCACATCAGCCGTCATCGCGACCGACGTGCCGGATTTCAATGCGGTCAGAGCGGTTCGCAAGGCGGCTGCGCCGCCACGATCGCGTTTGCGCATGCCTGCACCGGCTCCGCGGATCAAAGAGAGATCAAATCGTGCGAGGACATTGCTCAGCGTTTCAGCATCGTCGTGGCGGGCGACCATCACACCCGTTGGTACACGTTTCGGACGCACGGTCGGGATCAATAAAAACTGCCCATGCCAGAACGCGTAAATCACGGGCTGCGCTGCTTCGATCTGCGCGATCGCATCGGTGGGGGTGAATTCGACCCGGCTGGTGCGGGCGACAAAGCGCAGATAGCCCGCTGCGAGTGCGGCGAGAGCACGAGACGGGATTGAAGGATCGGTCTTCTGTCCCGTTTGAGCGTTGAGCTTGCTGGCGGTTCTCGCGGGGCTTTCGGCAGCACTCCCGGATCTGCGAGGGGCGGGCATCGTCTGAAGTGAACGGGCTCTCAGGATGGGCCCAGTTGCGGCTCCAGCAGACGATGAATGTGCACAACGAAATAACGCATTTGCGCGTTGTCGACGGTGCGCTGCGCCGCATTTTTCCACGCATCATAGGCGCTTGCATAATCGGGATACATGCCGACGATATCCAGCTTCGAGAGGTCGCGGAAATCCACGCCGTCGAGATCGGACAGTTCACCGCCAAAGACGAGATGGAGGAGCTGTTCAGGCTGTTTTCCCGTATCAGGCGTCGCGTCGGACATTGCGTTCTATCCTTCGTTTCGGGCGGCGAAAGCGTGCGCGCGGTGTGCACGATTTCGGCTAAGGCGGCAAGCGGCGGTGGCGACACCCGGGCGTGCCGGGTTGGGACAACCATCCACCTGAGATTGACCGTGTTCCTTAAGCCGACGGGAAGGGCAGTGCGGTAGTGTGTGCCTTGCTCGACGAGCGCCTAGCGGTTCGTGAGTTGACAGGCGAGGTGGTGATACGAACGCGGAAACAATGCGCGGCGTATCACCCACCGCCCCGTTGAATGACTTGGTTACCCACCGCACCCCGGCTCATGCGACAGACGCCACCAGCGTGTCGAGAACGATCGCAGCGAAAATTATTATCCCGATGTGATGGTTGGCGCGGAAGCGCGTCAGGCAGTTGTCTGGGTCATCTGTGTCCAGCGTCGTGATCTGCCAGGCAAAGTGCATCGCTGCTGCCGCCATGCCGGTTGCAAAGATCACGCGCCCGCCGGCCCCCCACCCGGCCGCGAAGATCAGTCCCCAGGCCAGTGCAAAAAAGACAGTCAGCCAGCGCTGCGTTGCGGCGCCGAAGTGCAGCGCCGTCGAATGCAGACCGAGCAGGGCGTCGTCTTCCTTGTCCTGGTGCGCATAGATTGTGTCGTAGGCAATCGTCCAGGCAATGCCGCCGAGATAGAGCAGGACCGGCGGCCATGCGAGCGCGCCAAATACAGCTGTCCAACCGAGCAGCGCGCCCCAGTTGAACGCGAGGCCCAGCACGAGTTGTGGCCAGTTCGTGATCCGTTTCATGAACGGGTAGACCGCGACGATGCCAAGCGAAGCGATGCCGAGTGCGATCGTGAAGCCGTTGAACTGGATCAGCACGCAAAAGCCGATCAGCGAGAGCACGATCATAAAGATTGCCGCGCGGCGGGCGGTGACCTGACCCGAGGGAATCGGGCGGGACGCAGTGCGCGCGACGCCAGCGTCGATCTTGCGGTCGACAAGATCGTTGAACGTGCATCCTGCACTGCGCATCACTGTCGCGCCGACGGCAAACAGGATGACGTGCCAGATGTTGGGACCGGAGGCGCCAGAGGCCTGCGCTGCGATCGCAGCGGACCAAAGACAGGGCCAGAGCAGCAGCCATGTACCAATCGGCCGATCCATGCGGGCAAGGCGGAGGTAGGGGCGTGCAGCTTGCGGGGCCCGTGCGTCGACCCAGTTGCCGCGCACAGCGTCGGCGACACGATCGCTCGTTGCGCTGTCGTGCGAGCTGGCCATGCGGGAACTCCGTTTGCGCGGTGGTGTCGAGACACTAGTGTGTCGGTAGCTTTCCCTAACATCGCTCAAGGTCGGTCGCGAGGATGACAAAGCGCGCATCACGAGAATACCGGCTTTTCACCGTAGAGCGGCTCCGTCGCGGGCAGGCTGTTGCGTGCGACGCCGGTCAACGCAACTACCTTGTCAATGTGCTGCGCCTTGGCGAGGGCGCGACGGTGCGGCTTTTCAACGGACGAGACGGAGAATGGCGCGCCGCGTTGCGGATGGTCTCGAAAAAAGTTGTCGCGCTCGAGCCGAGTGAACAACTGCGCGCCCAGACGGGTGGTCCGGATGTCACGCTCTTTTTCGCGCCGCTCAAGAAGGAGCGGTTGGACTATCTGGTGCAGAAAGCCACGGAGCTTGGCGCACGCATCATCCAGCCGGTGATCACCGAGTTTACGCAGTCACCACGGCTCAAACTCGAACGTCTCCAAGCCAACGTTATCGAGGCGGCTGAGCAGTGCGGTGTTCTGCGACTGCCGGAGATGCGTGCGCCCGTCGCGCTTGACGCGGCACTCGCCGATTGGCCGACGTCGCAGCCGCTGGTGTTTTGTGATGAGGCGGCACAGGTCGCCCATCCCATAGCAGCGCTTGCAGGGCTCAAGCTGCCAGCCGCTGTTTTGATCGGTCCGGAAGGCGGGTTCTCGCCGGCGGAACGTGCGCGCGTCAGCGACCTGCCGAATTCACGGGTGATCTCTCTGGGACCGCGCGTTCTGCGGGCGGATACAGCTGCGGTCGCCGCGCTCACGCTTGTCAGTGCTGTTGCAGAGGACTGGCGTGAAACGCCGGTTGCTGTGCCTGCCGCGTTTTGAGTTGTGCGGCATAGCCTTCGGCGCAATAACGAAATCTCTTGAGAACCGTTGCCAGTCGGTGCGCTGGACGGTGTGCCCACGCATCATGGCGAGTGCCAGCGCATGTCCACGCGAGAAGACGGCCCCCAGAGCCCCCTCATTGAAAACCGCGCGCAGCTGATCCAGCATCTGGCGGACGGTTGCAAGCCGCGCGACGCGTGGCGGATCGGTACGGAGCATGAAAAATTCGGCTTCCGAACCGATGATTTATCTCCGGTGCCATATGATGGCCCGCGGGGCATTCGCGCGCTGCTGGAGGAGATGATTGCGCGGTTCGGCTGGGCGCCGATTATGGAGGGCGACAACATCATCGCACTCAAGACCGAAGGCGCACCGATCAAGGGCAACATTTCGCTGGAGCCAGGTGGTCAGCTTGAGCTGTCGGGTGGCCCGCTGGAGAACGTCCACCAGACCTGTTCGGAGGTAAACGGGCACCGCGCGCAGGTCGAGGCGATTGGCGCTGATCTCGGTCTTGGATTTCTTGGCCTCGGTTTTTCTCCGAAGTGGACGCTTGCAGAGACGCCGATGATGCCGAAGGGGCGCTACAAAATCATGAAGGGCTACATGCCGAAGGTCGGCACGCGCGGCCATGACATGATGTTCCGCTCGTGCACGATCCAGGTGAATCTCGATTTCGGCAGTGAGGTGGACATGGTGCAGAAGCTGCGTGTCAGTCTTGCGCTGCAGCCCGTCGCGACCGCGCTGTTTGCCAACTCACCGTTCACGCAAGGCCAGCCAAACGGATTTCTGTCCGTGCGCAGCGAAGTCTGGCGCGACGTCGACAACCAGCGGGCAGGCATGCTCCCGTTCGTCTTCGAAGACGGAATGGGGTTTGAGCGTTACGTCGACTATGCCCTCGATGTGCCGATGTATTTTCTTTATCGCGACGGCCAGTACATCGATGTCGCCGGGCAGTCGTTCCGTGATTTTCTTGATGGCAAGCTCGCCGCGCTGCCCGGCGAAATCCCAAGCGACGATGACTGGGGCGACCACCTGTCGACGATTTTTCCAGAAGTGCGGATGAAAAAGTTTCTTGAGATGCGCGGCGCGGACGGCGGCCCGTGGCAGCGGATCTGCGCACTGCCCGCATTCTGGGTCGGCCTGCTCTACGATCAGACTGCGCTCGATGCCGCGTGGGATCTCGTGAAGGACTGGAGCGGGGAAGAGCGTCAGGCGTTGCGCGATGACGTGCCGAAACACGGCCTGCGTACCCCGTTCCGTGATGGCACATTGCAGGACGTGGCGCGCGAGGTTCTCGCGATTGCCTCCGACGGTCTGAAACGTCGCGCGATTGATGACGGTCTTGGCGGTGACGAACGCGTCCACCTCCGCGATCTGGAGCGCTTCGTCGCGGAGGGTAAGACGTCTGCTGATGTGCTGCTCGAACATTTTCACGGTGCATGGGGCAGCGAAATCACGCCGGTCTTCGAGGAGATGGAGTTTTAGGGGCCGGTTGGTGGACCGGTGTAGGTTTCAGAGCGGACGTCTTTGGCTTGTTAGCTGTCTTTCGGCTTTTGACCCGAAGCCGAAGTATAATCGGCCCCACTAGATTTCCGCTATGTTCGCAACGCGATGCCGTCTGCTCATCGCTTCAGATCG
>JBCBXF010000329.1:0-511 GCA_039816705.1 Pseudomonadota bacterium | reverse complement strand
ACGCAAATTTGTGGGGTAACGCGCCCCTTGACTTAATCAAGCGCGCGCGCCCACACCATTTTCTCCAGTCGGCCGGGTGATCGCACCTTTTTGGGTGAGGAAAGTCCGGGCTCCATACGGAAACGGTGCCGAATAACGCTCGGCCGTGGTCTTTTGATCGCGAGGGAAAGCGCCGCAGAAAACAAACCGCCACGTTTGTGGTAAGGGTGAAATGGTGCGGTAAGAGCGCACCGCGTTGCTGGCAACAGGAACGGCGATGGTAAACCCCACCTGGAGCAAGACCAAATAGGAACCCCTTAGCTGTGGCCCGCAGTGGGTTCGGGTAGGTCGCTTGAGGCAAGCGGTGACGCTTGTCCCAGATGAATGATCGTCCACGACAGAACCCGGCTTATCGGCCGACTCCTTTTTTTGCTTTTTCTGCTTTTCCTTATTTCTTACGTCTTACGCTTTACGTCCGTCATCTGTCGAGCAAGCTGAAACGATCAATTTTGGCTCTCGATCCAATCTCGTA
>JBCBXF010000328.1:0-518 GCA_039816705.1 Pseudomonadota bacterium | reverse complement strand
TCTTGGCTTCATGCGGCTTGTAGCGGCGGGCCATGAGGTAGGCGGAGGGTATGCGCGAAAACCCTTGCCGCCGCCGCAGGCGCTGCACTGCACCGCCTTCCTGATCGACCGAGACGAACGGCGGGAGTTTCGACGCGACGCCATTTAAGGTCGCGCTGTGGAGCGCATGCGTGATGCCGAGCAGTCTGGCGCGTGTCGAGACGTTCCGCTGCATCAAGATCACGCCGCCGATCCTGCCATCGGCCAGCATGCGCGCGACACGTTACGTTCCAGCTGAGCGCGCGGAAGTGCCGAGGAACCCGACCATGATCATCTGGCCGACCATATTGCGGAAATTCTTTGGCAGCCGATGCGTACGGCGCTCACGGGCAATCAATGCGGCAATCGGATCACCGCTTGCGCCAATTCCGGCTATCGCGGGCGGCTTTTGGGCGAGGCGCGGGCTTTCTGCGGACACGCTGACGACGCTCGCCAAACAGCCGACAAGTGCCAACGCGCCCGTGCGCAATGCGTGCCGA
>JBCBXF010000327.1:0-534 GCA_039816705.1 Pseudomonadota bacterium | reverse complement strand
GTTTCGCGGCGCACACGCGCGATTTTGTGGAATACAACGGCTACTGGCTGGCCAACACCTTCACGAACCACGGCGCAATCGACGAGTATTGGGCTGTGCGCGAGAAAGCGGCTGTGATGGACCTCTCGCCGCTCCGCAAATATGAGGTGACAGGCCCCGACGCTGAGGCGCTCATGCAGCTTTGCGTGACCCGCAACATGAAGAAGCTCAGCGTCGGCCAGGTCAGTTATACGGCCATGTGTTACGAGCACGGCGGCATGATCGACGACGGCACGGTCTACCGGCTTGGGGATACGAATTTCCGTTGGATCGGCGGCAATGATACCTCCGGTCTCTGGCTGCGCGAGCAAGCGCAAAAACATGGGCTGAATGCCTGGGTGCGCAACTCCACCGATCAGCTTCACAACATCGCCGTGCAAGGGCGGCTGTCGCGTGAAATCCTGTCGCAGATATTCTGGACGCCGCCAACCCAGCCCACAATTGACGAGCTGCCTTGGTTCCGCTTGACCATCGCCCGCGTGGGCGATTTCTCGG
>JBCBXF010000326.1:0-534 GCA_039816705.1 Pseudomonadota bacterium | reverse complement strand
GCCGTCAAACTTCTCATCCTTTACCTGCTCAAAGGTGCGGTAGAAGTCGATGAGATGGGTCTCATCGGTGTTGCGCGACTTATGGCTGCCGATGCGGACCAGCGTCATCTCCACCTGCAGCGGCGTTGCGCCGATGAGGCGCGCGATCTGCGCCTCGGTGCGGATCTTGTTGGGCATCAGGTTCAGCAGGCCGATTTTCATCGGTCGGATGTCCTGGCGCGCAGCGGTGCGCTCGTTCATCACCATCACGCCCTCGGCTTCAAGCTGAGCACGCGCCGGCAGGCGGTTGGGAATACGAATGGGCATTGCAAAACCTCGCGAGCACGCCGCGTCGGGAAAGCATCACTGGTTGTCAGCGAAACGGCCCTTTAGCGACTTGTTTAACGTGGCTGCAAGCCGACCGGCCAAATCACCACAAGCGCGAAAATAGGAGCGTGACCGCTGTTCGTCAATGAGCATCACCAGCGCCCGCTCATGGCCATTGAAGTGCGAGTGGCGTGGGCATACGATACCTAACGCCCGTCTTTCCAATCC
>JBCBXF010000325.1:0-543 GCA_039816705.1 Pseudomonadota bacterium | reverse complement strand
GTCCCCAGCCGCGCCCGCAATGGTGCCGCCTGTCGCCAGGACAAGAATGTTCGGAGCCGTCATAGGCGAAGCCTTTAGCCGCGCGAGTGCGCCGGCACCACATCGCGATTGATTTTGCCGGATGAGACGCTAGATAGCGCGCTTCCGACCCGCTCAGGCGGGCTCGAGAGGGCGGTTAGCTCAGTTGGTAGAGCATCTCGTTTACACCGAGAGGGTCGGCGGTTCGAGCCCGTCACCGCCCACCATTTTTTCTCGTCCTCGGCGCTATTCCCTTCGCGCACATCCGTGCGCTTCGGGGCGCCTGCGTGCGCGCGGTCGCGCTTGCGAACTCTTTGAGTGCGACGGTAATAGACGGCAAGCGCTACTTCGCCAGCGCCTCGCGGATTTGCGCGATCGCTTCTTCGCTGTCCCATTCGTAATCGCCCGCCACGCGGAACACTTCGACACCCTCAGCGTCGTAAAGCACCGTTGTGGGCAGCAGGCCTCCGTCAGCGAGCGCCACGCCCAGATCGGTCTTGGTGTCCATCCACGGCTCCAGGTGCG
>JBCBXF010000324.1:0-553 GCA_039816705.1 Pseudomonadota bacterium | reverse complement strand
GTCTCAGAATTGCGACTCCGTACCTCGAGTTCGCATCCAGTTCCAATTGCCTTTTTGTTTAAAAACAGCAGACTAGGTGGCGGAGACGGTGGGATTCGAACCCACGATACGGGGTTACCGTATACACACTTTCCAGGCGTGCGCCTTCGACCACTCGGCCACGTCTCCGCGCGCGTTTTTTGTGTCCTACCGCTTCGCTGCTTGAGGACAGGGTTGCTTTTCCTACCTCTTCGCCGCTTCGAGACCAAAACGCGAGTTGGGGCGGATAGACGCAAGCTTGCCCTTTCGCAAGGCGCTTGATGCTGGCAGACAAGCGCTATGAGAAAGACCCTGCTGCCGCTCGCCGCGTTTGCGCTGACACTGCCCGCCTTAGCTCAAGAGAGCGAGGCCCCGCCTCCATCGCCTTCCGACGTCGTAAACGCCGCTCCGCAAGAGGCTTGGACAGTGATCGCGGCGGAAGATCTGCTGGTGATGACGCTCGCCCCGGATGCAAATGGCACGGTACGAGAAGTCATCATTCTCATGATGCCCGATCCGTTTTCGCAAGGCTGGG
>JBCBXF010000323.1:0-554 GCA_039816705.1 Pseudomonadota bacterium | reverse complement strand
CGCGCACCTGCTGCACAAACTGGAACGGATTGGTCGCCATGCGCTGTCTCCTTCATTGGGCCTGAGATAGGCATCCCAAGCCCCGCATACCAGATGCGGTTCGGACCGTGGCAGGGGCAGGGGGACTCGAACCCACGACCCTCGGTTTTGGAGACCGATGCTCTACCAACTGAGCTATACCCCTCCAAGGTCCGGCTTGGGTCGTAAAGCGGCCCGCGCCCCAGCGCAAGCCCCGTTTCGGCTCAGAACCAGCGCAACCAGCGAAAGAGCGCCAGCGCTCCCACGCCCAAGGCTGCCAACCCTGCCGTCACGACCCAGAAGGCCGCACCGCTCTCCACGCCCGGTACGCCGCCCACATTGATGCCGAGGAGCCCGGTCAAGAAACCCAGCGGCAGGAAAATCGCCGAGACAATCGAGAGTACGTAAAGGTTGCGGTCCAGTCGCTGCGAGAGCGTATTTGCCAGCTCCTCCGCGATCACCTGCGCCCGCTCGCGCAGCGCATCGAGGTCCTCCACGTAGCGCGCCATCCGATCTGCCGCGAAGCGCAGCTCCCG
>JBCBXF010000322.1:0-557 GCA_039816705.1 Pseudomonadota bacterium | reverse complement strand
AGGTGATGCCCGTTACGAAGTATGAAGAGCGTGATCTTCAGCCAGGGCCTGTTGCGGCACGCGCGCGGGAACTCTACTGGAAATACGCATTCGACACCGCTGTCTCATAAGGGCAGCAAATTATTTCAAGAGGAGACATTTCATGGCTTTCACACTTCCCGAACTGCCCTACGCCTACGACGCACTGGGCGACTTCATGTCGGCAGAAACGCTGGAATACCACCACGACAAGCACCACAAAGCCTATGTCGACAACGGCAACAAGCTGGCTGAGGAAGCCGGCATGGCTGACAAGTCGCTCGAAGAGATCGTTAAGGCAAGCCACGGCACAAATGCGGGCCTCTTCAACAATGCTGCGCAGCATTACAACCACGTACATTTCTGGCACTGGATGGCACCGAACGGCGGTGGAAAGTCCATGCCGTCAGAGCTTGAAAAAGCGATCAACGATGATCTGGGCGGTTACGATCAGTTCAAAGCGGATTTCATGGCGGCAGGTGCCACGCAGTTCGGTTCCGGCTGGTGCTGGGTGTCCGTGAAAGACGGGAAGCTTGAAA
>JBCBXF010000321.1:0-558 GCA_039816705.1 Pseudomonadota bacterium | reverse complement strand
CACCGCAAAAGCGCCCGCATCCGCCACCGCTTTTGCATCCGCCTCGTGAGCGGCCCATGTGTCTTCATCGCGGCCTTGGGTTTTGAAGCCGCCCATCACGTGGCTCGATTGCGGCGTGAGGCCGATATGGGCCATCACCGGGATGCCGCGCTCGGTGAGAAAGGTGATCGTCTCAGCCATACGCGCGCCGCCTTCGAGTTTGACCGCCCCGCAGCTTGTCTCTTTCATGATTTTGGCAGCATTGCGGAAAGCGACATTGGGGCTCTCTTCATAGGTCCCAAAAGGCATGTCCACGACGATGAGCGCCTTTTGCGTGCCGCGCACCACAGCTTTGCCATGCATGATCATCAGATCGAGCGGCACGCCCACGGTGGTCTCCATCCCGTGCATCACCATGCCGAGGCTGTCACCCACGAGGATGAAGTCCGCGTATTTATCCACGATGGCCGCCGTGTGCGCATGATAGGAGGTGAGCGAGACGATGGGCTCGCCGCCCTTACGCGCGGCAATCTCGGGCACGGTGGTGCGGCGCACGGATTGGGTTTGCTTACTCATGGC
>JBCBXF010000320.1:0-563 GCA_039816705.1 Pseudomonadota bacterium | reverse complement strand
AGTTCGGCAAGGCGATCTGGGACATCACAGGCAAGGGTGTGAATGTGGACATGGTGTTTGAACACCCCGGTGAGAGTACCTTCCCGGTGTCTTCTCTGGTGTGCAAAAAGGGTGGCATGGTCGTGATCTGTGCCGGGACGACCGGGTTCAACTGCACCTTTGACGTCCGCTACATGTGGATGCATCAAAAGCGCCTTCAGGGCAGCCACTTTGCCCATCTCAAGCAAGCCGCATCGGCCAACCGTCTGATGATCGAGCGCCGCCTGGACCCGTGCATGTCGGAAGTGTTCCCGTGGGATCAGATCCCCGATGCGCACATGATGATGATGAACAACGAGCACAAGCCCGGCAACATGGCCGTTTTGGTTCAGTCGCCTAAGACCGGGTTGCGCACCGTGGAAGAAGTGCTGGCAGCGCGCGGTTAACCCACGGAAACACAAGTTATAGTAGAAGGGCGGCGCGTTATGACAGACGCGCCGCCCTCACCATTTATGGGGAGTATAAACTCGCGAATTTCCTAAGATGCTCCGATTTGATAACCTTTGTTAAGGTTTCGTTAAGGA
>JBCBXF010000031.1:7473-19819 GCA_039816705.1 Pseudomonadota bacterium | reverse complement strand
GCACGGCCGGTACAGGGTTCTTTTATGTGACGAAAAAGAACGCGCGCACGATGACGAGACGGATTTTCGTTTGCGTTGGCTTCGCCATCGGGCGGCTCCGCTTTATGGGAATTTGGTGTAAAGTCGGCCGCCGACATGTCATCCGCGCCGTGTTCGCAAGCCATGCCGCACTGCACACGATCCGTCAATATCGCAGACCGCGATCGGCAAACTTTCACGGCAGGCGAAGCTCTTCCTGCTGAAAACGTCCGTGGCGTTCAAAGTAGAACGGCAATGATTTGCGGCGCTTCGGTCGCGCTTTTGCGTCAAGCAGTTGCTCCGCCTCATCGAGGATCGTGCGCGTCATCACATGCAACTCGCAGCTCCGGCACTCTTCGAATGTCAGCCAGTTCAACTCGCGCAGCTCGCCATCGCCATCGCGCGAGACAGGCGCGAGATCGTCTGCAATGCCGATGAAGAACCGCGTATCGTATCGGCGTGGCCGGCGTGGTGGTGTGATGGCACGTGCAAAGTAGATCAGCCGATCAATCCGCGGCACATGGCCAGTCTCCAGAAACGCTTTCCAGCCGACAGAGCGCGTCTGCACCGCGCCCGCCTTCCGGCCGAGCACAAGGCCGGTTTCTTCAAATAGCTCACGCACGGCTGCAAGTGCCAGCGCCCGGGCCCGCGAGGGCACCACCCGACCCTTCATGTCCAAGAGCAGTTTCTGCGCCTCCATCGGATGCAAATCATCACCAAGCTGCACCCGCGCATCGCACGCATCCACACGACCGCCAGGAAACACCACTTTGTTGGGCATGAAGACCTGATCTGGATGCCGACGTCCAACCAGCAGGCGCGGCTCAGCCCCCGAGCGATCAACCAACACGAGGCTCGACGCATCGCGGGGCCTTAGATTGGTCTGGACGCGCGGGCGATCAGCAGCATTCAATCGCTCAAGAGCCGCACTCATGGTGCGTCCCGCACCGGCGTTGAGGCGGCCAGATGCTCCTCATCGCGATTGTCCGGGTTGAACCCATGCATCCGCTGCGCCCATTGCAGACCGACAAGCGCACCTTTGATACGTGGAAGCAAAAGCACGGACAGCGCAATGGTGAGCGTCGGCCAGACCGTGAAATGCACCCAGTATGATGGCTGATAGGCAATTTCAGTCCAGAGCAACGGCCCGATCACGAGGTGGCCCACAATGAAGATCGTGAAATACGCCGGTGCATCGTCCGCGCGGTGATGATGCAGCTCGGTCCCGCATGCGTCGCAGGTGTCAGCCACCTTCAGCCATGCGCTGAACAGGCGGCCTTTGCCGCATGCCGGGCACCGGCCTCGTACACCACACGACATCGCTCGTATGGTGTCGCGTTCGGCGTCGACCCGTCCGTCGTCGTCGGATTTGTATTGGATTGTCATGCGCGGAAAGAAGCGGCGGAGCATGGATCAAGTCAAGACAGCGCATCGCCTCATCCCGCGGATCAACGCTGGCAATAGCGCCTATCGCCTAGCGTCGCCCGCGTTTGGCGCCACCCTTGTGCCCGCCCCCGCTGCGCCCACTACTGCTGCGCTTGCCAGACTTTCCGCGCTTTGACTGGCGTCCAGAGCCACCACGGCCAGGCGCGCGCCCGGCAAGCGGATGCGCCGGGCTCAGCATGTCAAAGCGCAGGGCACCCGCTGCCGGGGCCGCCTCCACAAGCTCCACCTCGACCGTATCCCCCAGCTGATATCCGCGCCCGCTCCGCGTGCCCACCATCGCGCGCCGCACCTCGTCATGCTCGTAGTAATCATCATCCAGCGCACGGGCCGGTACAAATCCATCGGCCCCGGTTTCATCCAGTCGGACAAACAGACCACTCCGGGTAACGCCAGAGACGCGCGCCTGAAACGTGGCGCCGATCCGTTCTGCAAGATGCGAGGCAATCAGTCGATCTACTGTCTCACGCTCGGCGGCCATCGCCCGCCGCTCACGCTCCGAGATGAGCTTCGCGATTTCACTTAGTTGCGGCACCATTTCTCCCGGCAACCCGTCATCCCCAAGGTCGAACGCACTGATCAGCGCGCGATGAACCAGCAGATCAGCATAGCGCCGAATCGGGGAGGTAAAATGGGCATAACGCCCGAGATTCAACCCGAAGTGCCCTTCGTTCGCCGGTTCATAGATCGCTTGGCTCTGCGCGCGAAGGATGACCTCGTTGACGAGTTGGTCATGCGGGGTGCCATCGACTTGCGCAAGGACGCGATTGAAGTGATGCGGCTTGAGCGCGCCGCCTTTTGGGATTGAAATCTCCAGCGTCTCGAGAAAGTCGCGCAGGGCTTCAAGCCTTTCAGGCTCTGGCGCCGGATGAACACGGTATACGAGGGGCTGGCGCCGGGTCTCCAGAATTTCCGCCGCGGCGACGTTCGCCTGGATCATGAACTCCTCAATGAGCCGATGTGCATCGAGGCGCTCTGGCACCGTGATGCTGGCCACCATGCCGTCATCACCAATTCCGATCTTGCGCTCCGGCAGATCGAGATCAAGCGGCGAGCGATTTTCGCGTGCCGCTCGAAGAACTGCATAGGCTGACCAAAGCGGCTTGAGCACCGGCTCCAGCCAGGGCTCAGCTGTCGGACCGGGCGTGCCATTGATCGCCGTCTGCGCCTCGACATAGGACAACTTTGCCCGACTGCGCATGATACCGCGCATCACCCGATGACGTATTTTCTTCCCCGACGCATTGAACCACATGCGAATGGCAAGGCATGGGCGTTCTTCGTTTTCCCGGAGCGAGCACAGGTCGTTCGAGATTTCCTCCGGGAGCATCGGGACGACGCGATCCGGAAAGTAGACTGAATTCGCGCGCTCGAGTGCGGATCGGTCGAGCGCACTGCCAGGCCGTACGTAGTGCGCCACATCGGCAATTGCGACGACGACAATCCATCCGCCGCCATTGTCTGAATTATCATCCGGCGCCGCCCAGACCGCATCATCGTGATCGCGTGCATCAGGTGGGTCGATCGTAATCAGGGGGACATCACGAAGGTCGGTTCGCGCGTCGACATCGAGTGGGGGAAGCCTTTGCAGCTCATCAAGCGCCGCCTGGGGAAAGGCTTCGGGAATGCCATGCGCGTGCACCGCAATCAGGCTGATCTGCCTTTGGTCGTCGGGATTACCGAGGACATGCGTGACGCGTGCGCGAGGTGGCCCGAGCCGCCTGTTGCCGACAAGCTCGTAGCGCACCAGATCGCCATCCTCCGCGCCACCGGTATCGTCACCCGCCACACTGTTTGAGCGCATGTTTTTGCGCTCAACAGGCTCGATGGTGCCCCCGGCGCGGGAACTGTGAGAGCGGAAAATGCCAAGCAGCTGACGCGTATCGCGTGGCAACTTCCGGATGATACGCGCGGAGAACGTGAGGCCGGCTTCATCGGCCGCATCAAAACGATCGATGTAGGCCAGGACGCGATCCCCAAGCCCTGCGAGCCCGTCACCCGCGCCGCGATCTTCGGCGATGAGGCCGCGCGGCAACGGCGCCTCTTCTTGCTCCCAGGTTGCGGGGGCGCAGATAAATTCTCCGTCGTCATCACGTGCGATAATCTCGAGCACGGTGACGGGTGGCAGCTTGCCAGGCTCACGCAGGCGCTTACGGTTGCCTTTCAACAGCCCGTCCTCTGCCATCTCTTTCAAAAGAGCCTTCAGGCCAATCTTATCGTTACCGCGGATGCCGAAAGCACGAGCGATCTCCCGCTTGCCGACCTTGCCATCGCTTTCTGAAATCAACGCAAGGATGTCCTCGCGGCTCGGTAACGTGGTGCGGGGAGCGCCCTTGCGAGGCCGGGCCGGTTTTCCTCGACTGCTTTTGCTTGGCGCGTCAGGTCGCCCGACAGGTGACGCATCGGCTTGCGCCACGCGTGAGCGACGGATCCTTTTGCCAGCACGCGCCGTGCGCTCCGGTTGACCCGCGCCGTCGGCGTCGTCGCTCATATTGCCCGTCGCACGTCATCTGATACCGCCAAGCGTACTCCGCTCATTCCTTTGTGCCCGCATCTGCGTCTGCCGGAACCGCTTTCTTTGCGGCCGTCTTCTTCACGGCCGGCTTCTTGGCAGCAGGTTTCTTTGCCGTTGAAGTCTTTTTAGCAGGGGCTTTTTTCGCCGCAGTTTTCTTGGGCGCGGCCTTCTTTTTCGCAGGTGCCTTTTTCTTCTTCGCTGGCGCCTTGGCAGCCCGCTCGTCAACCAGCTTGATGGCTTCCTCGAGTGTGATCTCGTCCGGCTTGCGATCTTTCGGGATCGTTGCGTTGGTCTTCTCGTGCTTGACGTAAGGCCCGTAGCGCCCTTCAAAAACCTCGACCTTGCCACCGTTCGGGTGATCGCCAAGTGTCTTTAGCGCGGCGGGTTGTCCGCGACGGCGACCTTTGCCTGCCGCCTTGTCAGCAAGCGCCGAGACCGCGCGGTTCAGTCCGACGGTGAAAACCTCCTCCGGATTGTCGAGGTTGGCATACACCCCGTCGTGCAGCACGAACGGTCCGTAGCGCCCGATACCCGCGCTGATGGGTTTGCCTGTCTCCGGGTGGTCGCCAACATGACGCGGCAAGCTGAGCAGCTGCAGCGCTTTTTCAAGCGTAACGTCATCGACGGCAAGGCCTTTCGGGAGCGACGCGCGCTTTGGCTTTTCCTTCTCCACCGGTTCGCCGAGCTGCACATAGGGGCCAAACCGCCCGGTGCGCAGCGTCACGTCGAGCCCGGTTTCCGGATCCTCCCCGAGCAATTTCCCCTCGGGGCTGATCTGCGCGCCTGCACCGTCCCCACTGTCGGAAAACTGACGCGTGAAGCGACATTCCGGATAATTCGAGCAGCCGATGAACGCGCCGAACCGCCCAACCTTAAGGCTCAGGCGGCCATCCTCACACGACTGACAGGATCGCGGATCGCTGCCATCCTCACGCGGAGGAAAAACATGCGGCGCGAGGAGTTCATTCAGCGCGTCCAGCACCTCTGAAACGCGCAAATCCTTCACGTCGTCGATCTGGTGAGAAAAGTCTTTCCAGAAATCGCGAAGCACCGCTTTCCATTCGAGCTTGTCATCCGAGATGAGATCGAGCTGGTTCTCAAGCCCGGCCGTAAAGTCGTACTGTACGTACTTGGCAAAAAAGCTTTTCAGAAACCCGGTGACAAGCCGTCCTTTGTCCTGCGGGAAGATGCGCCGACGGTCGATCGTGACGTAATCCCTGTCGCGGAGCGTCGCGATCGTCGAGGCGTATGTCGAGGGTCGCCCGATACCCAGCTCTTCCATGCGTTTGACGAGCGTCGCCTCGGTGTAACGTGGCGGCGGCTGCGTAAAGTGCTGCTTGGGCTCGATCGCATCGCAGCCGAGCGCATCGCCCGACGTCAATTTCGGCAGGCGGCGTGAGTCTTCGTCATCTGCGTCATCGTCGCGGCTCTCTTCATAAACTTTGTAATAGCCATCGAAGGTGACGACCGAGCCGTTCGCCTGAAATGTGTAGGTTTTTCCGTCGCTGCCCTTGGCATCAATGAGTGCCTTTGTCAGCTCCAGTTCCGCACTTGCCATCTGGCTCGCGATCGTGCGCTGCCAGATCAGTTCATAGAGTTTCTTTCCGTCGGCATCGAGATGGCTGGCGATCTGGTCCGGTCGGCGGTGCAGCGACGTCGGGCGCACCGCTTCGTGAGCTTCCTGGGCGTTTGTCGCCTTCGTCTTGTAATCGCGGCTTTCTTTCGGCAGGTACTGCGCGCCATAGGTCTTTTCGATCACGTCACGACATGTCGTGATAGCCTCGGGCACAATCTGCACCGCATCCGTTCGCATGTAAGTGATCAGACCGACCGTCTCACCACCGAGATCCACGCCTTCGTAGAGTTTCTGGGCAATCTGCATCGTCCGGCTCGCCGAAAAACCGAACCGGCGTGACGCCTCCTGCTGCAACGTCGAGGTGCGGAATGGCGGCTGCGGATTGCGCCGCTGCGCCTTGCTCTCGACGTTGGTCACCGCATAGGCCGTCGAACCCGTGGGCAGCGCATCGCGGATTGCATGCGCCATCGTCTCATTGCCGATGCTCAGTTTCTCGAGTTTCTTACCCTCGATTGCATTGAGCCGAGCCTGAAGCGCCGTCCCGTCGCCCGTCTTCAATGCTGCAATAATGGTCCAGTATTCATCCGTCTTGAACGCGTCGATCTCGTCTTCCCGATCGCAAATCAGCCTTAGCGAGACAGACTGCACACGGCCCGCCGAGCGCGAACCGGGCAACTTGCGCCACAGCACAGGAGAGAGATTAAAGCCGACAAGATAGTCGAGCGCCCGCCGCGCGAGGTATGCCGACACAAGCGGCTGGTCGATGTCGCGAGGGCTGGCCAAGGCCTTCTGAATTGCTGTCTTTGTCACCGCATTGAAGGCGACACGATGCACATCCTTGCCCTTGAGCTTTTTCTTTTCCTCGAGGTGCTTGAGAATGTGCCACGAGATTGCCTCGCCCTCACGATCAGGGTCAGTCGCGAGATAGAGCGTGTCAGCGTCCTTCAAAGACTTCGTGATTTCGGTCAAGATTTTGCGTGATCGAGCGTCGGCCTCCCAGATCATCGAAAAGTCCTGCTCGGGGTCGACCGATCCGTTCTGCGAGGGCAGATCGCGGACGTGACCGTACGAGGCGAGCACCTTATAGTCACGGCCGAGGTATTTTTCGATCGTCTTGGCTTTGGCAGCCGATTCCACGATGACGAGGTTGCTGGGCACAGGGGCATCCCATTGAAAATTTGGAAGATCACGACCGCCTCACGGAGCCTTTGCCGGGAGGTCATCTCGCGAATTGGCCTCGAACATGGTGGAAGCAAAAAGGGCTGTCAAACGCGGAACTGTGGCCGGTCGGGATGACGGCCAGCTCCAACGCGCACGCACGCGAGCTGCACCTTCGGTGCAAAAAAATAGTGTCGCAGCCTGAAGGCATAGACATCAAAACAACCATTGGTTATCACAATACAACTTAAAGGCGTGCGGCCACACTGTCCCTCGTCTTCCGCAACTCTTGGGGACCCCCACCTATGAGCATGTCGCAGGACCCGCAGACGCCGCTACCGCATACCCCACCCATCACATCGAGCCTCGAGCGCGAACTTCGCGCCGGGCTGTCGCAGCATCTCGCTGAAATGATCTTGGAGGTGCAGCAGGTCGCACTCCGCGCCGGCGCCGGTTCGGTCGCGACGCACTTGCAGCGCGCCTATCTCGAAAGCCGGGCGATGGCGCCCGGTGCGTCGCCGAACGCTGACAGCACAAAACGGGTGTGACGCCTCAAGCAACGAGATCTGGCGCGTCTGTCGCTGCCGTCGCCGGTGATATCGAATGCGTGGTGTCGGTGTCAGGCGAAGCGCAGCGACGCAAGGAGACAAGCTGGTTGTGATGGCGCTCGATCCGGCCGTCGAGATCCAGCTCGGTGAGTGCGCTGCGCACCTGAGGTGTGGTCAGTTCGGTGACGCGGCAGAGCGTGTCGATCGCGACGGGCGTCGTGCCAAGCGCGGACAGGAGTTGATCCCGCGGATGCGGTTGCGTCGTTCTGGGATCAGGTTTGGCCGAGACGCGCGAGATGCCGATCGCCGAATGAGCGCGATCCAGGTCTGCGAAAGGCCGGAGAGTATGGACCGCTTCCTCCATGCCGGACCTGCGGTGGGTTCTCGCAGGAGCATGGACGGTCGAATTGTCTTCAGTCCGCTGCGATGCTGAAAAGAGATCATCGCCCTCGGTCTCGATCTCGGTCTGACCAAGGGGCTCGTGCGTCGGGTGATCACACGTGGCCACCCACGACGCGGCCAGGCGCGGCGCGTTGGCTCGCGGGTCAAGCGGCGCCAGTGCCTCGATCACATCTTCAGCGCGGGTGGCGAGCGTGGCTCCGGTCCGAAGCAGCATATTGGTGCCGTCTGCGCGCGGATCGAGGGGATGTCCCGGAACCGCGAAAACCTGCCGCCCTTGTTCGCTGGCAAGGCGAGCCGTGATCAATGTCCCCGAGCGCCGTGCTGCCTCGATGACGACCACGCCTTGAGCAACGCCGCTGACGATCCGGTTGCGGCGCGGAAAGTCCTTCGCGCGTGGCGTATGTCCGGGCGGCATCTCCGTGATCAGCAGCCCGCGTTCGGCGACCGCGTGGTGGAGTTCCGCGTGCTCAGCCGGGTAGATCGCGTCGATCCCGCCCGCAACGACAGCAAGTGTCCCTCGCTCGAGACTGGCGCGGTGCGCGGCGCCATCGATCCCGCGGGCGAGGCCTGACGCGACAACAAACCCCGCTGCTCCGAAATCGCGGCCCATCTCTTCGGCGAGCGCCCGCCCCGCAGCCGACGCCTCCCGCGAGCCAACGATCGCAACGATCGGGCGCTCGGCGAGTGCTGCGTTGCCCATAATGTAAAGCAGAGGCGGCCCGCCCTCTGTCTCGGCAAGCCAGAGCGGATAGCCGGGCTCTCCGGGCGCAACCAGTCGCGCGCCCATTTTCAGAGCTGTCTCGTACTCCGCTTCGATCTCTGCACGGGGTGCAACGCGATTGCGCCTGCCACGACCCGATCGGCCGTGTCGTCGCCCCACCGGGCCCATCCGCGCGATCAGATCGGGCAAGGCAGCAAGCGCGTCGCGCGCCGAACCAAAATGGTTGACGAGTTCGCGAAACCCGGCGGGACCAACATGCGGACTGCGGATCAGCTGAAGCCAGTCAAGCCGCTGTTCTTCACTTAAGACGTCAGGATTTCGTATCCGATTGACTTGCTCTTGCACCGCCAATTCTTGGCTCCTCACCACTCGATATTCGCGTTATGTTCTCACGGTGGCGCCAAAATACCAAGAGCGCCATGAAAAAAACTGCGAATGCGAGACCGCTTGGCCGAAAAATCAATGTGCCGACGCTGACGAGCGCGGTCGCGACCAGCGCTGAGAGTGATGAGATCTTCGTGGTGACAGCGACCGCAAGCCACACCCCGCAAAATGCCAGTGCAAACGGCCAGTCGAGTGCCAGCAGAACGCCGATCAACGTGGCGACGCCCTTGCCGCCACGAAACCGCAGCCACACCGGATAGAGGTGTCCGAGAAACGCCCCGACGCCACCGAGCGCTGCGCCAGTCACATCGCCTCCGATGCCGAATGTCCCGAACATCCTGGCGCCCCCCATGACCGCAGCCCCAAGCAGCACCCCAACGATGCCTTTCGCCAGATCTCCTGCGAGCGTCGCAACACCGAGCAGTTTTCCTCCATGCCGCAGCGCATTTGTCGCGCCGATGTTGCCGGAACCGGTGGCGCGCACATCGCCGTGCCCGAACGCATGGGAGAGCAGCAGGCCGGTTGGGATGGAGCCTGCCAGATAGCCGATTGCCAAGGCGATGGTAGCGGAGAAAAAATCCATCACGCCGTCACCGCGATCGCTGATGCACGGTGCGCCCGTTAACAAGCGTTCGGCAGACATAGCCGGTCAACCGCGCTTCATCGAAGGCGGTGTTCTTCGAGCGGGATTGGAGCTTTTCTGGCGCGACAACCCATGGCACGTCGAGATCGACGACGATCAGATCCGCTGGCAGGCCCTGCGCGATCCGTCCGCTCGCAAGCCCGAGGATTTCGGCAGGTCGTGCGGTCATCGCACGCAGAAGCTCGAGGAGTGTTAGCTCGTCATCATGCACGAGCCTCAGCGCCGCTGACAGCATCGTCTCAAGCCCGATCGCGCCATCACTCGCTTCTTGAAACGGGCGACGTTTGGCATCGACATCCTGCGGGTTGTGCGCGGAGACAATAACGTCGATGTGCCCGCGCGCGACGCCCTCGACCATCGCACGGCGCTCGTCCTCACAGCGCAGTGGCGGGCGAACTTTGAAGAAGGTGCGGTATGGCCCGATGTCATTCTCGTTCAACGCCAGATTGTTGATCGACACGCCGCAGGTCACGGGCAGTTTGCGTTTCTTGGCCTGACGGATCACCCCAAGACTGTCGTCACAGGAGATCATCGCCGCGTGGTAACGCCCGCGCGTCCAGTCAACGAGGCGGACGTCGCGCTCCAACATGATCGTCTCGGCAGCGCTGTGGATGCCCGGCAACCCGAGACGGCTGGCCATCGATCCAGAGTTCATCACACCCGAGCGTGCCAGATCCGGATCTTCGACGTGGTGGATCACGAGCGCATCAAAGTCCCGCGCATAGGTGAGCAGGCGACACATCACCTGCGCATTCACCACGCTATGTGGACCGTTGGAGAAGGCGACAGCGCCAGCCTCGCGCAGCAGCCCGATCTCGGACATTTCCTGACCCGCCAGCTCCTTGGTGAGTGCGGCAGATGGCAAGACATGCACCTGCGCCGTGTCACGCGCGCGACGCTGGATGAAGTCGACGAGCGCCACGTCATCGATCACCGGATCAGTGTCGGGTGTCACCATCATTGTCGTGACGCCACCGGCGGCAGCGGCCCGGCTTGCCGTCTCCAGCGTTTCGCGGTGCTCGTCGCCCGGCTCGCCGGTTGCGACCTGCATGTCGATCAGTCCGGGCGCAAGCACCTTGCCGCGGCAATCGATGATGTCCGCGCCCTTTGGCGCATTACGACGCAGATGCGGGCCGAAGTCCGCGATCATCCCGTCTTCGATTAGCAGACCACCGAGCTCATCGTGCCCGCTGGCAGGATCGACAATCCGTGCGTTGATGAGTGCCGACGGCCCATCGCTGGAGCCCTCACCGACCTTCGGATCGTTGTCGTTCTGCGCCGCCATGGTCAGGCCTCAGCTGTTGGGGAGATGGCGCGCAAGCGCCTCGAGCACGGCCATGCGCACAGCCACCCCCATCTCGACCTGTTCACGAATGACACTGCGCTCATCGTCAGCCACGGCCGAGTCGATCTCGACACCGCGGTTCATCGGCCCCGGGTGCATAATAAGCGCGTCCGGCCGTGCATGAGCGAGCTTGTCATGATCGAGCCCGAAGAAGCGGAAGTATTCGCGCGTCGACGGCACAAAGGCACCCGACATGCGCTCGCGCTGAAGGCGCAGCATCATTACTACGTCAGCGTCTTTCAGTCCCTCTGCCATCGACGTGAAAACCTCGACGCCCAGATCCTCAACGCCAGGCGGGAGCAGCGTCGACGGCGCTACAACGCGAACCTGCGCGCCCAGAGCGTTGAGCGTCATGATGTTGGAGCGGGCCACGCGGGAATGGAGGATGTCGCCGCAGATCGTGACGATGAGCGTTTCGATTTTCCCCTTGTTACGGCGGATCGTGAGCGCGTCGAGCAGGGCTTGTGTTGGATGCTGATGCGATCCGTCGCCCGCATTGATCACCGAGCAGTCGACCTTCTGGCTCAGCAGTTCGACGGCACCCGCCTCGCTGTGCCGCACAACCAGAATGTCCGGCCGCATCGCATTCAGCGTCACCGCGGTATCGAGCAGGGTTTCGCCCTTGTTCACTGACGAGGCCGAGACAGACATGTTCATCACGTCGGCACCGAGGCGCTTGCCCGCCAACTCAAAGGAACTTTGCGTCCGCGTTGATGCCTCAAAGAAAAGATTGACCTGCGTGCGCCCGCGCAGGGTGTCAGTCTTCTTCATGATCTCGCGGGATTGCGCTGCCGCCTTTTCAGCAAGGTCGAGCAGCAACGTCAGCTCACCCGCCGTCAGCCCCTCGATCGAAAGGAGGTGGCGATGCGGATATTGTGCTGTGGAGTGGGTGCGCTTGGACATTAAAGGCGACGCTATACGCCGACTCCGGCTAGACGACAACAATCGCTTTTGCACCCCGGTATGGACTGTCTGAGCGACGACACGGCGACCATGATTGCGGACCAAGAACGATGCAACGTCGCACAGCGGCCAACCAGTGTGAGCCCTTTGAAGACGTGAACCTCTTTGTTGCCGATCCGGCGTTAAAAGGGGCTGTCACGCGCGAAGGGGCCGCATTTGCGATCGCCGCGCTTGAAGCCTTCGGCGCAGAGGCCGGCTCCGCCGAGATGCAGCGCCATGCGCACCGCGCCAACGTCGATCTCCCAACTCTGGAGACCCACGATCGCTGGGGGGAACGCGTTGACCGGATCACCTTGGACCAGAGCTATCATGCGCTGATGCGCGCCAGCATGGCCGTCGGTCTGCATGCCCGCAGTTTTGCCCATCTCGCTGGCAGCGATGCGGTCGCAACGGGCACGAACGTGGCGCGTGCTGCGAGTGTCGTTCTCGCCAGCCAGATGGAGCCGAGCCACGTCGCGCCACTTTCCATGACAAACGCGAGTATCGCCGCGCTGCTCAACGATGCCGGCATGGCACAGACCATGATCCCGAAGATCCTTGAGCCGCACTATGATCCCCGCCTGCGCCACATGAGCGAGAAGGCCTCGTTGACCGTCAGCCTCGCGCTCAGCGAACGTCAGGGTCACTACG
>JBCBXF010000031.1:0-7463 GCA_039816705.1 Pseudomonadota bacterium | reverse complement strand
CTTGCGAGCGCCAGAACGCGGGCCGAACGCATTGGCGATGACAATGACGCGGGCACTGACGGATATCGCGTGAACGGAGAAAAATCGTTTCTCTCCGCACCGCTAAGTGATGCCTTCCTCGTGCTTGCCGAGACGCCCGGCGGGCCATCGTGCTTCATGATGCCTCGGGTGTTGCCAGACGGTGAGATGAACGGCATCCAGTTTAACCGACTGAAGAGGACGCTTGGTCATCGTGCGCTCGCCGTTGTCGAAGCGGAGTTCGATGACGCACAGGCGTGGCCTGTCGGTGCGGCGGGCAAAGCGCGCGATATCCTGGCGGAAACGATGGCGTTGATGCGTCTTGATGGCGCCCTGGTCTCTCTTGGACTGATGCGGAGTGCTGTCAGCGAAGCAATCCATCACGCACGCCAGCGCCGAGTTGCCGGTGCGCCTCTCGTCAGCCAACCGCTCGTCGCACAGGTGCTCGCCGATATGGCATTACATACCGAGGCTGCGACCGCGCTGACTTTGCGCCTCGCACGTGCTTTCGATCAGCCCGATGACGAACAGGAGCGCGCGTGGGCTCGCCTCATGACGCCGGTGACCTCTTACTGGGTTTGCAAGTCGGCCCCTCATCTGATCGCCGAGGCGATGGAATGTCTCGGCGGCAACGGGTTCATCGAAGACTTTCCGCTCGCCGCGCTTTATCGCGATGCTCCCGCACACGCGATCTGGCAAGGCGGAGGAAATATGCTTGCGCTTGATGTGATGCGCGTGCTGCAGCGTGATCCGGAGACAGTGGATTCCGTTCTGTTCGAACTTGGGGATCTGGCATCAGGTACGCGTCTCCTTGAGCAGTCCCTCGGTGATGTGCGCGACCTACTGCACAACCCGCGCGACATCGATGTCAATCTGCGCGCTTTGCTCGACAACCTGGGAAGTGTCGCAGCAGCCTGCCTGATGCACGCACATGCTGAGCGCCCGCAGGCCGACGCCTATCTTGCCTCGCGGCTTGGCATCGGGCCACGTGTCACATATGGCAGCGTTCGCATTGAAGACGCCGCCCGCATCGTTGCACACACGCTTCAGATTTGAGCCGAGTTGAGACCGTTTACTGTCCGGGCGACGGTGTACGGCGCACGGCATCCGGATGAACCACTGGCAGGGGAATGACGGGGTTTGCCTCACCGATGATCTTGCGCAGCGCGTCGGCAAGTTCCCGCTCTACCATGATCCCGCCGGTCAGACCGACAGCCTTGCGCGTACTGCCGGGTGTCGCGAGCCGGGAGACCGTCGCAATGATCCCGCGGGCCACATAGCCTCGCTTGATCGCGATCCCGTCAAGCATATTCACCGGCTGAAGGACGAGGCTGCCTGACGTGCCGGGCTCTGCAAAGCAATTGGAAAAAAACAGTGAGCCTGAACGATAGCGATTGCGGATCGCGCTGTTGACGTTGCAGGTCTCGAAGCGCTTTTGCGCACGTCCGCGCCGGGCAAACTTGATCGAGACGGCGGTGACCGGCGCGCTGATCTCTTCCCAAGCGCCATCTTCGATGAGCTGGAGGAGGCGCTTCGTTCCGATCTCTTCACGTTCGCGCTCGGGAATTAAAAAGGGTGTCACTCCGTCGACTTTCCGCGTGAGCCGTGCGATCGCCCAGTCCTTGCGCAAAAGCTCGAGGACATCCTGCGACTCGAGTGGTGGAGGAAAAGTCACAGACGTCGGGTCGACGGTGTAGGTTTTGCGACGCAGCCGTTTGCGACCTGTCTTGGGCCAGATCGTGAATGTGCAGGCGGATGGTCGTTTTCTCCGCGCGCCGGAACGATGATAGAGGTCGCGGCGCCAACGTTTGACACCAAGCGCAAACCCCACCTCGGCGTCGGCCTGCAAGCCGGATCGGATGCGCCCCTTGCAGCGGAAGTGGCGGAACGTGGCATCACTGCGTTTTTTGCAGATTTGCTTGCGCAACTCATGTGCGGAGTATCGGAACGTGTGGGCCGCCGTGACGATCGTGCGATGGTCGCCGATGAGGCTTGCCGTTCCCACATAACTGCCGCACCGCAGCATACCGACTGCCGCGAAGTCTTCCCGCAGTTTGCCGACCGTCGTGCCGACACGGGTGGCGAAGGCCCGTTCCGTGCTCCGCGTGTCGGCATGTGCCAACGGCGTGAGCGCAGCAAGGGAGACGAGGACGAACGCAACGGCTTTGCAAAGTAGACGTCGGGTGCTTCCGCGCCGTGCGCTGCGTGCCTCAAAGCTCATCACGTCGTCACAAACCGTCGGTTCAGTTCGTCCACCTGCTCAGCGTTGAGAAATCGCGTGCGATGGCCCTGCAGCATTAGAAACAGCTTTGCGGTTTCTTCAAGTTCTTCCGTCGCGGCGACAGCGCTTTCGAGCGATGTCCCAGCGACAACCGGTCCATGATTGGCGAGCAGCACGGCATGGTGATCGGAGGCCATTTCGCCGACCGCGCGCGCCAGATCAAGATCGCCCGGTGGATAGTAATCAATCAGCGGCAGACGCCCGACCTTCATGACGTGATACGCGGTGATCGGCGGCAGGACGTTCTTTGGGTCAATGTCGGCAAGGCAACTGACGGCAACGGAATGCGTCGCATGCAGATGCACGACGGCTCTGGCGTCACTGCGTTTGTCGTACATCACGCGGTGCAGGAACGCTTCCTTTGTCGGCTTGTCGCCGGAGACGTGGCGGCCAGTGTCATCCAGCTTTGAGAGCCGAGCCGGATCGAGCGTGCCAAGCGTCACGCCGGTGGGCGTCATCAGCCAACCGTCATCGACACGCACTGAGATGTTGCCGGACGAACCAAACGTAAGCCCACGCGCGAACATCGACGCTGCAAGGCGGCAGATCATCTCGCGAATGCGTGTCTCACTCATGATGGATTCCGCGGCTGGATCATGCCAAGCGCTTTGGAGAAAAAATCATCACCACCAAAGTTGCCGGATTTGAGCGCGAGTGCCAACGGTGCGCTGTGAGGACCACGCATGGCAATGGTCCACGGAACGCCCGGATCGATCTCAGGGCCGATGCGCAGCGCGTTCACGTCAAGTGCCCGCGTTACGGCACCCGATGTCTCGCCTCCCGCAACGATGATAGTATGCCTCCCAGCAACGACCAGCGCCTTTGCGGTCAGGGCGAGCGCATCCTCGATCAATGCACCTGCGGCCTCGATGCCGCGCGCATCCTGTAGCTGCGCGACTTGATCTGGCGCAGCGGACGCGGAGATCAAAATCGGGGTCTCCCCATCCTGTTCGGATACCCACGCAAGTGCAGCGTCGGCCAGTGCGCGCGGCGTGGTCTCTGGTCTAGCGCAGTCTTGCATGTTGAAACGATAAGTCGGTTTTGCAGAGGAAAAATGCTCGACCTGTCGCCGCGTCGCTTGCGAGCAACTGCCGGAAAGGATTGCCGCGCCGCCTGTGACCTCCGGCAATTCTGGAGACTGTGCAGCGCCCAGTGTGCCCGCGCGACGGAAGTTCTCCGCGAGGCCGATCGCGATACCGGACCCTCCAGTGATCAACCGTGCACTGGACAGTGCTGTGCCGAGCGTTCGCAAGTCGTCATCATTCACCGCATCCGCAACGGCGTATCGTGCCCCGTTGGCTTGCAGGGTCTCAATGCGATGACGCACGGCATCCGGTCCGCGCTGCACGCAACTGAGTTCGACCAAACCGACATCATGCGGCGTCTGGCGAGAGAGGACGGAGACAAGGTTCGCATCGCGCATTGGCGTCAGCGGATGATGTTCCATGCCTGAGGCAGAAAGCAGCGCGTCGCCGACGAACAGATGCCCTTTGTAAAGCGTCCGCCCCGTTGTCGGAAATGCCGGGCACACGATCGTGAGTGGGACATCAAGAGCGTCACAGAGCATATCCGCCACCGGCCCGATGTTCCCTGTGTCCGTGGAATCGAACGTCGAGCAATATTTCCAAAGGATCTGCGCCGCCTCACGTCGCGTGAACCAGGCAAGAGCCCCGCGAGCCTGTGAGATTGCATCTTGCGGAGCTATGGTGCGGATTTTGAGCGCGATCACGACGGCATCGAAGCCCGACGCGTCAAAATGTTCATCCGGCACACCAATCGTCTGAACCGTCCGCATCCCGGATTTCACGAGCGTGTTCGCGAGGTCCGTCCCACCCGTAAAATCATCCGCGATCGCGCCAACAAGCAAGCTCATGCGCTGCTCCGGGCAGATGGGGTGTCCATGGCGTCGAGCGCAGCTTCAAGCGAGGCGATCACCCCGTCGGTCATGCTCTGCGTGGTGCCATCACCGCCGAACTCGACAGGCCGCACGCGCTTGTCTTCGAACCCGCGCCACATTGCCCCCTCGATTGCCTGCGCCGCGCGCGCCGCCGCCGGGCAGGCTCGGGTCTCGCCCAGCCAGTCGAGCATCATGGCCGCCGAAAGAATGGTCGCCGTCGGGTTCGCAATTCCTTTGCCCATAATGTCCGGCGCTGAGCCATGCGCAGGCTGAAACAGCCCATGTTCCAGACCGATTTCTGCACACGGCGCCATGCCCATCCCGCCCACAAGCCCGCCCCCGAGATCAGAGAGGATGTCGCCGAACATATTCTCCATCACCAGGACATCGGCATCCCAGGGGCGACGGATGAGATCGAGGGCCTGCGCATCGACATAGCTGTAAGCGCGCTGAATATCCGGATAATGCTCCGCGCGCTCGTCAAAGATCGCCCTGAAAAACGCCATCGAACGGAAGACGTTCGCTTTGTCGACGCATGTCAGTGTGCCGGAATGTCCGCGCGCCTTGCGTCGGGCGGCCAGCCGGAAGCCAAAGTCAAAAAGGTCTTCACAGACGTTGCGGGTGATACGCAACGTGTCCCGCGCTTCTGTGTGGTTCACCTCGCCTCGCCCGTGGGAATAGAACAGACCTTCCGTGCTTTCGCGCAAAATGATGAAGTCGATGTCCGCCGCGCGCGGGTCGGTGAGCGCCCGCGGCGTGTTCGGAAACGCCTTGACCGGTCGGACCCCGGCAAAGAGGCGGAATGCGTCACGCATCCGCAGATGCGGCGAAATCTCCGTGCCGTCGTCGAGCCGCACGCCCGGCAATCCTATCGCGCCAAGCAGGATCGCATCTGCGGCCCGGCATATCGCGAAGTCTTCGGCACTAATGTCTGCGCCGGTATCACGAAAGCACCCGGCCCCTGCCAGCACATCGACGTATGTGAGCGAAAAACCACCAACTCTGGAAATCGTGGCGTCCAGAACGCGCTGTGCCGCGGCGATCACATCAGGCCCGATCCCATCGCCGGCGACGACAGCGATCTCGAACGTCGGTTCAGTGGTTGGCATCGGCATCCGTCGTCGCGCCTGAGAGTGACGTGCCACCGCTCATCCTGACCGGCCCGTCAATATCACCCACTTGTCGCAAGACCCCGGAGCAAGGGCAACCGTCAGGCCGGATCGGGCGAGATCGGGCCCCCAAAGCGATATCGCGGCTCAACTCCATCGCCTCACACGCACCTCCGGTGCGATGATGCCGGACGTCTGCGACTTGCCAGCAACACCCAGCGGCGGAGCGACAGCGAATGTGGCTGCAACTTTTGCCTTTATCGTTCGAAATCCACACGTTGCGGCAGCCTAAACGCAGTCAAATGTTCGGAGAGTGCTGCCCCAATGCGCCTGTCTTCATCTTCGCTGATTTCTCGCGTTTCTCTGCCGTCACTGGCGGGCGCTGTCGTGATCGCTGCCGGATTGTCCGTCGCAAGTGCATCCAGTGCGTCAGCCCAGTTCCTCTGGGGCGGCGGCAAGAACACGGTCTACGATACGCAGACCGTCTCGTTCCCGCAGAAGTACAGCCCTGGCCAGATCATCGTGAGCTTCGGGGATCGGCGACTCTATCATGTCTTTGCGAAGGGGCGTGCCACAAGCTACCCGATTGCCGTGCCGCGTGAACGCAGCCGCTGGCAGGGCGTTCTCCGGGTCAGCCGCAAGGCAGAAAACCCAACATGGACCCCGACCCCGCTGATGCGGAAGGAAAATCCGAACTTGCCTGCGTTCGTCAAGGGCGGCGACAAGCGCAATCCGCTGGGTGTGCGGGCGCTGTATCTTGGCTCGACGATGTACCGCATCCATGGGACAGACGCCCCTCACACGATTGGCAAGAACGTGTCAAAGGGCTGCGTGCGGATGCACAACAAGCATGTCCTCGCGCTGTACGACAAGATCAAGGTTGGGACGAAAGTCACGGCGACCTGGTCAAAGTATGCAACAAAAACAACCGCATCTACGCCGACGTTTGCGTTCGCCAGCGGCAACAAAGCGCGTAACGTCTTCAATACGCAGCGCTGATTGCCAGTCGAGAGGCGTTCTGCTGTCAGGCAAGCCGGTCGGATTGGATCACCCGATCGGTCGCCTCGTCGCTCGGTGGGGGCAAAGCATCGATAATCGATCGTGCGGATGAAAAGCCAAAAACGTTGATCGGCTTTCGCAGGCCTTTCACGGTGACCTCACTCTCAAAGTCCGCAGCGGCCTCGCAACCGGCAAGCATCATCACAGCTTGCGATGCGACAAGCTGCAGGTTCTCCGCCCCGGCGAGTGTTTCCAACCGACTTGCCGTGTTGACGGCTTCCCCGATCACCGTCACCGCGCTCGCGTCTTCAAAACCGATCCGTCCAAGCACCACGGTGCCTGCATGGAGCCCGATGCCGACCCGCACCGTCTCGCCCACCTCGCCCGCCATCCGCTCCGCCACCTTCTCCAGCGCAACATCGATAGCCGCCGCCGCCTTGAGTGCCTGCTGGGCGGCCACATCCGCTGCAACGTCCCGACCGAACACCGCCAGCATGCCGTCACCCATGTACTTGTCGATCCATCCGCCTTCTGCGGTTACCGCCTGTGACGCGGCAGCGAAGAACGTATTGAGGATGAAAACAACGTCATATGGCAGCTTGCCCTCACTCCAGCGCGTGAAACCGCGGACATCGAGAAAGAGCATCACCAGCTCGCGCTCAACGCCGGCATCCTCAACGCTGATCCGCGGGATCTGATGCGCAGGCGTCTTGCCTCCGGTCTCCGGTGCGATGAGACGGAACACCGTCAGCGGTGATTTCGGCCGCGTCTGGCAGGCAAGCCGCACATCGGGCCCGGCGCCGATGCTCGCCAACGTCCGGCGTTCCGGCTCGGCGGGAGGATGCAGCCGATCACCACCGCTCTCCACGCGCACACGACAGGTGGAGCATCGGGCGCGCCCGCCGCAGGTGCTCATATGCGGCACGTTGAACTGACGACTGATCTCCAGCAGCGTGGGGCCAACCTGTGCCCGCACAACGGGGCCATAAACGTAGGAAAGATCGAAGCGCTTGCCGACAATCCGCAGCAGCGGGCGAGCAATCAAACCCCCCGCGATCACGCCACCGCGGAGATAAAATCCATAAACCAGCAGATCGGCAATCCAGCCAAGCTGGGCCGCTTCACTTGCATCCGGGGCGTTGAAGGACCGGCGCAGTCG
>JBCBXF010000319.1:0-574 GCA_039816705.1 Pseudomonadota bacterium | reverse complement strand
CGACGAGGCGGGCGTGCCGCCCGGGGTGTTCAACCTTGTGAACGGGGACGGTGCAGGTGTCGGGAGCCAGCTGAGTGCCCATCCCGACGTCGATATGATCAGCTTTACCGGCTCGACCCGCGCGGGCAAGGCGATCTCGCACAATGCGGCCGATACGCTCAAGCGCGTGTCGCTGGAGTTGTGTGGCAAGGGCGCCAACATCATTTTCGAGGATGCAGGCGAAGCGGCGGTGAAGACCGGCGTGCGGCGGTGCTTCAACAACACCGGCCAGTCCTGCAACGCGCCGACGCGGATGCTGGTGGAGGACGCCTTCTACGACCGCGCCGTCGAGATTGCCCGCGAGACCGCGGAAAAAACCACGGTCGGCAGCGCGCATGAGGACGGACGGCATATCGGGCCGCTGGTGTCGGAGATCCAGTTCGACAAGGTGCAGGGGTTGATCCAGAAGGGGATCGACGAAGGGGCCACGCTGGTTGCCGGTGGTGTGGGGCGCCCCGAGGGGTTCAATCGCGGCTACTATGTGCGCCCCACTGTGTTTGCCGATGTGACCAACGACATGACCATCGCCAAGGAA
>JBCBXF010000318.1:301-583 GCA_039816705.1 Pseudomonadota bacterium | reverse complement strand
CAGGTAAAAGGCACAATCGGCGGTATTGCCCGCGAGCCTTTCCATACCCCGTTCAACGAGTCGCCTGAGCCCATCCGTGAAGTGATTTCGGCGGAAGAATTCGGTCGCGTCGCTCTGCAGCTTCTCGAAGTTTTCAAGTTGTGCAACCTGCTCCGACGCACTGCTGCTTGTGACCACTGAGCTGGGCTTGCATAGTTGCTTAACCGTTCCGATCGGCATCACCCCCGCCCCCCAAATTCCTATCCTCTGCCTCATACGAGGCAGCAGTTACTGCGTGAGTAC
>JBCBXF010000318.1:0-291 GCA_039816705.1 Pseudomonadota bacterium | reverse complement strand
CAAGCGCACTCGGACGCCCCTGCTCACTTATGAACACCTGGGAGAGATCCGATTTGCCAACCGTCTGCCGCTTTCTCTTCGCGCTAGCTTTGCCTTAGTGTGGGTATGGTTGCGGGTTCAAAGCTCGGGAGGGCGCATCAAATGATTGAATTCATTGCAATAATTGCATCTAACTGGCGGAGAGAGAGGGATTCGAACCCTCGAGACGGTTACCCGCCTACACGCGTTCCAGGCGTGCGCCTTCGACCACTCGGCCACCTCTCCAATCCATGTCCGCCCAGGGCACTTTGC
>JBCBXF010000317.1:0-594 GCA_039816705.1 Pseudomonadota bacterium | reverse complement strand
CTGCTCAGCTTCGAGAGAAAATATCGCGTCCGCGGAGGGACGCTGATCGGCGGTGATCTGTTCGACTTCTGGGTCGGGCCGTTCTACGTCGGCTTCTTTGGTGTGACGACGATCTTTTTCGCAGCACTCGGCACCATAATGATCTTCTATGGTGCGGCCCTTGGGGGCACCTTTAATCCATGGTTAATCTCAATCGATCCACCCCCCTTAGAATATGGGCTGGGCGCGGCACCGCTGGAAGAAGGCGGGCTTTGGCAGATCATCACCGGATGTGCGGTGGCGGCCTTCCTAAGCTGGATGTTCCGCGAGATTGAGATCTGTCGCAAATTGGGCATGGGGTATCACGTCCCCGTTGCATTTGGCGTAGCGATATTGGCCTATGTAACGCTTGTGATCGTCCGCCCTGTGCTGATGGGCGCTTGGGGGCACGGTTTCCCATACGGAATTTTCAGTCACCTCGATTGGGTGAACAACGTGGGCTACACCTACGGGAATTTCCACTACAACCCCGCGCATATGATCGCGATCACCTTCTTCTTCACGACCTGCTTGGCGCTCGCTTTGCACGGCTCGTTGGTCCTGTCGGCTGCGAAC
>JBCBXF010000316.1:0-627 GCA_039816705.1 Pseudomonadota bacterium | reverse complement strand
ATCTTTGATTGCCTCGTCGAAGCCTTCTTCGTCAGACCACATATCCGCGCCGATGACGCGAATGCGCGGCTCCATAGTGACAGGGTCGATGCGGACGCGTTCGATCGCACCGGGAGCGGCGCGCTGCCCGCAGCAAATTTCCGCGCCTTCAAATGCCGGGCCCGTGGGTGAAGAGCAGGCGAGGGTTCGTCCCTTGTGGCCGAGCACGATCTCCGCATTTGTGCCGACGTCCACCAGCAGCGTCATCTCGTCTGCGCCCTGTGGCGCTTCGCACAAGGTGGCGGCAGCGGCATCCGCGCCCACGTGGCCCGCAATGCAAGGTAGCACATATACTCGCGCACCTTCGTTCACGTCGAGCTTCAACTCACTCGCCCACGTGTGCACTGCGCCCGATACCGCGAGGGCGAAGGGCGCGCCACCGAGTTCCGTCGGGTCGATGCCGAGGAACAGGTGGTGCATGATCGGGTTGCCGACGAAGACGCAGTCGAGAATGTCCTCGCGCGTGATGCCGGCCTGCTCGCACACCGTGCCAATCAGTTCGTTCAACGCTTCGCGCAGAACAGTGGTCAGTTTCTCGCGACCGTCCGGGTTCATCATTACGTAGGAGACGCGGCTCATGACGTCTTC
>JBCBXF010000315.1:255-663 GCA_039816705.1 Pseudomonadota bacterium | reverse complement strand
GCGTACTTCTCAACGAGCTTCTTGCGACGCTCGTTTTTGTTGATCGAACTCAGTTTCGCCATTGGACTTAAGCTCTCTTCTTTCGTGTCTCTACAAGACGCACGGCTTATGCCGCGGCCTTTTGTTCGCCAGCCTCGCCCTGGAAGGGGAAGCCGAAGAGGCGCAGCAATTCGCGCGCTTCTTCATCGGTTTTCGCAGTGGTGGTGACGATGATGTCCATGCCACGCACCTTGTCGATCTTGTCGTATGAGATCTCGGGGAACACGATCTGTTCCTTAAGACCCATCGCGTAGTTGCCGCGGCCGTCGAACGACTTGGCGTTCAGGCCACGAAAGTCACGGATGCGCGGCATCGCCACGGTCACCAGACGGTCGACAAATTCGAACATGCGATCACGGCGCAAGGTCA
>JBCBXF010000315.1:0-245 GCA_039816705.1 Pseudomonadota bacterium | reverse complement strand
AGCTTGAACTGAGCGATCGATTTCTTCGCCTTGGTGATGACCGGCTTCTGACCAGCGATCAGAGCCATTTCTTCCGCGGCGGTCTGAACCTTCTTCTTGTCCTGGCTGGCTTCGCCCACACCCATGTTGAGCGTGATCTTTTCCAGACGCGGAACCTGAAGTGGGTTCGTGTAACCGAACTTTTCCGTCATGGCCTTGACGATCTGGTCGTCATACTTGGCCTTCATGCGAGGCGTGTAATCAGC
>JBCBXF010000314.1:0-709 GCA_039816705.1 Pseudomonadota bacterium | reverse complement strand
TCTCCTCTTGGGGACGCTGGCGCTGCTTGCTGTATTTGAGCATTTGGCGCTGATCCTGCCATTGCCAGATCAACGCCTTTGGTCCTGGGCGGTTCGCAAGGACGCCGTGACCAAACCAAAACAAACACCTGATAAGTTAGACTATGGGAGGACCTGATGGATTATGAGGCCTTTTTTGAAAGTGAGTTAGCGGCCCTTAAAGATGAGGGGAATTACCGCGTGTTCGCAGATATCGAACGTCGCAAGGGCACGTTCCCTGTGGCCGACTACCATGGCGACATTGGCCCGGACACGGTGACGGTCTGGTGCTCAAACGACTATCTCGGCATGGGCCAGCACCCGGCGGTTCTCGAAGCGATGCATGCCGCGCTCGATAAATGTGGCGCCGGGGCCGGCGGCACGCGCAACATTTCTGGCACCAACCATTATCATGTCCTGCTTGAGCAAGAGCTTGCCGATCTGCATGGTAAGGAAAATGCGCTACTGTTTACGTCAGGCTATGTCTCGAATTGGACAACGCTGAGTACGCTTGCGGCGCGCATTCCGAATTGCGTGGTCGTTTCCGATGAGCTCAACCATGCCTCCATGATTGAAGGCATTCGTCACAGCAAGGCCAATAAGCGCATCTTCAAGCACAATGATGTACGCGATCTGGATCGAGTCCTGTCCGAGCTACCGGCCGATGTGCCGAAGCTGGTGGCGTTTGAGT
>JBCBXF010000313.1:0-776 GCA_039816705.1 Pseudomonadota bacterium | reverse complement strand
TCACAGAGCGTCAGGCCGCCCAACTTGCTGCGCTCGATGGCACCGCCTGAAAGCGTCCAAGCCCTGTTGAAAGCCGGCGTTGTTGCGCTGCGCGCTGCAGGGCAACACGAAAGCGCGGAGCTCGATGCCCGGACACTGCTGGCAGCAGCGCTTCAGATGACACCGAATAGACTGTTGCTGGAGCTCGACAGCGCCATCTCACCTGAGCTCGGCGCGCGTTTCCATACAATGGTCTCGCAGCGAATTTCACAGGCGACCGTCGCGCGAATCATAGGCCGACGGGCCTTCTGGAGTCACGACTTCCAGATCACCGACGCAACACTCGATCCACGTCCCGATACGGAAACTTTGATTACGCATGCCCTCGAGATATTGAGGCAGGATCACGCGCCTCCAAATCCGCGAATCCTCGATCTCGGAACCGGCACGGGTTGCATCCTCATTTCTCTCCTTTCTGAGTTGCCATCCGCGGTTGGCACCGGAACAGATTTATCTCCTGAGGCGCTGGCCGTAGCCCAAGGCAACGCCGTCAGCGCCGGCGTCGCAGCGCGCGCGAGCTTGGTGCAGAGCGATTGGTTCGAGAGCGTGATCGGAGCGTTTGATCTCATCATTTCCAACCCGCCGTACATCCCAAGCGATGACATCGCCACACTGATGCCAGACGTTCGACAGAACGATCCGCACTTGGCACTCGATGGCGGCGCAGACGGTCTCGATGCGTATCGCGCCATCATAGCGGGGGCGCCGATGCATCTCGATGAGGGTTGGCTGATTCT
>JBCBXF010000312.1:0-1151 GCA_039816705.1 Pseudomonadota bacterium | reverse complement strand
TTTGCTCCCACACACGTGGCGGCGGGTGGCCGAAGACGACCGTCAAACGCGCAAGCAGTCGCCCTAGCGCGCCATGACCTACAATGAGGTCAGGCGGCGTGCCGGTTGCAAGGATGTGATAGGCGGTGGCAGCCAGTGCAAAAAGCGTCCCGTCCTGCGCAAGCTCGGGGTCGATCCGTGCGAGCCGGGAGGTCTGCGAGACGATCCGCTTCGCAGACCCGCCAAACAGACCGCGTACATCTTCAAAACCCTTGGACCCGGGAACGAATACGAAGTCACCGGCCGCGAGCCCGGAGCAGGGCGCGGCGTCAACGACTTCACCGACAGACTCGTATCCAGGCACAAGCGGATAACCGAACCCTGGGAACATCGGCATGTCGCCGCTCCAGATCAGGCGCTCGGTGCCTGTGCTGATCCCGCTGAAACGGACGTCAACGACGGCGTCATCAGCACCGGGGGCGCTGAGCGCCACATCCCGGACCGCAATCTGGCGCGGTGCATCAACAACAACAGCGGACGTTTTCAACCTGTCTGATCCTTCAAGATCGCAGAGATCGCATCACGGGAATTTCTTCCCTGCCTTGTGACAATACGACTAGACGCGTCAAACTGTCAATTTTAGTTTACAGTTGTTCCTCATGCGCAGACTCTTCCTCCTTGCGGCGCCCGAGCACGACCGTTGCAAAGATCGGCCGTGCACTGCTCACCGTCCTCACAGCCGTAAAGCCGGCGCGCTCCAGCAAACTGCAGATCTGTTTCGGCGTTCTCGGGCGCCCACGCCCCATCGCAAGGAGGTAAAATCCAAAATACGCATCACCGGTCCGCTTTGCGCCGGGTGAACCCGCCATGTGCTCCGCAATCAGCACTGTCCCACCGCGGGGCAGCGCGTCCCGCACCTGACGGAGAAGCTTGAGAGCTGTTGCATCGTCATGATCCAGCAGGATGCGAACAAGCGAGATGACATCAGCCCCTTTTGGGATGTCATCTTGCATGAAGTCACCGCTGAAGACCTGCGCACGGGACGACTGCCCTTCCGCGCGAAACCGCGCTTCCGCCAGCGGAGCAACGGCCGGTAGATCGAAGGTGGCCACTTTCAGATGCGGCGCACGACGCGCCACGATCGACGCGAGCGTTCCGTTCCCGCCACCAAC
>JBCBXF010000311.1:0-1291 GCA_039816705.1 Pseudomonadota bacterium | reverse complement strand
GTTCTGTTCTACGCGGTCGTGTTCATCTTCTTCGGGATCGCTATCTGGCGCGCGCGACGCTATCGCCTGGCCCGCACGACGTGGCGCGGCATTCGCGGGACACTCGAAGGCTCCGGCTGGAACTATGCGTGGACGTATATCTGGACGACGATCCTGATCATCTTCACGGCGGGCTGGATCATCCCCTACCGAACCCATGCGCTTTACAAGAAGATGACACACGCTCAGTTCTTCGGCAGCGAGCGGTTCTCTTACGATGGCGATGTCGGAGATATCTATGCGCGCTTTGCGGGGATTTTTATTGGCGGTCTCGCTGTTGTTGGTGCGATTGTCTATGCCGCCACGTTGCTGATCGGCCTCGACCTCAGTGTGTTCGCCGATCCGGAGCGGCTCGCGCAGCTGGAGAATGACCCGGAAGCGCTGAAGCAAATCGGCTTTCTCGTCATCGGCGGGCTGGTGCTTTATGTTGTTGGGCTTGGTCTGCTGCAGGTCATCTACTTCACCGCGATCACGAACTACATCACGCGCCACACGACATATTCCTCCGCACGGCTGAACCTGAAGCTCAGCATCGGTGGGATGTTGTGGCTGTTTTTCACGAACCTGTTAATCGTGATCGGTTCGCTGACAATCCTGCAGCCCGTAGCGCTCGCGCGGATCTCGAAGTACTTTGTCGAGAAGTTCGAGGTGGCCGGCACCGTCGACGTCGAGCGTGTGGTGCAGAACGCGGCCGCACTCAGCAAGACGGGCGAGGGGCTGGCGGAGGCGTTCGATATTGATGGGTTCTGATCGTCAGCTCTTCGAGGGCCGCTACAGCGACGGGCAATCTGCGCGCGCGATCACGGTCCATGGCGAGATGCGAGCGGATGGCCTGGTGTTCTGGCCCGCGGATGAGAGCGCACCGTTTCAGGATGGGCGCATCACCTGGCCTTACGCGACACTGACCACTGCGGACAATCTGCGTAGCACCGATGCCGATGTGCTCGTGCACGATGTGTCCTCTCCCGGCGCGTCGCTTTATGTGACCGATCGCACCTTCATCCGCTCTCTGACACACCGTGCGCAACAGACCTCGCCGCGCGCATGGCTCTGGCGTTTCACGAAACCGGCACTTGCGATCCTCGCCGTTCTCAGCGGGCTTGTAGGTGCGGTCTATTTGTTCGATTTTTCTCCCGCGCGCGCGCTCGCATCACAGATGCCTCAGGCGATGCGGGAGCGCATGGCAACGTCGCTCTTGCAGGGTCTGACAAAGAACCGCAAGCGCTGCACCACGCCCGCCGGCGACGCGGCA